>NZ_JBSGCA010000007.1:152063-198991 GCF_053601535.1 Nocardia sp. NPDC004718
CCCCGCCCCTCGCTTGGCGTCCAATGGACCCCCCGGCGCCCGCCGACCCCTCCCTCCCGGCGTGATCGCGGCCCGCGGCGTATTCGCTCAGATCAAGCCGCCGTTGGCGCGAATGATCTGGCCGTTGACCCAGTGGCCGTGCGGGCCGGCCAGAAACGCCACCACGGCGGCGATGTCGGCGGGTGTGCCGAGTCGTTGCAACGGCACGGCCTCGGCGAGCCGCGCAATGGTGGCGTCGTCCTTCCCGTCCAGGAAGAGGTCCGTAGCGGTGGGCCCGGGTGCCACCGCGTTGACCGTCACGTCACGTCCGCGCAATTCGCGCGCCAGGATCAAGGTCAGCGCCTCGACGGCTCCCTTGCTGGCGGCGTAGGCCCCGTACGTCGGAAACGCGGCTCCGACGACCGAGGTCGAGAAATTGACGATCGCCCCGCCCGGTCGCAGCCGCCGCGCCGCCTGCTGGTCGACGACGAAAGTGCCGCGGATGTTGGTCCGGTGCAGGCTGTCGAGAACGGCCAGATCGAGTTCGGCCACCGGCGCGAGCTGCATCCGGCCCGCGGCGTGCACCACGACATCGACGCCGCCGAATTCGCTTTCGGCCCGGTCGAACACCGCGGCCATCGCGGACTCGTCCGCGACGTCCCCTTGGGCGGTGAGCGCCACGCCGCCCGCGCCGCGAATCTCCTCGGCGGCGCGGTCGGCTTCGGCGGCATTCGACGCGAAATTCAGGACGACGGCGAACCCGTCACCGGCGAGCCGTTCGGCGCACGCGCGGCCGATGCCACGAGAACCGCCGGTTACCACTGCGACTCGCCCACCGGCTGTGCTTGCCACGGGATGCTGTTCCTTCCGTTCATCGAAGTGATTCCGTAGCTCGACGTCACCGGGACGAACGACTGTGGACAGGCGCAGTGGCCCGGCGGCGTCGGTTTCCTAGGAGGGGCCAACTTAACAGCGTGACCACGCGAATTCGCCCGCCAACGCGCGAGTGGTGACGCGTAACCGGGTGCGCTCGGCGTCGGGCGGAATCAGTCGTGCACGGCGCGAAGGTTGCGGGCCAGCACTTCGACGCGATGGCGATGGAGCTGGGTGAATTCCTCAGGATGATGGATCTCCACACTCAGCCGTCCGGCGAAAGTGCTGATGACACAGGTGCCGCCGCCCGGTTGCTGCGGACGGCGGCCGGTCAGGTCCGGCTTCGCGAGCATGGTGGAGTGGAAGTCGTCGATGCGCAGCTCGTCCTGCTCGGGCAGCGGCGGGATAGTGCCCCAGTTGGTCGCGATGACCACGCCGGGCAAAGCCGGTCGCGGCGCCGCCGCCATGTCGGGGATGCTCAACGGCGTGCGTTGCACGATGCCCGCGGCCAGGCCCGCGTGCAGCGCCGCGCTGATGCCGCGGGCCGATTCCACCAGCGTGACGGCGGATTCGGGGGAAAGGTAATTGGCGAAACCGAGGACGTTCGTCCCTTCGGTGGCGGAGATTTCGGGGCTCACCCTGGTCCGCAGGTCGACGGAGTACAGGTAGAGCAGCCCGGTGAGCGGTAGCTCGCGGATCTCGGCTTCGGTCCGCAACAGCGCCGCCGACACCAGACCGTGCACCGTGACGTTCTCGCGATGTCCGAGGGCGGCCAGCGCCGCAGTCTCCTCTCGGGAGAGCAGGCATCGGGTGGTGTGCAGCGTCGGATAGTCGTCGTCGCGCGGCTGCGGTGCCTGCGGCGCGGTAGCAGCGGCCCCGGCGCCGGGCAGCGCCATCTTCTCGATGCCTCGCGCTGCGAGCAGATGCTCGACCGATTCGGGGAACGCGTGCACCGGCGACTCGGGGGTCTTTCCGCCGACCGCGTCTCGATACCCGGCCCAGAACTCGGTGACGATGGCGAACGCGTGGAACGCGTCCGCGATGCTGTGATGGATCACGAGGGTGACGCTCGCGGTGTCGCCGTCGCGTACCACGCACAGCCCACAGACGCCGGTGCGCTGGTCGAATTTCGCGCCGGTGAGAGCGAATTCGGTGTTGCCGTCGGCGACGAAGACCTGGGGTGCCGCGTCCGTCAGGGTGAAGACTCGACCGCCGTCGCCGGACGACTCGATGCGGGCGCGCAGAATGGGATGCGCCCGGGCGACTGCCTCGACGGCGGCTGTCAGCGCGGGCAGGTCCAACCGACCGGATACCCGTGCCGCATAACCGATGAAGACCTCGCCCGCGGCGAACATCTCCTCGCTCGGGGCCAGTCGGCGGATCACGTCGACCACGATGATGCCTTCCCTTCGCTCAGGGCGAAGACTAGCTCGAACAACGTTGCATGCGCGCATCATTCGCTCAAATAGGACGAACGGGACATGGACCGGAGCGAACCGGCCTTGCCGGAGCGGGGAAGTGGATCTGTCGGATGATCGGATCACCTGGATAAGCTCCCAGTGGTCGAAAGCGAGCGGAGCATGTTCTCAACCCCCGGCACCGAATCGGTCGCCGTCCGTCCGCACCGCGCCGTGGTCGTGCGATGACCCGCCGCGGGTGGGCCCTCTTCCTGGCGATGGGCGTGATCTGGGGCGTGCCGTACGCGATGATCCGCATCGCGGTGGAGGATCTCGACCCGATCGTGGTCGCGTTCGGCCGCACGCTGATCGGTGGCTTGCTGCTCCTGCCGGTCGCGCTCTACGCCGACGCGCTGGCGCCGGTGTTCCGGCGATGGCGGCCTCTGCTGCTCTACACCCTGGTGGAGATCACCGGGCCGTGGTTCCTGATCGGGTACGCCGAGACCACGCTGCACAGTTCGACGGTCGGCTTGCTGATCGCGGCGGTGCCGCTGATCGCCGTGGTGATCGTCACCGTGCTCGGCCACGACCGGTTCGACGCGCACCGAGTGGTCGGACTGCTCGTCGGGTTCGCGGGCGTCGCCGCGCTCGTCGGCTTGGATGTCGATTCGGGAAATCCGGCGGCGATCGCGGCGATCGGGCTGACCACGGTCGGTTACGCGGTCGGTCCGATCGTCATCAATCGCGCACTGGCCGATCTGCCCCCGCTCGGTGTGGTGACCGCATCGCTGCTGCTGGCGGCCGTGATCTACGCGCCGTTCGCGGGGTGGCTGCGCCCGTCGCGCATCACCGCCGACGCGGCCTGGTCGGTGCTCGGCCTCGCGGTGATCTGCACGGCCGTAGCGTTCCTGTTCTTCTTCGCGCTGATCGCCGAGGTCGGCCCGGCCCGTGCGACGGTGATCACCTACATCAATCCCGCGGTGGCGATCCTGCTCGGCGTCACGGCGCTCGGCGAGCCGCTGACCGCGGGCATGGCGGTCGGCTTCCCGCTGGTCATCCTAGGTTCCGTGCTGGGAACCGCGCGCGGTCGCGACACAGCGGCACGAGCGGACGCGCCCGCGGCGCCGGAGGCTGCCGCCCAATTACCCGAGAGGTGATCCCACAGCGCGTGGACACTGATCACCCGGCACCACGGCTACGAGGACAGCCTCCCCGTCGCCCAGGCATTCGATTCGGGGGAGTGAGCACGTAATACGCTGCTCCGGGTGCTGGATTCGACGGAAGACTTCGCAGACGAACACCCCGACGTGGCCGTCACCCGAGCCGCCTACGACGACGTCGCCGAGCTCTACACCGAGCTTTTCCGCCACCACCTCGCCGGTGCGGTGCTCGACCGGGCGATGCTCGGCGCCTTCGTGGAATCGGTGGCGGGCAACGGCTCCGGCCCCATCGCCGATGTCGGCTGCGGCCCGGGACGGATCACCGGACACCTCGCTGCGTTGGGGGCGCAGGTATTCGGGATCGATCTCTCGCCGCGAATGGTGGAGCTGGCCTGCGTGGAACATCCGCAGCTGCTTTTCGCGCAAGGTTCCGTAGAGCAGCTACCGATAAGCAACGAGGCGCTCGGCGGCATAGTCGCGTGGTATTCGTTGATTCACCTCCCACCGGATCGCGTGCCGCACGTGTTGAGCGAGTTCCATCGGGTACTCACAAGCAAAGGGCACGTGTTGCTGGCTTTCCAGACAGCCGACCAGCCCGACGCGGTGGAAGCCTTCGACCACAAGGTGACTCGCGCCTACCGGTGGGCGCCGAAGCGTCTCGCGCGTCTGCTCGGTGACGCCGGGTTCGCCATGATCGCTCGCATGGTGCGCGAGCCGGGTCCCGACGAGCGGTTCGGGCAGGCCTACCTGCTGGCCTCGAAGGTTCGGTGATTCACCGAACGCGGTCCGTCGCGCCCGGGTAGGTTTGTCGTGTCGCGGCGGTTTCATGGCTGCGCGGGCCCGCCGACAACGTGGTCGATTCGAACTCCGAACATCTTCACCATGTCGTCAGGGGGCGACTCATCATGGAATTCATCGCGCCGGTCGATGCCGTCTTCTTGCTCGCCGAATCCCGCGAACAGCCGATGCACGTGGGAGCGTTGCAGCTGTTCGAGCCGCCGGAGGACGCCGGAGCGGACTTCGCCGCACAAGTGCACGACAAGCTATTACGCAGCACCGACATCGATCCGGCCTTTCGCAAGCATCCCGCGACGATCTTCGGGTCCCCGCAGATGGCATGGACGCGCGCGGACGACGTGGAACTCGACTATCACGTGCGGCGGCTGGCTGTGCCCGGACCGGGGCGCATGGACCAGCTCGTGGAGCTGGTCTCCGGGCTGCACGGCAGTCTGCTCGACCGGCACCGCCCGCTATGGGAGTTCCACCTGATCGAGGGCCTCGCCGACGGCAGGTTCGCACTGTATTCGAAGATGCACCACGCGTTGATCGACGGTGTTTCCGCCCAGCGTCTGCTCCGGCGCACGCTGACCAGCGATCCGTCCTCGAGTGTCACGCACGTGCCGTGGCACCTGCCTCGGGGCAGGCGCAGGACGCCGTCCGGTACGAGTGGTGCGGCGCGAAACCTGTTCTCCGCAGCCACATCCGGCGCGTCGGTGCTGCGTGCCGCGCGCACCGCGCTGTCGCGGCAGCAGCTGACCCTGCCGTTCGCGGCGCCGCGCACCATGTTCAACGTCCCGATCGGCGGCGCGCGCCGTGCGGTGGTGCGGTCCTGGCCGTTGGAGCGGTTGCAGCAAGTGAAGAAGGCGACCGGCTCGACGCTCAACGACGTGGTGCTCACCATGTCGGCGGGCGCGCTGCGGCGCTACCTGCTCGAACGAGACGCCCTGCCGGACAAGCCGTTGGTCGCGATGGTGCCGATGTCGCTGCGCGCCGAGGACGACGAGGAGACCAACGGAGTGAAGGTCGGCGCGGTGCTGTGCAACCTCGGCACCGACATCGCCGATTCGCTGGAGCGCCTGCAGGTGGTCGCGGCGTCGATGCGCGACGGCAAGGACGTCTACCGCACGCTGTCGTGCAATCAGACGATGGCGCTGTCGGCACTGATGCTCAGCCCGCTCGCTCTCAATCTAGTGCCCGCGCTGATCCCGTGGACCAATCCGACCTTCAACATCGTCATCTCGAATGTGCCTGGCCCGCGGGAGCCGATGTACTGGAACGGCGCGCGTCTCGATGCGAGCTACCCGCTGTCGATCCCGTTCGACGGTCAGGCGGTGAACATCACGCTCACCTCCAACGCGGGCAATCTCGACTTCGGCCTGGTCGGCTGCCGTCGCAGTGTGCCGCAACTGCCCCGTCTGCTCGACCACCTGGAGGAGTCGCTCGCCGAACTGGAGCGCGCCATCGCCTGACCCGGCATCGCATTCCGCAGAAAACTAGAACGTGTTACTGTCGAGGCATGGTGCACAGGCCAGTCGAGGATGCCGCAGCCGCTTCATGGCGATATCAGCGGCTCGCGGTGGACTCGACGTGCGGCGACCAGGCCGGACCGAGCGCCACTTATGCAACTCGTTCTAGTACACCTGCGCCGCGCCGTTCGCGGCGGAGCAGTTAGGGAGACCAGCACGCCATGCGTACCGAAATCTGCGAACGGCTCGGGATCGAATTCCCCATCTTCGCCTTCACCCACTGCCGCGACGTGGCGGCCGCGGTCAGCAACGCGGGCGGACTCGGCGTGCTCGGCGCCGTCGGCTTCACCGCCGAGCAGCTCGAGGTCGAGTTGGCTTGGCTGGATGAGCACGTACAGGGCGTGTACGGCGTCGATCTGGTGATCCCCTCCAAGTACGAGGGCAAGGGCATCGATGGACTGAGCCCGGAAGAACTCGAGGCCAAGCTGGCCGAACTGGTCCCGCAGGGGCACCGCGACTTCGCCGAGAAGATCCTCGCCGACCACGGCGTGCCCAAGCTGCCCGAAGGCGAGCACCACAACCAGCTGCTCGGCTGGACCGCCACCACCGCAGGCCCGCAGGTGGAGGTGATTCTGCGGCACCCGAAGGCGAAGCTGGTCGCCAACGCCCTCGGCACCCCGCCCGAGGACGTGATCGAGCAGGTGCAGGATTCCGGCCGGTTGATCGGCGCGCTGTGCGGTTCGGTCAAGCACGCGCTCAACCACAAGCGTGCCGGCCTCGACTTCGTGGTCTGCCAGGGCACCGAGGGCGGCGGCCACTGCGGCGAGGTCTCCTCGATGGTGCTGTGGCCGCAGGTCATCGATGCCGTCGGCGACCTGCCCGTGCTGGCCGCGGGCGGCATCGGCAACGGCCGCCAGGTGGCCGCCGCGATGGCGATGGGCGCAGCGGGCGCGTGGACCGGCTCGGTGTGGCTCACCGTCGAGGAAGCCAACGTGCCGCCCGCCCAGATGCAGACCTACATCGACGCCACCAGCCACGACACCGTGCGTTCGCGCGCATGGACCGGCAAGCCCGCCCGCATGCTGCGCAATGACTGGACCGAGGCGTGGGAGCGGGCCGATACCCCCGACCCGCTGCCGATGCCGCTGCAGATGATGGTCGCGTTGGAAGGCG
Source organism: Nocardia sp. NPDC004718 (assembly GCF_053601535.1). Lineage (NCBI taxonomy): Bacteria > Bacillati > Actinomycetota > Actinomycetes > Mycobacteriales > Nocardiaceae > Nocardia > Nocardia sp. NPDC004718. The sequence goes on from NZ_JBSGCA010000007.1 coordinate 158,892, forward strand.
TGAAGCGCGGGCACCGTTATCCGGAGGCCGCCAAGGACGTCAACTTCAATCCGGTCGGCCAGATCGTCGGCATGATGAACCGGGTGGAGCGCTCCGCGGATGTGGTCAACCGCCTGATCCAGGAGTACGTCGAGGCGTGCGAGCGCCTCAACAAGCTCAACGGCGGGGCCTGAGTCCGGGCATCGATTCCGGACGGCGATGCCGTGCGGTAGGGCCGCGCGGGATCCGTCCGGTCGAGTCCGGGACGATCGCACCGGTGTAGCGGCGGCCACCCCTACGCCGGTGCGATCCCCGGTTCACGGCTTCGGGCCGAACTCGACCCCGCGACCCAGAAGCACTCGGTCACGCCGCTGAAACCCTGTCCCGTAGACGATTTCGTGGTGGTCGGCGCGGTGCACAGCGGCACGAAACACCCACGCGAGCCGCGGCCGATTCATCCCATTTGACCCATTAGCGTCTGGGACAGATGCCCTCAGGGAACGCGACGTCCCAGCTGATTTATGCGCAGCGAGCGGATGGTCGGCGAAAATCGTCCCAGACGCACTGTGCAGTGTACGAAAAGACTAGGCGGTGGCGGCCTGGTTCACGTCAGCGCTCTCCTCGACGCCGACCACCAATTCCTCGAAGCGGGCGATGACCTTCTCGTGGTACATGCCGAACAGATCCTCGAACAGCGCCAGCTGAGCCTCGCTCGGCCCCGAGCCGGAATCCCATACCGCGGCCAGCGCCCGCCAGACCAACACGTGCAGATCCGGCGCGCCCGCGAAATACGCCTCGACCGCCTCCGGCACCTCGAGCACCGTCTCACCGATCGAGTTCAAGATCGCCCGCTGCATGGGGAGACCGAGCGTGGTCAGCAGTCTGCGCACCAGTGCGACCTCGAGCGCCAGCATCTGCCGCAGATCCGGAACCTGCTGACGCGCCAGGGATTCCAGCTCGTCGATGGCGGATTTCAGTTCGGCCGAATCGATCCGCTGTTCACCACCGGTGTAGGCGAGCAGCGTCTCGAGCACGAGATCGCGCTCGACGTCCACGATGTCGCGGAACATCTCCATCGCGATGTCCGGCATGGGAATCGAGAATCGGAACAGCTGGCGGTACACGTCCACCCCGCCCGCCTCCCGCACGTCACGGATCGTGAATCCCTTGCCGCGCCGGGCTTCGACGAAACCGTACGACTCCAGCCTGCCCAGCGTCAGCTGCGCCGTCGCGCGGTTCATATCGAATTCCTCGGCGACCTGACGCACCGACGGCATGAGATCCCCCGGCTGATATTCCCCCGCGGCAACCCGGCGCGCCAGCTCGTCGGCAACGTCGGCGACCACCGTCTGGGATCCCATCGAAGTCACCTTTCGACTACGTTCGAACACGTCCCAGACAGTCTAAGCCCTACTGTCGGGTACTGCACCTGTGTCACACTTGTGCCCGCGACTGTGAGGTGAGTCATGACCATCCGGCCCATCGGAGAGCGCCCCGAGCCGGGGGCCACAGGCAAACGATCCCGGCTCTTCGCGTCGCGTTCCCATGATAAACCGCCTGTTCACGGCGCTGTTCGCGGCGCGAAACTGGCCGCGCTGCCGATGGCCTTCGCGGGGCGCCAGGCCGCGGGCATCGGCAGGCGGGCGCTCGGCAGATCGGCCGAAGAAGTCAATCGGGACATTCAGCTCCGCACCGCGCAGCACATCTTCGAGGTGCTCGGCGAGCTGAAAGGCTGCGCCGCGAAGCTGGGGCAACTGCTGGCCATCTACGAGTTGGCGCTGCCGCGGGAGGTGGCCGAGCCGTACCGGATCGCGCTCAGCAGGTTGCAGGACGCCGCGCCCGCGATGCTGCCGCACACCGTCCGCGCTGCCATAGCCGAAAGCATGGGGCCGGAATGGCATTCGCACTTCCGCGAATTCGATGATCGACGCGCCGCCGCGGCCTCGCTCGGGCAGGTGCACCGCGCGATCTGGCACGACGGCAGACCGGTCGCGGTCAAGGTGATGTATCCCGGCGGCAGGCAGGCGGTGGCCCGCGATTTGGACCACCTGCGCCGGATCTCCTATCTCGCCACGGTTTTCCTGCCGGGAGCGGACGTGAAGTCGGTGACCGAAGCGATCTGCGCGTCGGTCGCCGGGGAACTCGACTATGCGGCGGAAGCCGAGCATCAGCGCGCCTTCGCCGCGGCCTATGCGGATGATCCCGACTTCTATGTGCCGAATGTGGTTGCGCAGCATGGTGACGTGCTGATCAGCGAATGGATCGATGGCACACCCGTACCGCGCGTCGTCGCCGCGGGCACGCAGGCCGAGCGTGACCGGGTGGGCATGCTCATGGTCCGCTTCGTGACCTCCGGCTGGGCTCGCCACGGCCTGCTGTACGCCGATCCTCATCCGGGCAACTTCCGCGTGCTGCCGGACGGCCGGCTCGGCGTCATGGATTTCGGCGCGTGCAGCCCTTGGCCTCCCGCGGGTTTCGGCGAACTGACGCTCGACTGCTGTAAAGCGATATTCCGAGGCGGGCCAGTTGATCTGGCGGACGCCACGCGCAGACACGGCTTCGTGGCGAACGGACTCGCTCTCGACAGTGATGCGCTCTACGCCGCCATCACTCCCTGCGGTGAACCCTTCCGGCACGAGACCTACCGTCTGACCACCCGCTGGTTGCGGCGACAAGTGTTGCGCACCACCAATCCTCGATTGACCAATGTGGTCCGGCAGCTGACCATGCCCGCCTACTTCACGCCGTTCGCCCGCTCGTTCCTCACGCTCGTGGGCGTGCTCGGTCAGCTGGAGACCGAAGGTCCTTATCGCGACGAGATCGTCCGTTGGGTACCGGAATTGAGCGAAGCGTTCGTCTCGGACGAGGTGCCGAGAGCCGGTTCGCCGGCACTGGAGCTGGACTCCGCACGGAGACGGCTGGCAGAGGCGGGCAAGCGGGGAATGCCGATCGAGTAATTTCGGTCACGGTGGGGGCGCAAATGATTTCGGTGCCATGCCGGGTCGGTGTACCCGAATTCGAAATAGTGGCTTATTCTGTCTGGGACAGATCAGATCTGTACGCTCCGGAATCGAGGTGTCACCGCGACAGCCACGCGAGCCACTGCGGAGCGATGAGCGCTGCGAGCTCCTCGTAACCCGCGGCCCCTGGGTGCGCCCCGTCGCCCGCGCGCACCTCGGCGGCCCACACCGCGCTGTCGCGCAGTGACTGGTGCACGCGCACGTACGGCACCTCCGACGCGGCGCAGACCTGCGCGAATCGCTCGTCCAGCGCGGCGGTGCGGGCATTGTGCTCTTCGTCGGCGATCGGCGGCGGAGCGACCATCAGCACCGGCCAACCTCGCTCGCCCGCCTGCGCGAGCAACTCGCCGAGGTTGGCCGCCGACTCGTCGGGCGCGACCCGCGGACCGCCGTTCTCGTGCATGGCATCGTTCACGCCGAAGGAGAGCACGACCCGCGCGTCCACGCCCTCCGGCAGGCGGGGCGCGCATTCGGCGCGGAAGCGCCGCACGATCTCGGCCGAGGTCTGTCCGCGCACCCCGAGGTTGTAGGCCGTCAGCGGAATCCCTTGCGCATGTGCCGCGGACGCGAGCCTGCCCGCCCACCCCCGAAAATCCGGGTCGCCGACACCGGCGACGAACGAATCGCCGACGAAACACACACGCAGATCCCGGCTCACCCCCGTGATCCTTGCAGGGCCGAGACCGGCCCGCGTGTCCGGGTACGGGCAATATGATCACGGCGGTTCGACCGGGAGGGAGTAATGGTGACAACCGAGCCGGAGCTCGCGACACCGCCGGTTCCGCAGTGGTTCGCAGAGATTTTCGCCCACCGACGCTGGATCCGGCGCAGCAGGCCCTTTCCGCACGTGTACGCCCGCGACGTCTTCGTTCCCGAGTTCTATCAGCGGTTGACCGAGCAACTGGAGCAGGTTCGCGGCAAGCGCCCCGACCTGGTCGCCCCGGTCGCCGACGGCTACAGCGCCGGCGGAATTCGGCTGGAGGACCTACGCGACGGCCCGCTCGCGGTGTTCACCTCACGTGAGTGGCACGACCTGGTCGCCCGGCTCGGGGGTGTCGAACCGACCGGCGATGTCGAAGGATCGGTGCACCACCACGGATCGGGCAGCCCGTTCGGCCGCCCGCACAACGATCTCAACCCGGCCTGGTTCCCCGGCCCGCCGCCCGGTCCCGGCGAAGTACGCCTGCCCGACGCCACCGTGCACACCAAGACCGGGGCACGCGCGACCGGCGTCGTCGCGCGCGAGACCGTGCGCGGCGTCGCGGTGCAGTTCTATCTGGGCAATCCGGGATGGCAGCCGGGCGACGGCGGCGAGACCGCGCTGTACGACCACGTCGCCCAGGGAGCCGCGCCGCAGTCGGTATCCCTCGTCCCGCCGCTGGACAATTCGCTGCTGCTGTTCGAGGTCACCCCGCGCACCTGGCATACGTTCGCGGGCAACAACATCAACGACCGCAACAGCGTGCTGATGTGGGTGCACCGCACCAAGGCGGACGCCGAACGGCGCTGGGGAGGAGACAAGATTGTCCACTGGTGAACGCCGCGTCTGCCTGCTCACCGGTGCGAGCGGCACACTGGGCGACGCGTTCTGCCAGGCCTACTACCGCGACTACGACATCGTCGCCGTGTGCCGCACGCGCACGCCCGCGGTGCCGTCGCAACTGGAGTGGTACATCGATCCGCTGGCGCCGGACGCGACCGTGCCCGAGAACGATTCCCGTGTGTTCGTGGTGCGGTCGGATCTGACCGAGCCGGGTGAAGTGGAACGGGTGATCGACCTGGCGCTGGCCCGGTTCGGCGGAGTCGACCTGCTGGTGAACAACGCGGCGCACGTCCGGCTGCATCCGGGCGGCATCGTCGACGGCGACGCAGCGCTGGACGACTTCGATCCGCACTTCGCGCTGAACGTAGCGGTACCCCTGCGTCTTTCGGCGCGGCTGGCGCAACGATGCTGGTTGCACGCGGGCCCCGAGAATCGCGCGCGCAACCGCAACATCGTCAATGTCTCGAGCATCTCCGGCTCGGAGGTCTACCCGGCACAGACGCTGTACTCCGCGTCGAAAGCCGCGCTCAACCAGCTGACCCGCAATATCGCCGCCGAGTTCGCCGAGTTCGGGGTGCGCGCGAACGCGATCGCCCCGACCACTTTTCCGGCCCTGGTCCCCACCGAGCAGGTCGCGCGGGCGATCGTCGAGCTGGACGCGAGCGCGGTGTCCGGTGGGGTGTACGGGGTCGGTGTCGAGCCGGAACGGGCAGCGGGCTCCTCGCTCCGGCTCGCAGAACCGTGACCGCCTGACTATTCGGTCGAGGTGAGCCCGGTGGCCCGCTCGGACAGCGTCCAGAGCCGTCGCGCGAGATCGGCATCGAGCGCCTGCTTGTTGCGCGGCGGCTCCAGTCGGAAACGATGGAAGTACTGGCCGTTGATCGCCGCGCCGTCGGTGGTCGTGGCCAAATGCACCAGCGGCTCGGCGCCCTTCTCCGGCTGGATGAAGAACGGGCGCGCCAGCGGAGACCGGACGAACCAGCCGAAGCCGAGCGGCGCGTTGTCGTAGACATGGGTCGCGACCACACCGGGATGAAAGGCCGCGGTGGTGATGCCGGTGCCCTCGGTGCGGCGGGCCAGTTCCCTGGTGAACAAGATGTTCGCCAGTTTGGACGCGCCGTACGCGCCGAGCGGGTTGAACGAGCCGGTCGACGCGTTGGCCGTGGCCAAGTCCAGCTTCGCCATCCGGTAGGTCGTGCTCGCGGTGTTCACCACCCGGGCCCGCGATCGGGTCAAACGCTCCAGCAGCAGGTTGGTCAGCAGGAACGGCGACAGGTGATTGACCTGGAAGGTGAGTTCGTTGCCGTCGTCGGTGACCGTCCGCTTGGGCCACGCGCCGCCCGCGTTGTTGGCCAGCACGTCGATCGTCGGGTACCGGTCGAGCAGTTGGTCGGCCAGCTTGCGCACGTCGTCGAGCCGGGCGAAGTCGGCGACGAACGGCTGCGCGCCCGCCTTCGCCGCCACCTCGGCGGTGCGCTCCGGGGATCGGCCGACGACGGCGACGGTGGCGCCGCGAGCCGCGAGCCGCTGCGCCGCCGCGGCGCCGATGCCCGAGCTCGCGCCGGTCACCACCACCGTCTTTCCGGTGAGGTCTTGGTCCTGTGTCTGTTCCTGCGCTGCCATCGCTGCCTCTCGCGGATCGGTTTACCTGACCCGATCGTCATCGGCTCGCGCGGGTTCGGCAAGCACCGACGCGCTGGAGTAGTGCTCGGCGATCTCGTCGCTGGTGGTCAGCCACACTCCCGGGTGGCCCGCCACGTATTCGAGCGCTTCGTCCAGGTATTTGATCCGGAACGCCTGCCCGATCACGAACGGGTGCAGGGCCAGCGCCATGACCCGCCCGCTGTCGGCCGACTCGGCGTAGAGCTGGTCGAACTGATCGCGGACGATACGCACGAAGTCCGGTCCGCTGGTGGCTTTGCCGAGGAACAGTGTGTTGTCGTTGAGTTCCACCGAGTAAGGGACACTGAGCACGCCGGGTACCGACAGGGGATAGGGCTGGTCGTCGTTGGTCCAGTCGAGGACGTAGCCGAGGCCGAGTTCGGCCAGCAGCGACGGGGTGCGGAAGGACTCGGTGAGCGCGGGCCCCATCCAGCCGCGCGGCCTGCGTCCGGTCGCGCGCTCGATGGTCGCGACCACATCGGCGAGGTAGGCGCCCTCCTCCTCAGCCGGAACGTCCGGCTGAAAGATCGAGTTGTTCTTCCCGTGCGCGAGCCACGCCCAGTCCCGCCGTACACCCGCCGCGATGATCTGCGGATACCGCTCGGCGACATCGGAATTGAGCAGCGCGCTGGCCCGGACACCGTGCCGGTCGAGCACATCGATCAGCCGCCAGATGCCCACCCGAGGTCCGTAATCACGCCAGCCGTAGTTCAGCGGATCCGGCGCGAGCCCGGCAGTACCGGGAAAGATGCTCGTGGACGGCCGGTCCACCCGATAGTGCTCGACATTGAGCCCGACATAGAACGCGACCCTGGCACCGCCGGGCCACCGCAACGGCGGACGATCGACGATCGGGCTGTACTCGAAGAGTTCGTTGTCCATGCCCTCATGCTGAAACTTGACACTAATGTGAGGATCAACCTCGACCGTGAGTGATGTCCGGCACAGTGCACAGCCCAGCGGGGACAGCGGCGGGGTTCCGCGAGCCGGATCGTGCGCACCAGCCGGTATCGTGCAGCGAACGTAACAACAGATTTCGTACGCCCATGGGTAACTCACCGGGTACGCCCAGAAGGGGAGCGGCGCTCGACGCAGGACCTGAACGCGGGTCTCGCGGCTCCCAACCAGTACGGCCCGAATACCCGGAGAGGCGGGCGAGCAGGACCTGAACGGGGTCTCGCGGGCTCCGACCAGTACGGCCTGAATACCCGGAGAGGCGGGCGAGCATGCGAGTGGACGGGCGGGAGATCCCGGTCACGGGGAGCCTGCTACAGCCGCTGATCCGACGCACGAGCGACATCGTCCGGGTCGTCCTCGCAACGCTGTGGGTGGCGGTCGTGATCGCGGCCTCACTGATCACCCGCCCGGAATGGCTGGCCCTGGAACGCTCGGTCTCCACCATCGTCGGTTTCCTCAATCCGGACCAGTCGAACCTGGTGTATCTGGTCTACGGCATGGCGATTCTCGCACTGCCGTTCGCGATCCTGATCGAGCTGATCATCGGCAGGCAGTGGAAGCTGCTCGCGGGCTACGCCGCGGCCGGGGCGGTAGCGGGATTGCTGTTGTCCATCACCGGCACCGGCCTCTCCGCGCCGAAATGGCATCTGCAGGTACCCGACCGGTTGGACACCTTCCTGTCCCAGTTCCTCGACGATCCGCGCTGGATCGCGATGATCGCCGCGATGCTCACCGTGGCCAGCCCGTGGCTGCCAACCCGCCCGCGGCGCTGGTTGTGGTTCCTGCTGCTGGCGTTCGCGCCGATCCACCTCGTGGTCAGCACCGTGGTACCCGCCCGGGCGATGTTCGGGCTCGCGGTCGGCTGGCTGGTCGGCGCGGTGATCGTGCTCGTGGTGGGCACGCCCGCGCTGGAGGTCCCGCTCGACGCGGCCGTGCGGGTGCTCGCCGAACGCGGCCACACGGTCACCGGGTTCACCGTGGTGCATCCGGCGGGCCGCGGTCCGTTGGTGCTCGCCGCCGCCATCGAAGGGCCGGAACGCGAGCTGCTCGTCGAGATGTTCGGCAAGAACCAGCGCAGCTTCGGCGCGCTGCGCCAGCTGTGGCGCTGGCTGACCTTCCGCTCCAGCGAAACCGCGGCCATCCACGGTTCCATGCACCGCGCGGTCGAGCATCGCGCGCTCATGGCGATCGCCGTCGCCGACCTGGGGCTCGGCAGCTGCACCCCCGTCGCGGTCGCCGCGCTGTCGCGCGGCTGGATACTGTACGCGCGCACCCAGCCGTGCGGCACGGCGATCACCGAACAGTCCGCCGAAGTGCTGCCCGGGGTGTGGCGGGCGCTGGACACTCTGCAACGGAAACAGATCTCACACGGCGACCTGCGGCCGGTCGACATCCGTGTGGCCGACGGCGTCACGCTGTTCGGCGGCTTCGGCAACGCCGAATACGGAGCGTCGGACGCGCAACTGCAATCCGACATCGCCCAGTTGCTGGTGACGACCACCGCGACGTTCGGCAAAGAGCCCGCCGTGCGTGCGGCGATCGAAACCCTGGGCGAGGCGCGGGTGCTCGCCGCGGCGAGCCGGTTGACCAAGTCGGCCATACCGACCGGTATCCGCAAAGCGGTCCCGGAATGGAAGACCGCGCTGTCCGACGCCCGCGACGAGGTGCGCAAACAGACCGGTCAGGACCGGATCGAAGCCGAGCAGATCACCCGGTTCTCCCGCAACCAGATCATCCAGTTGGTCCTGCTGATCGGGCTGGTGTACGTGGCCTACCCGTTCATCAGCGCGGTGCCGACCTTTTTCACCCAGCTGCGCACGGCGAACTGGTGGTGGGCGCTGCTCGGGCTGCTCGTCTCCGCCCTGACCTACGTCGGCGCGGCGGCGGCGCTGTGGGCCTGTGCGTTCGGCGCGGTGAACATCCGGAATCTGCTCATCATGCAGGTCGCCAATACTTTCGCCGCGACCACCACGCCGGCGGGCGTCGGCGGACTCGCGTTGAGCGTACGGTTTCTGCAGAAGTCCGGTATCGGCACGGTGCGCGCCACCGCCGCGGTCGCGCTGCAACAGGCGGTGCAGGTGATCACGCATGTCGGCCTGCTGCTCGCGTTCAGCATCCTGGCGGGCACCTCGACGGACCTGTCGCATTTCGTCCCGCACGCCACGGTGCTGTATCTGCTCGCGGGCGTCGGCGTCGGCATCGTCGGCGCGTTCATGTTCGTGCCGAAACTGCGCCGCTGGCTGAACGACGCGGTGCGGCCGCAGTTGCAGGAGGTGATCAGCGAACTCGCCGACCTGGCCCGCGATCCCAAACGTTCCGCGGTGATCATCGGCGGATGCGCGGCGCTCACCGTCGGTATGGCGGGCGCGCTGTGGGCCAGCGTGCAGGCGTTCGGCGGCGGCACCACCTTCATCACCGTCACGATCGTCACCATGATCGGCGGCACGCTGGCCGCGGCCGCGCCGACCCCGGGCGGTGTCGGCGCGGTCGAGGCGGCGCTGATCGGTGGTCTGGCCGCCTTCGGCCTGCCCGCGAACATCGCGGTGCCCTCGGTGCTGCTCTACCGCGTACTCACCTGCTGGCTTCCGGTGTTCTGCGGATGGGGCGCCATGCGCTGGCTGGCTGAGAAGGACCTGATCTAAGCGGCGGTCTCGCCTGGCTTGTTCGCCAGCAACACGGCGGTCGCGGGGCGGACTACGACGAATTCGACTTTTTCGAAACCGTTCGCGCGCAGATCGTCTCGATACCGACGGATATCGATGCCCGCCAGTGGATCACCGTGGTCGTGATCGGCATCGTGGGTGCGGTGCGCCGCGAACCTCGCCATGACGCGCACCACGGTGGAGAGCAACGGATCGCTCGGCAGCGTGTCGGCGAGCAGCAGCCGACCGCCCGGGCGCAATACCCGGAACATCTGCGCGATGGCGTCGGCACGGTGCGACGCGGGGATGTGATGCATCGCGAAGGTCGAGGTCACGAGATCGGCGGACGCGTCGGGCAGCGGAAGATTCTGTGCCGTACCGATTTCGAACCGGCAATTGGCCAGGTCATGTGAGCGCGCGGTCGCGTAGTCGATCATCTGCGGCGACGGATCGACGCCGGTGACCCGGCCGACGCGGCGAGCGAGCAGGCGAGCGAGATCGCCCGGACCACAACCGACATCGACGACCTCGGCGCCGGCGGCGGGACGAGCCAGCTCGGCGAGCCGGGCGTTCAGGCGGTTCGCCCGGCCGAGCAGAAGCGCGGCTTTGAGGGCTCGGTAGCGGCGCGGTTGGGTGAGCAGCACGCCGACGTCGGGGCGGCCATTCGTGGCAGACTGGCGTTCGTTTCCGGACATGAGTTCAGGATCTGCCGATATGGCCGCGCCGACCAGGATCAATGCCACGGAAACCGTCCGTAACCGGACGCGTACGAGACATTTGTCCGGGAGGCACCGTGCCGGAAGAACAGGACAGCGCCGATCGCCGGGTCCGGCGCACCAGGGCCTCGCTGCATCGGGCGCTGATCGAGCTCATGGTCGAAGGCGCCTACGACCGGATCACCGTCCGCGACATCCTCGAGCGCGCGGACGTCGGGCGGTCGACGTTCTACACCCACTACCGGGACAAAGACGATCTGCTGCTGCGCAGCAGCACCGACTACCTGCGCGCGGCCATGACCGCGGCGGAGACCGACGCGGACGCTCCCGAACCGCTCGCGCCGGTGCGCACGCTGTTCGAGCTGGCCGCCCGTCACCCGGAGATCTACCGGGCGCTGCTCGGCCGCAAGAGCGGCACCGTGCTACTGCGCACCACGCGGGTGATGGTCGCGCAGATCCTCGCCGAGCGACTGCGCGACCGGCTGGCGATGCCGGAAGACGAGTTCGCGACCACCGTGACGTTCCTGTCCTGGGGTGTCGTCGGCCTGCTCGGCGCGATCGCGGAAGGACACCCACCGCTCTCGGCCGATGAGGCATACCAGCAGGTGGTCCGCCTCATCGGTGCAGGGTTGGCCGGACGGAGTGCGTGACCGCCCCTCCCTGCCGACCACCTTGTCGGTGTGCGCCGGGGCGGCCACCGGTGGCGATCGTGAAAACGGCTCAGCCGCTGATCAGTTCCAGCGCATCCGCGGCGCGCACACTGCCCGCGGTGACGAGTTCGAGGTTGGCCAGGGCGGCGCCGTGCGCTTCGGGGGTGGCGGCGGTCACGCAGTCGGCTACCGGGTACACGGTGAAGCCGAGATCGGTGCCGTGCCGTGCGGTCTGCTCGACGGTCAGGTTGGTGGCGACGCCAGTGACGAAGAGCGTCTCGATCCCTTGATCGGCCAACCATTCCGGCAGTTTGCTCCCCGCCAGGCCGGAGAGTTTCTGATTGTCGAAGACTTCCGTCGGCTGCGCCGCCATCTCCGGAATGATCGCGGCGCCCGGTGATTCCGGCCGGAACTCGGTCTGCGCCGCGCCGACCGAGCGCATGAATCCGGTGTTGCGCACCAGTTCACCCTCGCCGATCGGAATGGTGAACCGGGTGAAGACGACCGGCAGCCGCGCCGCGAGCGCCGCGGCGTGAAAGTCCGTCGCCCGTGCCACGACGCCCGAAGCCGCCACGGGCGCGGCCAGCATGGGACCGAAGAACCCCTCCGGCCGAATGACATTCACCTGCCAGTGCAGCGCCAGCACGGCGGCGCGGATGCGTCGGATCGCCATGCGACGACCTTACGCATTCGCGCCCGCGCGCATTGTCCGATTCACGTGAAACCGAAACGCACCGCACGCTCAGGACGAATAGTCCTTGCGCAACTGGACTTTGACCACTTTGCCGCTCGCATTGCGCGGCAGCTCGGCAAGCAGCACCAGCTCCTTGGGGTGCTTGTAGCGCGCGAGGTTCTCGTTGAGGAACGGCTCCAACTCGGTCAAGGTCAGCTCGTCGTCCGGGTTGTGCAGGGCGACCACCGCGACCGGCACCTCACCCCACTTCTCGTGCGTGCGGCCCACCACCGCGGCCTCCCGGATCTTCGGGTGCGCGAACAGGACGTTCTCCACCTCGGCGCAGTAGATGTTCTCGCCACCGGAGATGATCATGTCCTTCTTGCGGTCCACGACGTAGACGAAGCCCTCTTCGTCCTGGCGGACCAGGTCGCCGGAGTGGAACCAGCCGCCCGCGAAGGCCTCGGCGGTGGCTTCCGGCTTGTTCCAGTAGCCCTGCATGAGCGTGAGGCCGCGATAGACGATCTCGCCCACTTCGCCGGGCGCGACGTCGTTCATCTCGTCGTCGACGATGCGCGCCTGGATGGTGGGGATCACCTTGCCGACCGAGCCGAGCTTGCGGATGGCGTCCTTGCCCTCCAGCACGCAGGTGATCGGCGACATCTCCGTCTGGCCGAACACCGCGACGTTGAACGAGTTCGGGAAGCACTCGGCCATCGCGCGCAGCACGGTGTCGGAGGCGGGCGCGGCGCCCCAGCTGAGGACCTCGAGCGCGAGCTTGCGATCCTTCACCGTCGGATGGTCGCAGACCAGCTGCCACTGCGCGGGCACGCAGAACGCGGAGGTGGCCTGCTCGCGCTCCAGCGCGTCCAGGAACTCACCGGCGTCGAAGGCGCCGAGCGGATGCAGCACCGTCTTCGAGCCGAGCAGGAAGGCGGGCGCGAGGCTACCGAGACCGGCGATGTGGAACAGCGGCGAGGTGCACAGCCCGATCGAGTCCGGTTCCAGCGCCAGCGCTCGGATGCAGGTCAGCGCCTGCGCGTTCATATTCGCGTGGGTCAGCACCGCGCCCTTCGGGCTGCCGGTGGTGCCCGAGGTGTACATGATCAGGCTGGGGGTGTCCTCGGGGATGTCCGGCGGGGTGTGCGGCTCACCCGATTCGGCGATCAGGTCGTCGTAGCCGATGACGCCGTCCTCGGACGCGCCGCCGATCACCACCAGGGTCTCCAGGGCGGGCGCCTGCGCTCGCACGGCGGCGGCCAGCGGCCGCAGCACGGTATCGGTGACGACCGCCTTGGCCCCGCTGTCGCCGACGATATAGGCGACCTCCGGCGGCGTGAGCCGGAAGTTGACCGGGACCGCGATCGCGCCCAGCGCGTTGATGCCGAACACGGCCTCGAGGTATTCCGGGTAATTCAGCGCCAGGATCAGCACCCGGTCGCCGAACCCGACGCCACGGCGCGCCAGTCCGTCGGCGAACTTCAGCGACCGCTCGTGCAACTGCCGCCAGGTCGTGTCCACGCCACGGAACCGGATCGCGACCGCGTCCGGGCGCATCTGCGCGTGCACGGCGATCTGGTTGTTCCAGTGATTACGCCGCGACCTGATCGGCTCGTCGAGCGCTGCTGCCCCGGTGGTCATTGCCACGAACTCCTCTCGGACCGTCATCGGCCCGCCGGGTTGTCCGACGGCGGCGACGGGCTGAATCGCGTGCAGAATAGCAACTAACTTAAACGCCCGGCAAGAGATTGCGGAATGAATCCGGGTTAATCGGCCCGGATGTGGGGCCCGGTCCGGCTTGAAGTCTTCTAGCAGTATATTTGACCTCCTGCCGAGCGGTTGCGAAGTGGAAACGGCAGCGGTGAAGATCACCAAATATGCGAACCACGGCTCACTTGTGAGTTGAAGACGGGCCGATTCTCGTGTCACCATCGACCCGAACGGGCGAACCGGCACGCCCGCGCGAGACATAGGAGAAGCGCAATGCTGCGAACCAGGTTCACCGAGAAGTTCGGGGTGCAACACCCGATCGTGCAGGGCGGCATGATGTGGGTCGGGCGGGCCGAACTCGTCGCGGCCGTCGCCAACGCGGGCGGGCTCGGCTTCATCACGGCGCTGACCCAGCCGACCCCGGACGACCTGCGCCGCGAGATCGCGCGCACCAGGGAACTCACCGACAAGCCGTTCGGCGTGAACGTCACCATCCTGCCGTCGATCAATCCGCCGCCGTACGCGGAATACATGCGGGCGATCATCGACAGCGGCGTCGAGATCGTCGAAACGGCAGGCAGCAACCCCGAACCGTTCCTGCCCTACTACAAGGACGCGGGCATCAAGGTGCTGCACAAGTGCACCAGCGTGCGGCACGCGCTGAAGGCCGAGCGGATCGGCGTGGACGGAGTGAGCATCGATGGCTTCGAATGCGCGGGCCACCCCGGTGAGGACGACGTCCCCGGCCTGGTGCTCATCCCGGCCGCCGCACGGGAGCTGAGCATCCCGATGATCGCCTCCGGCGGCATCGCCGACGCCCGCGGCCTGGTCGCCGCGCTCGCCCTCGGCGCGGACGGCGTCAACATGGGCACCCGGTTCTTGTGCACGCAGGAGTCCTCGATCGATCAGAAGGTCAAGGAGAAGATCGTCGCGAACTCCGAGCGCGACACCCAGCTCATCTTCCGCACCATGCGCAACACTGCGCGGGTGGCGGACAACGAGATCAGCCGCAAGGTCGTCGAGATCGAGAAGTCCGGCGGCACCTTCGACGACGTGCGAGACCTGGTGGCGGGCGCGCGCGGCCGCCGGGTGTTCGAGGAAGGCGATCTGGACGCGGGCATCTGGTCGGTCGGCCTGTGCCAGGGCCTGATCCACGACATCCCGACCTGCGCCGAGCTGATCGGGCGGATGGTCACCGAGGCCGAGGAGCTGATCACGGCCCGTCTGGCCGAAACCGTGGTGGTCGGCTGACGGCGGTTACTCGGCCGCGCGGGCGGTGACGGCCGCGTAGTCGTGGCTCGCGACGAGTTCGATGCCGTCGGGCAGCGCGTGCAGGCGATGGATCGTGGTGAAGGCGGCGTCCCGGTCGGCGTCGAACAGCTTGCCGGGCATCGGCGCCTTCTCCCGCAGCAGCTCCACCTGCAACTTGCTCCAGACGGCGTCGCCGGCGAACAGCACGCGGCTGCCGTCGTCCACCGCGAGCAGCACGCCAATGCTGCCCGGCGTGTGGCCCGCGAGATCGACCAGCAGCACCGAGCCGTCACCGAACAGGTCCTTGCTGCGCGGGAAGGTCAGCACGGGCGGTCCGTCCAGCTCGAAGCGGTCGAAACTGCGCCCACGCAGCGGTCCGCGCGCCACACCGGCCGGTGCGTGCGCGCCACCCATCGCCCAGTCGTACTCGACTCCCGGCAATCGGATCTCGACCGAGGCGGGCAGCTCCAGCAGGCCCGAGACGTGATCCCAGTGCAGATGGGTCGGCACCACGAAATCGATGTCCTCGCCCGCGACATCGTGCGCGGCGAGCGCGTCGGACAACCCGAGCACCGGTTTGTCCGGCGCGACGAGCAGCGGCACCGGGAACGGCAATTCGGGCAGCACGCGTTCGTGCACGCCCGCACACAGGGCCGGGTCGACCAGGAACCGCGCCTTCGGATGCTCGACCAGGAACGCCGCCATCGACAGCCGCATCTCCCGCAGGCTGCGCACGCCCTCGGCCACGATCGTGGTCGGCGCCGACATGGTGGCCTGGATGAGTACGGTCAGCCGGACCGTGGCGCTCGCGGCGGGCGGCGGCAGCGCTTCGAGGTTCGCCAGCAGGGCGGTGTCGGGGCGGCGCGGCCGCAACAACCGGCCCGGCGTGGCCGCCAGCGCGGCGCAGCAGCGCAGCAGGGTGGGCAGAGTCGGCGTGCGCTCGGCACGGGTGGCGGCACCGCTGTCCGGTTCGGTCACGGTGCCACCGTATGTGATCACGCCGGTTCGCGAAAGAGCCGGGCAGGCAGCGGATATGCGACGTTGCTCCGGGCGGTTTCTGCGGCATAATCGCGGGGGTACCGTTCTCGAGCGGTAACAGCAGCCGGGGAGACGGGGAGGGAGGACGCGATGCGGCCCGGTCTTCCGGACGGGCACAGTGGTGCACCGGAACACGACGGTTCGCTCGGCAATAGCCGACGCACCGCGCTCACTTGCGCCGCCGTCCTTGCCGTAGCGGATCTACTAGGCGTCGACGCCGCCTCGGTGTCGACCAACTCACCCTTTACCGATCTCGGCCTCGGTTCCACTCAGCTCGCGAGGCTGACCGCCCACCTCGAGGACGCCATGGGAGTCGAAGTTCCGCTCACCGCGATCTACGACCATCCGGACATCGAACAGCTTGTCGAGTATCTCGCGATGCGATGAGCAGCGCGGCTACTGATTCCGTCGGCTCGCATCCACCCGTCTCCATCATCGGCATCGGCTGCCGACTGCCCGGGGCGGCGAGCGTCGCCGAGTTCTGGCAGCTGTTGCTCGAGGGCCGGGACGCCACGTCCGCCCCGCCCGCCGGGCGGCTGGGCTCGCGGCGCGGCGGGTACCTCGCGGATGTCGAGTCCTTCGACAACGACTGGTTCACCATCTCCGACCGCGAGGCCGCGCTGATGGATCCGCAGCAGCGGCTCGCGCTGGAAGTCGCGGTCGAGGCGCTCGACGACGCCGGGATCGGCTATCGCACGCGGGGTTCCGGCGCGGCCGTCGTCTTCGGCGCGTCGGGGTATGACCACGGCATCGCGGTGCTCGGCCGGGCGGGTCACGACGCGCCCTACGCGGTGACCGGGTCGGCGCTCAGCATCATCGCCAACCGGTTGTCGTACGTGCTCGACCTGCACGGGCCGAGTCTGGTACTCGACAGCGCATGCTCGTCCTCGCTCGCCGCGGTCGACCTCGCGGTCCGGCTGCTCGCCGACGGCGCCGTCCCGTTCGCCATCGTGGGCGGCGTCAATCTCGTCTTGCTGGAACACACCTCGAACTACCTGGCCGAGGGCGGCTTCCTGTCGCCCGGCGGACGCTCGACGCCGTTCGACGTCGCCGCGGACGGTTACACCCGCGGCGACGGCTGCGCCGTGGTGATTCTGCAGCGCAGCGCGGACGCGGTACGCGAGGGCAACCGGGTGTACGCGGAGATCGTCGGAACCGCCGTCGGATCGGACGGGCGCTCCAACGGCCTGTACGCGCCGAACGGCCGCGCACAGCAGGAGACGTTGCGGGCCGCGTGGTCGCGAGCCGGGCGCCCGCCCAGCAGCGCGGGGTACATCGAATGCCACGGCACCGGAACGCCTTTGGGTGACGCGGTGGAGGTCGGCGCGCTCGCCGCCGCGCTCGGTGACGGCACGGACGACCCGATCTGGATCGGTTCGGTGAAGTCCAACATCGGGCATCTGGAGGCCGCCGCCGGAATCACCGGGATGGTGAAGACCGCGCTGTCCATCCACCACGGGGTGATCGCCCCGACGATCAACGTGCACACCGAGCATCCGCTGCTGCACTTGGCCGAACGCGGCCTGCGCGTGCCCACCGAGCCGGTGGACTGGAGCCGGGTGGACGCGACGGAACGCGTGGCGGGCATCAGCTCGTTCGGATTCGGCGGCACGATCGCGCATCTCGTGCTCCGCGGCGCCACGCGAGCGCGACCCGAACACGATGCGCACTTCCCGATACTGCTGCCGCTCACCGCACGTGACGAGGAGGAACTGCGCGACCGCGCGCTGCGGCTGGCCGATGAATTCGACCGAACAGGGCCCTCCTTGCCCGAATCGGTCGCAGCGGCGGCGCGAGCGGTGCCGGAGCCGACCCGGGCCGCGATCCTCGCGCACGATCACGCCGACGCGGTGCACCGGTTGCGCACGCTCGGCCACGGCGACACCGACGCGGCGCTGGGCCCCGTGGCGAACCGCCGCCGTGGCGGGCTGTTGTTCCTGTTCTCCGGGCAAGGCGGCCAGCATCCGAAGATGGGCCGTGCGCTGGCGGCGCGATATCCGGTCTTCGCCGCCGCACTCGCCGAGGCGACCGACGCGATCGTGACGGCGGGCGGGCCGCGGGTCTGGACGCCGCGTCACGGTTTCACCTCCGCGGGTGCGGCGCAGGCCACCGATCTGGTGCAGCCCGCGTTGTTCGCCTTCCAGGTGGCGCTGGTGAAATTGCTGGCGGCATGGGGAATCCGCCCTGATGCGGTGGCCGGCCACAGTCTCGGCGAGATCGCGGCGGCGGCGGTGAGCGGCGCGCTGACCCTCGCGGACGCGGCGCGCGTGGTGGTGCTGCGCAGCGCGACGCTGGCGCATCTGGACGGGCGCGGCGCGATGGCAGTGCTGGAGGCGGCCCCGGGGGAGGCGGCCAAACTCGTGGAGCCGATGCGATCGGAAGTGGCCGTCGCCGCGATCAACGGCCCGAGGTCGGTAGTCGTGTCCGGCACCCCGCGCTATATCGACACGCTGGTGCGGCGGGCCACGCGCCGCAATATGTTCGCGCGCAGGCTCGCGGTCGACTTCGCCGCGCACAGCCCGCAGGTCACCACCGTGCTCGCGCCTTTCGTCGCGGCGTTGACCGAGATCACGCCCCTGACGCCGCGCCTGCCGGTGTATTCGACGGCGCGGCGCGGCGCGAAAATCACCACCGCCGCCATGGACCGCGACTACTGGACGGAGAATGCCGCGGGCACGGTGGAATTGGCGGCCGCGCTCGAGCGCGCGGCCGAAGACGGCATCGCCACCGTGGTGGAGATCGGCCCGCAGCCGGTGCTGCTCGCGGCGGTGCGGGAGTACCCGGACTTCCGCGACGGCACGCATGCGGTGGCGCTGCGTGATGACGAGGCGAGCGGCTTCCTCACCGGCGTGGCCGGGCTGTACCTGGAGGGGCGGCCGGTCGACTGGTCCGCGCTCGGCCCCTTCGGCACTCCCGTACCGCGGCAGTGGCGCAAGCGGAAATTCCCGCTCCTGCTGGCCGGACCCGCGAGCGCGCACGTCCCCGAATCCGCCTTCGCCGCCGAGGATCTGACCCATCACGTGGTACAGGGCGACAACATCGTGCCCGCCGTCTTCTGGCTGCGGCGGCTGCTGCGGCTCGCCGAGGACACGACGGGGGCGGCCGCGCTGGCCGACTTCGCCGTACACGAGAGGACCGATCCCAGCGCCCTGCCCGCGGTCGTCTATCGCGGGCCGGGAGCGGAGGAAAGCGTACGGGCGGAGGTCACGGGCACCGGAACGCTGGCTTCGGCCCGGCCCGCCGGTGACCCCACACCCGCGGATATCGTCGCATGGATGCGGGTGGTCGACGCAAACCGGGCCGCAAGACATCACATGCGCGTCATCACCACCGGCGTCTTCTACCAGGAATTGCGCCGCAGACGGCTGGAGTACGGTCCGCGATTCCGCACGCTGCGCGGCATCGCCGCGGGCACCGGACGGGCGCTGGGCCTGTTCGACGCCGCCGAATTGCATCGCACCGCGACGCTGGACGGCTGCCTGCACGTGCTCGCCGCGGCGGTGTTCGACGAATTGCCCGGTACGTCGATTCCACTGCCCATCGGCATCGACTCGGCCTGGCTGTCAAATGAACCGAATCGCCACGTGCTCGAGGTGCACGCGCTGGTCCGCGAGCGCGCCGACACCGGATTGGTCGGCGACGTCATCGCGACCGACCAGCACGGGGTGCCCTGTCTCGCCTTCTCCGGTGTGCACATTCGCTATGCCGACTCCACCGACGAGGAGGGGCTCGGCACCCTTCGCACGGCGCCCGCCGAACACGAAACGCGAAACGCGCCCTTCCGTCAGGAGACCTGGGAGTCGCGCGATCCCGGTTCACTCGGGCTCGATGACGCACCCGCGACCCTCGTGCGGCGCGCGGTGGTGGTCGGCGCCTCCGACCTCGCTGTCCGACTCGCTCGCGCGCTGGACGCCGAGCTGCCCACCGAACGGATCGCGCGAGAACCGGACGACGCGAGCTCACTCGTCAGCGCGGTACTGGCCGGGCGCAGCGGTGACCACGCCGTAGTGGCCGTCTGGCCCACCGGTTTCGGCGTGAGCGCGGGCAAGAGCGCCGCGGCGGCCGGTCGTGTCCTCGAACTGCTGCAACTGATCTCCGCTCACGACGCCACCGCGTCCGTGACGGTGATACTGCCGCACGAGGATTCGGGCCGCCCACGCCCGCGGCCCGATGAGCCCGCCGTGGCGGCCTCGGTCGTCCCCGCGGCGATCGCCGGACTGGTGCGCTCGCTGCAACTGGAGACGGGTCGTACGGTGCGCCTGGTCTGGGCCGACCCCGATCCCAGGAACCTCCCGCTGCTCACCCGCCTGGTGGCGACCACCGACAGCGCCGTTCCCGACGAGCTGCGCCTGTCGGCGGGCGAGACCACGGTGCGTCGCTTCACGCCCGCGCGACCACGCGCCGTGCCTGCCGTCGGCGTCGACGCGAACGGAACATACGTCGTCACCGGCGGACTGGGCACGCTCGGCTCGGTCGCCGTGCGCTGGTTGCTCGACGCGGGCGCGCGCGACGTGGTGGTGCTGACCAGGGCGCCTCGCCCGGTGCCCGCGCTGCTCGACGGCTTGGAGGACCGCATCGTCGTGGTGCGCTGCGACGCCGCCGACCGGGATGACCTGGCCAACGCGCTCAGCGACATCCGGGCCTCCGACTCGATGATCCGCGGTGTCGTGCACGCGGCGGGCGTGCTTGAGGACGCCGGGTTCGACGCGATCACCGCGGGCCAGCTGACCAGGACGTTCCTCCCCAAATCCACCGCGGCGGGCAATCTGATCGAGCTCACCGCCACCGACGCCACCGACTTCGTATTGCTGTTCTCCTCGGCTACCGGCGCCCTCGGTGCACCGGGGCAGGCCGCGTACGCTGCCGCCAACGCCGCGATGGACGCACTCGCGCAGCGTGATCCGGGCAGACGGATCCTGAGCATCGGCTGGGGGCTGTGGGATTCCGGCCTCACCGCGGCGGCAGGCGGCGCGAGCCATTTGCGTCGGGCGGGCATCGGCGCGTTCGACTTGCCGGGCGGAAGCGCCGTACTGTCCCGGGTCCTGCGCTACGACGGCCCATACCTCCTGGCGCTGGAGCACACGCCGACGACCGACACCTCCCCGATCGCGATCCGTTTGACGAATCTGCTCGTGCCCGACGGCCGTCCCGGCCCCGCGCCCGCCCGCGCCGAGGCGAGTGAGCGCACGCCCGAGCCCGCCGAACCGCTGACCACGACCATCCGCCGCGTCCTGGCGAGCACGCTCGATCTGCCCGCCGAGCACATCGACGCCGGGGCCGACTTCAACGAACTCGGACTCAGTTCGTTGCTCGCGATCGAGATGCGCCGAAACCTGGAAGCCCGGCTGCGCGTCCGAATCGCGACCGCGGAGTTGTTCAAGCACCCCACTATCACCGCCCTCGGCGCCGCCCTGCTGGATCGGGTCGCCGCGAACACCGGAGAGACCTCGTGAGCCGCGTCGACCACGCGGCGGGGAATGGTCTCGCGACTTCGGTGGCCGCGTGGGCCGCCACCCGCCCGGACGAGCCCGCCTTCACCGAGCTGCGGTTCCGCGTCCAGGAACGCAAGCCCGTCACGCTGACCTACGCGCGCCTGCATGCCGCGGCGGGCGCGCTGGCCGCACGACTGCGGCAGGAAAGCGCCCCCGGCAATCGCGTGGGCATCCTCTGCGCCCACGGCATCGACTACGCGGTGGCGTTTCTCGCCTGCCTGTACAGCAATCGGGTCGCGGTGCCGCTGTTCCCGGCCGCGGGCGCACGCAACCGCGAACGCCTGCACGCCGTCCTGGCCGATGCCAGGCCCTCGCTCAGCCTGCTCTCCGCTCACGACGAGATCACCGCGCCGATCTTGGGCACCGCATTGGGCCGAGTACTCACCTTGCCCGCGAATCCGGCTGTGCCGGAATGGGGTTCAGCCGAGGGAATCAGGTCCGGCGCGCCTACCGCGATGGCGTCGGCGAGCGTGGCCGACCCGACGGCACGCCGCGCGGGATCATTCGAGACACGCTTCGTCGCACCCGGCGTTCGTCCCGCCACGCCGTCGGCCGCACCGGTGATCGATCCGGTGTGCGACGAGCTGGCCTATTTGCAGTACACCTCCGGATCGACGAAGTCTCCCGCGGGCGTCCGGGTCACGCACGACAATCTCGCCACGGCGTTGACGCAACTCGGGCACGCCGTGTCGGTCGCGGACGATCGGCCCGTCGTGACCTGGCTGCCGTTCTTCCACGACATGGGTCTGATCCTCGGCCTTTCGCTGCCACTCTTCCTGGGCGTGCACGGCATCACGCTGGCGCCTGCCGAGTTCGTGAAGCGCCCCGTCCGCTGGCTGCGCGCGATCGCCGACTACCGCGCCGGTACCACGGGGTGTCCCAATTTCGGCTTGAAACTCGCGGTGTCGGGCACCACCCTCGCCGAGCGCGCCGGGCTGGACCTGTCCGGACTCGAGATCGTGCTCAACGGCTCGGAGCCGGTCCGCGCCGACGCCTTGCAGGAGTTCACCGAAACCTTCGCCCCTTACGGTTTTCGCCATCACGCGCACACTCCCGGCTTCGGCTTGGCCGAGGCCACCCTGACGGTCACCGTCTGCGACCAGCGCGAGAACCCGGTATGGCACCGTTTCGACCGCGCCGCACTGTCCGAAGGCCGCGCGGTCGCGCTGTCCGAGGATGCGGCGGGATCCGTGGACGGTGTGCCGCTGGTCGGGTGCGGCGCACCCGCTGGACAACAGCTGCGGATCGTCGATCCGGTGCTCGGAACCGTGCTGCCCACTGGACGCGTCGGCGAGATCTGGGTGGCCGGAGACAATGTGTGCGACGGATATTTCGGGAGACCGGATGCCACGGCGGAGATATTCGGCGCCGCGGTGCCGGGAAGCACTGCGGGCTGGCTGCGCACCGGCGACCTCGGCTTCCAGTACGAGGGCCAGCTCTACATCGCGGGCCGCCGCAAGGACGTCATCGTGGTCGACGGACGCAATCACTATCCCGCCGACATCGAGGCGACGGTGCAGGCATGCGCACCCGAGGTCAGGCCGGGTCACGTGACGGCGTTCGGGCACGACGACGGGCTGCGCGAAGACCTGGTCGTTGCCGCCGAACTCGGCACGGTCGAGGGACGCGAGCCGATCGAACTCTTCGCCCTGGCCCGGCGCATCCGCACCGCGGTCGCGTCCACCCACGAGGTGATGCCCGGTGCGGTACTGCTCCTCGAGCCGGGACGAATCCCCAAGACCAGCAGCGGAAAGCTCCGCCGCGGCGAGTGCAGGGCACGCTATCTGGCGGGTCACCTCAGCCCGGTGGCCATGATCTGATCAGCGGTCGCCGGCTTTCGTTCAGTGCTCTTCTCGGCCCATGAGACGGTCGGTCTCGCGACGCTCACGCTTGGTGGGCCGCCCGGCACCGCGGTCACGGCGGGGCATGCTCGCCAGGATTTCGCGCGGGGGAGGAGGCGGACTGCGATCGATCAAGCACTGCGCGGCGATCGGAGCGCCGACGCGCTTGGTGACGATCCGCTCCACGATGACAATGCGTTCGATACCGCCCGCGCGGACGCGGACCTCGTCACCGGGACGCACGGGCTGTGCGGGCTTGACTGTCGCGCCGTTCACCCGGACGTGCCCGCCACGACATGCCTCCGCAGCGGCGGATCTGGTCTTGAACAGACGCACCGCCCAGGTCCACGAATCAACGCGGGCCTGGGTGGCGGTGTTCTGGATGCCGGATTCGGCGCGGGCCACTCGTCAGACGATACGGCGTGCGGTGACCACCATGTCGGGGCGCAGCGGCGTGTAGGACACCGGCGTACCCGTCTGCACAGCGTTCAGGAGCTTGTTGTCGCCCGCGTAGATGCCAGCGTGACCGCCGCCGTTGGTGATGACGATGTCACCCGGCTTCAGCTCGTTGTAAGCGACCGGAGCGCCGACGTGCGACTGCTCGAAGCTGGTGCGGGGAAGTTCGATGCCCGCCTGACGGTACGCCCACTGGACGAGACCGGAGCAGTCGAAGGAGCGGGGACCCGCCGCGCCCCAGGAGTACTGGGCGCCGACCTTGGTCCTGGCGGCGTCGAGGGCGATGTCACCCGGGGAGTTGCTCTGCTGCTGGCCGAACAGGCCCGGCAGCATGGGCGCGAAATTGGGAGCCTGAGGGGCGACTTCTTGCGGCGCCTGGGCAGGGGCGGAGGGAACGGTCGCGAGCGCCTGCTGGATCTGCTGATTGAGCTGCTGGACCGGCTGTTCCCATTCCTGCGGAACATCGAAATTGCCGACACCGGGAACATTGATGGTCGCGGCCATGGCCGGAATCGCGGGCATGGCGCCGGTCGCGGCCACCGCACCCATGACAATCGCACCCTTGACGGAATTCGGAACCCGAGAATCCCGTTGCAAGCTGTGTTTACCCACCGAGCTACGTCTCCGATCTTGCTGCTCTCCCGCCGACCGGGTTAGCTGACGGGCTCGGGCCGGGAGAGCGGCCCTACCTCGCGACCTGAATCGGCCTCGAGGATTCACCCCAGACGAACCTGTGGGTCCCCGGTACGACAGCCGAGACCGGTTGGCCCCGTCAGCCGTTAAGGCGGTAACTAGTGGCGCCGTTTCTCTTACGAAGCGACTGGTTCCACTAAGTCACGAAGAGATTACGGTGCCGACGCGATGTTGTCCACCCCACAGAGCTGCTCCTTTTCAATCACGACAGGAGCCCACCTGGATCGGCGGAAAATGGCCGCCCAAGCGAAGGTCACGGACTGATCTCGCCGAGCGGCGCGAGGTCACCGAAGGACAACGCCGATCCATCCGACCACTCGGGTTCAGGGGCGCGTTCCGTGCACCGCGCGCTCGAGCTCGTCGATCCTGCGGCGCGCCTCGGCCAGCTCGACCTCGAGCTTGCCGAGCGCCATGACCAGCGGGCCGACCGCGAGATCGGCGACCAGCTGAGGATCGTCGTAGCCCCGCTCGATCGCGACGAGGATGTTGGACCGGATGCGCTGGGCCACCGTGGCGCCCGCCGGTACGTTCCAGGACCCGACTACCTCGGCGAGGCCGGCGAGAGGTGGTTCGTCGGACATGCCCCTCCCTTCCCGCGCTGCCGTGCCGCGCGACCGTTCTGGCGAACCGCAACCAGCCTAGAGAGCCGGCGGCGAGAGCAATAGTGCAATACGAAACGCTAAGGCTTTCTAGAACACGCCATAGATGTGCCCAGATTATCCGGACGAAACGCGCTACGGTGTCGGGGCATGGACCCCGTGCGGAATCCGTATGCCCCTGGGGCGGGACAGCGCCCGCCCGAATTGGCCGGGCGCGACAAGCAACTCACAGCTTTCGACATCGTGCTCGAACGTGTCGCGCGCGGCAGGCCGGAACGCAGCGTCATGCTCACCGGCTTGCGCGGCGTCGGAAAGACGGTGTTGCTCAACCAGCTTCGCTCGGCCGCCATCTCGCGCGGCTGGGGCACCGGCAAGATCGAGGCGCGCCCGGACCAGGAATTGCGCCGCCCGCTGTCCTCGGCGCTGCACATGGCGGCGCGGGCGATCGCGACGGCGCACCGCAATCCGGAACGGGTGGACGACTTCCTCGGCATCCTCAAGGCTTTCGCGCTGCGGTCCACCGCGGACAAGGGCATGCGGGAGCGCTGGCAGCCCGGCATCGACGTGCCCGCGGTGAGCGGCCGGGCCGACTCCGGCGACATCGAGATCGATCTGGTGGAGCTGCTGGTCGAGGCGGCTGCGCTGGCCGGTGACATCGGCGTCGGCATCGCGATCTTCATCGACGAGATGCAGGATCTGGGACCCGCCGACATCTCCGCGATCTGCGGCGCGTGCCACGAACTGAGCCAGGACGCCGCACCGCTGATCGTGGTCGGTGCGGGCCTGCCGCACCTGCCCGCGGTGCTGTCCGCCTCGAAGAGCTACTCGGAGCGACTATTCAGCTATCACCGTATCGACCGCCTGGACCGGGAATCCGCCGACCAAGCGCTGATCGCGCCCGCCCAGCGCGAGGATGTGAAATTCACCGACGAGGCATTGGACTCGTTGTACAGTAAGGCCGATGGCTACCCGTATTTCGTGCAGGCGTACGGCAAGGCCGCATGGGATCAGGCGCCGGAGAGCCCGATCACGGCCGAAGATGTGGAGGTGGCATCGCCCGCCGCCGAGGAAGAGTTGGCGGTCGGATTCTTCGGTTCCCGTTACGAGCGGGCTACCCCTGCGGAGCGGGAATACATGCGCGCCATGGCCGACCTGTCCGGCGACGACGGCCCGGTGGCGACCGCGGCGGTGGCCAACGAACTCGGCCGCAAACCGGCTTCCCTCTCGCCCGCCCGGGACGGCCTGATCAAGAAAGGTCTCATCTATTCCGCCGAGCGCGGCACGATCGGATTCACGGTGCCGCACTTCGGCCGCTATCTGCGCTCGGTCTGAGCGGCCGCCTGCCCCGCGCAGCGATTGATTGCCAACTATTCGCCTGTCTTTCAAGATCAATAGATATTCGTAGATTTATCTCGACCAGCAGGCCTACCGATGGGTAACAAACCCTCCTACACTCGAATGTGATCCTGATCACGTCCGAGGGAGGACACCATGGCGACAGCCGCGAAAGTCGACGCCACCGAAGAACAGGCCCGCGCACTGGTCGAGGAATCCCGCGAAACGAGCTGGGCCAAGCCGTCCTTCGCCAAGGAAATGTTCCTGGGGCGGTTCCGGCTCGACCTGATCCACCCGTATCCGGAGCCCAGCCCCGAGGACGCCGAGCGGACCGAGGCGTTCCTGTCCCGGCTGCGGACGCTGTGCGAGTCCATCGACGGATCGGTGATCGAAGCGGAGAGCCGGATCCCGGACGAGTACGTCAAGGGCCTGGCCGAACTCGGATGCTTCGGCTTGAAGATCCCACAATCGTTCGGCGGCCAGGGACTTTCCCAGTTCGGCTACAACCGAGCGTTGATGCTGGTCGGTTCGGCGCACCCGAGCCTCGGCGTGCTGCTGTCCGCACATCAGTCGATCGGGGTGCCCGAACCGCTGAAGCTGGCGGGCACCGACGAGCAGAAGGCCGAGTTCCTGCCCCGCTGCGCGGCCGGGGCGGTCAGCGCGTTCCTGCTCACCGAGCCCGACGTCGGCTCCGATCCGGCCAGGATGGCCAGTACCGCGACGCCGACCGAGGACGGCGAGGCCTACCTGCTCAACGGCGTGAAGCTGTGGACGACCAACGGCGTGGTCGCCGAGTTGCTGGTGGTGATGGCACGCGTGCCCAAGAGCGAGGGGCACCGCGGTGGCATCTCGGCGTTCGTGGTCGAAGCCGACTCACCGGGCATCACCGTCGAGCGGCGCAACTCGTTCATGGGCTTGCGCGGCATCGAGAACGGCTTGACCCGGATGCACGACGTCCGGGTGCCAAAGCGCAACCTGATCGGCCGGGAGGGCGACGGCCTCAAGATCGCGCTCACCACCCTGAACGCGGGCAGGCTCGCCATCCCCGCGTTGTGCACCGCCGCCGCCAAGTGGTCGCTGAAGATCGCGCGGGAGTGGAGCACTCAGCGGGTGCAGTGGGGCAGGCCGGTCGGCGAGCACGCGGCCGTCGGTCAGAAGATCGCGTTCATCGCGGCGACGACGTTCGCGCTGGAAGCGGCGCTCGATCTGTCGGCCACCATGTCCGACGAGGGCCGCAACGACATCCGGATCGAAGCGGCGCTGGCCAAGCTGTGGGCCAGTGAGATGAGCTGCCGGATCGCCGACGAACTCGTGCAGATCCGCGGCGGCCGCGGCTACGAGACGGCCGCCTCGCTCGCCGCGCGGGGCGAGCGGGCCGTCCCCGCCGAGCAGCTGGTGCGCGATCTGCGGATCAACCGCATCTTCGAAGGCTCCAGCGAGATCATGCGGTTGCTGATCGCCAGGGAGATGGCCGACGCGCACATGGCGGCCGCCGGCGCTCTGGTCGACCGCAAGGCCGAGTTCAAGGACAAGGCGAAGGCCGCGGTCGGCGCGACTGGTTTCTACGCCAAGTGGTTCCCGCAGCTCGCGGTCGGCGCGGGGACGGTACCCGCGGCGTATACCGAGTTCGGCGTGCTGGCCCGGCATCTGCGATTCGTCGAGCGCAGTGCGCGCAAGCAGGCCAGGTCCCTGATGTACGCGATGGGCCGGTGGCAGGCGGGCCTGGAGTACCGGCAGAACTTCCTCGGCCGGATCGTCGACATCGGCGCCGAGCTGTTCGCGATGTCGGCGGCCTGCGTGCGAGCCCACGCGTTGCGCGCCGCCGACGCGCCGGAGGGCAAGGCGGCCGAAGAACTGGCGGACACCTTCTGCAGGCAGTCGCGGCTGCGCGTGCGCGAGTTGTTCGACGCGCTGTGGGACAACACCGACGACGACGACCGCACCCTCACCCGCGGCGTGCTCGACGGCCGCTACGAATGGCTGGAGGGCGGCGTGCTCGACCCGAGCGAGGGAACCGGCCCGTGGATCGCGGAGTGGCAGATGGGTCCGTCCACCGAGGAGAACCTCCTGCATCCATTCCTGCCGTCCACGCGTCCCCGCGCCGAAGCCTGAGCGGTAGCGGACCCGCCGCACGCCCACCCGAGCGTGCGGCGGGCGGTCGCTCGCGAACTATTCGCCATTATCGGAATTCCCCTAGAGAACGGCAGATTTTGCTCGCGAGCGTGCCGCACATAGCGATCAGGGCAATCTAAAGCTATCTAGTTTTCTCACTACTATTTCGTAGATTTTTCTGTGCGGGCGGAGCCCAGCTGCTCGATCGACCGGCAGCCTCGGTTGGACAACGTGTGCGTAACGGCAGGTGTAGGGGGTTAACGGGGCGGAAATCCAGTGCGACATCTGGGCAAGAGGCGCCGAACATGCGCCGCGCCCACAGGAGGGTGCCATGTCCACGACCATCGCCCGCCGCACCGCCGATCACGACGGCCACCACGTCACAGTGCCGGCCGAAGACGGCGTTCCTCTCGCGGTCCGCGTCTTCGGCGCCGACGACGCCCTCGCGACCGTAGTCTTCGTGCACGGCCACTGCCTGCGCACCGAATCCTGGACCTACCTGCGCGAGCACCTCCTGCGGCAGTGGGGAGACGACACCAGGATGGTGTTCTACGACCATCGCGGCCATGGCGAATCCGGGGTGGCGCATCCGTCGACCTACACCATCGAACAGCTCGGGCAGGACCTGGACACCGTGTTGCGGACGGTCGCGCCGACGGGTCCGGTGATCCTGGTCGGCCACTCGATGGGCGCGATGGTCGTGCTCGCCTACGCCCGGCTCTACCCGCAAGCCATCGGCACGCGGATCGCAGGTGTCGGGTTGCTCGCGGCCGCTGCCGCCGGGATCACTGAGGTGGGGCTGGCGCGCCTGTTGAACCGGCGGGCAGTGAACTCGCTGCAAGCCGCCGTCACGCACGCCCCGAGGGTGATGCAGGCGTCGAGGCGCCTGACCCGCCGCCTGTTCACGCCGATCCTGCGCGAGGCCGAATTCGGCACGCGGAAGGTGAACCCGCGGATCGCCGCGCTGGCCACGGCCATGCTGAACGACACGCCGCTACTGACCATGGCCGGATTCCTGCACTCGCTGATCACCTTCGACGAGACGGCGACTCTGCACCGGCTCGGCGCGATCCCCACGCTGGTGCTGGCGGGCTCGGCGGACCTCATCTTCCCGTTCGCGCACTCGGTGGCACTGGCCTCCCAGCTCGGCGGTTCAGAACTGGTCCGGCTCGAAGGCGCCGGGCACAGCGTGCTGCTCGAGCGGGCCGAAGAAGTCGCGCTGTCCATCGCCGGACTCGCCGAGCGCGCGTTCGCCGCGGCACCATCGGGTGCCGGGTACGCCGCAGCGGGCTGAGCTCGGCAATCGAGAGGCAACCATCGGATTTCGACCTCGCGCGAGCCAGGATCGGATTCTTTCGGTACTGTGTTGTAGATCACGTTGTGTGGTGGGTCACACGGCTCGGTACAGCGCGGCGCAAGGCAAACGGGCAACCGCGCATCACGGCACCGAGTTCGCATGTCCGCCAGGGAATTCAGGAGGTATCGATGACTCGCAGCGAATTCGCGGAACTACGCTACGCGGTCGGCCAACTCCGGCAATCCATCGGCGTACTCCGCACCCAGTACGGCGACGCCAGCACGGTGCTGCGGTTGGAGAACGACCTCGAGCGCCTCGCCATCGACGCCGACGAACTCGAGCAGTCACCGCCGCCCGAGGTGCGGCGGACCGCCCAGGACGTCATCTATGTGCCGGACAGCAAGTCCGACGAGGCCGCTTGGATGGGCGCACAGGACGAGGGGCTCGGCTTCCACTCCCGTCCGCGGACGAAGTAGTTCCGGGGTGGGCGGCGCGAGCCGCCCATCGCGGCACTCCCTGCCCGATACCCGCCGTGGCGGCCGCACCCGTGCGACCGGTCTGCGCGCGGTCCCGGCAACCTGGCGCACGGCGACACCGTGATCGCACCGCGCGCGATGGCCGTCTGAGCCGTGTCGGTCCCCCGCACGACCCAGTTCGTGCAGCGACCCGCCATGGTGCGCAAGCTGCTCACCCCGCCCGGATACCGAGCGCGATGAAGGTGCTCACCTTGCCCCGCGCGACGATCGAGTCGTTCTCCCGCGCACCGGCGCCCAGACTTCCACTCGTGTCGGTTCCCGCACCGGGCGTTCGCTCACCACGGCGGGCACACCACCGAGGCCGACACCCGGCGCGGCCGCGCGGCGCGTGGAGCTGCCTGCACGGCGACCCGGTCGCACCCTGGCGTTGCCGCGTGCATCCGAGCAGGTCAACTGGTTGATTCCGATCGGATATGGCCGACGATCAATGTCTTCACACGACGGTTGAAGAGGCAATTCCGGCATCCGGTTTTTGCCTGCTCGAATCTTGTTTCGCGGAAGGTGACTTCGAAAAGTCCGGTTGGCCCGGAACCCGCGTAGACGAGCATGAGGCGTGCCTGATGTGGCGCAAATCATATGGTTGACGGCGGGGCATGTTTGTCGAGACCCCGTTCGATCAATAGCGCACGTGTCGTATGGTGCTCAGCATCACATTCGATTGCGGAGGTAACGATGACCACCCGCACACAAGATCAGCGAGGCATCCGCCTGTGAGTGCCGCACCGACCGCCGCCCCCGAAGCGGGCACCGGCGTATTCAGCAGAACAAGGGCCCGAATCTCGGATCGCACGTTGCGCACCGACCGATGGTGGATCCCCCCACTCGTCACGGTGCTCGGGCTAGCCGCGTTCGTCATCTACGCGACGATCAGATCGTATGTGCGCACGGCATATTGGGTCCCGGACTATCACTATCTGACCCCGTTCTATTCACCGTGCCTGAGCACTTCCTGCGTCGAGGGCTCCAGCCATTTCGGCACCCCTTTCGGGGATCTGCCCGCGATCCTGCCGCTGGGCTTCGTGGTGCTGCCCTTCCTGCTCGGTTTCCGCCTGACCTGCTACTACTACCGCAAGGCCTACTACCGGGCGGTGTGGTTCTCCCCGCCCGCCTGCGCTGTGGCCGAGCCGCACGCCAAGTACACCGGTGAGACCAGGCTGCCGCTGATCATCCAGAACGCGCATCGCTACTTCTTCTATGTGGCCCTGGTGGTTTCGGTGATCAACACCTACGACGCCATCGTCGCCTTCCACGGCAAGACCGGCGGCTTCGGTTTCGGCCTCGGCAATATCGTGCTGCTGGTCAACGTGATCCTGCTGTGGGCCTACACGCTGTCGTGCCACTCGTGCAGGCACATCGCGGGTGGACGGCTCAAGAACTTCTCCGCGCATCCGGTGCGCTACTGGTTCTGGACTCAGGTCTCCAAGCTGAACACCCGGCACATGGCGCTGGCCTGGACCACTCTCGGCACGCTCGTGCTGACCGACTTCTACGTCATGTTGGTTGCCAGCCAAACGATTTCGGACCTGCGGTTCATCGACTGACCGCCTCATCGAGGAGTTTCTCTGCATGGCAGAAGTGGAACGGCACAAGTACGACGTCGTCGTGATCGGAGCGGGCGGCGCCGGATTGCGGGCGGTCATCGAAGCCAGGGAGCACGGCCTGTCCGTCGCGGTGGTGTGCAAGTCGCTGTTCGGCAAAGCGCACACCGTGATGGCCGAAGGCGGCTGCGCGGCGTCGATGGGCAACGCGAACGAGAAGGACAATTGGCAGGTCCATTTCCGGGACACGATGCGCGGCGGCAAGTTCCTGAACAACTGGCGCATGGCCGAATTGCACGCTCAGGAAGCGCCCGATCGAGTGTGGGAACTGGAGACCTACGGGGCGCTGTTCGACCGGACGGCGGACGGCCGCATCAGCCAGCGCAATTTCGGCGGCCACACCTACCCGCGGCTCGCGCATGTCGGCGACCGGACCGGCCTCGAGATCATCCGCACCATGCAGCAGAAAATCGTGTCGCTGCAACAGGAGGATTTCGCGGAGACCGGTGACTACGAGAAGCGCATCAAAGTCTTCGCCGAATGCACCATCACCGAATTGCTCAAGGACGGCGACCGCATCTCCGGCGCGTTCGGTTACTGGCGCGAATCCGGCCGCTTCATCCTGTTCGAGACCCCCGCTGTGGTCCTGGCGACCGGCGGCATCGGCAAGTCGTACAAGGTGACCTCGAACTCCTGGGAGTACACCGGCGACGGGCACGCGC
The DNA here is from genome assembly GCF_053601535.1 of Nocardia sp. NPDC004718. Classification (NCBI taxonomy): domain Bacteria; kingdom Bacillati; phylum Actinomycetota; class Actinomycetes; order Mycobacteriales; family Nocardiaceae; genus Nocardia; species Nocardia sp. NPDC004718. The sequence continues at coordinate 191,354 of NZ_JBSGCA010000007.1, forward strand.
TGGCGCTGCGCGCGGGCGCGACGCTGATCAACATGGAGTTCCTGCAGTTCCACCCCACCGGCATGGTCTGGCCGCCCAGCGTGAAGGGCATCCTGGTCACCGAGGGCGTGCGCGGCGACGGCGGGGTGCTGAAGAACACCGAGGGCAAGCGGTTCATGTTCGACTACATTCCGCCGGTCTTCAAGGGGCAGTACGCCGAGACCGAGGAAGAGGCCGACCAGTGGCTGCGCGACAACGACTCCGCTCGCCGCACACCGGACCTGCTGCCGCGTGACGAGGTCGCGCGCGCCATCAACGAGGAGGTCAAGGCCGGGCGCGGCACCGAGCACGGCGGCGTCTATCTCGATATCGCTTCCCGGATGCCCGCCGAGGAGATCGTGCGACGACTGCCTTCGATGCACCATCAGTTCAAAGAGCTGGCGGATGTCGACATCACGAAGGAGCCGATGGAGGTCGGGCCGACCTGTCACTACGTGATGGGCGGAGTCGAGGTCGATCCGGACACCGGTGCGGCCACGGTGCCCGGTCTGTTCGCCGCGGGTGAGTGTTCCGGCGGCATGCACGGGTCCAACCGCCTCGGTGGCAACTCGCTGTCCGACCTGCTGGTGTTCGGCCGCCGGGCCGGGCTCGGGGCCGCGGCCTATGTGGAACAGCTCGGCGAGCGGCCCTCGGTCGCGGACGACGATGTCACGAACGCCGCGAAGGCCGCCGTGGCGCCGTTCGATCCGCCCGCCGACGGCAAAGGCGAGAACCCCTACACCTTGCACACCGATTTGCAGCAGACGATGAACGACCTGGTCGGCATCATCCGCAAGGAACACGAGGTGCGCGAGGCGATCGACAAACTCGGCGAGTTGCGTGCCCGGTTCCGCCAGGTGACCGTCGAGGGCCACCGCCAGTTCAACCCCGGCTGGCATCTCGCGCTCGACCTGCAGAACATGCTGCTGGTCAGCGAATGCGTGGCGCACGCGGCGCTGCTGCGGACCGAGAGCCGCGGCGGGCACACCCGGGACGACCACCCGTCGATGGACCCCGACTGGCGGAACAAACTGCTGGTCTGCGCGGTGGATCCGGGCACGGCCGGCGACCCGATCCCCGGCGTCACCGTGACGCGCAAGGATCAGATCCCGATGCGATCGGACCTGCTCGCCCTCTTCGATCTCGGCGAGCTCGAGAAGTACTACACCCCGGATGAACTCGCCGGGCACCCGGCCGCGGCCGGGCAATCGACGGAGCGAGAGGCGTAACGATGGGTTACGACGCCAAATTCCGCGTATGGCGCGGCGATCTCGACGGCGGAGAACTGCAGGATTTCACCGTGCTGGTGAACGAGGGCGAGGTCGTACTCGACATCATCCACCGGCTACAGGCCACCCAGGCGCCCGATTTGGCCGTGCGCTGGAACTGCAAGGCGGGCAAGTGCGGTTCCTGTTCGGCCGAAGTGAACGGGCGGCCGCGCCTGCTGTGCATGACCCGGATGTCCACCTTCACCCAGGACGAAGTGATCACGGTGACGCCGATGCGCACCTTCCCCGTGATCAAGGACCTCGTGACGGACGTGTCGTTCAATTACGAAAAGGCGCGGGAGATACCGTCTTTCACGCCCCCCGCCGATCTCAAACCGGGCGAGTACCGGATGAAGCAGGTCGACGTCGAACGTTCGCAGGAATTCCGCAAGTGCATCGAGTGCTTCCTGTGCCAGAACACCTGTCACGTGGTGCGTGACCACGAAGAGAACAAGAAAGCGTTCGCCGGGCCGCGCTATTTGATGCGGATCAGTGAATTGGAGATGCATCCGCTGGATGTGGGCGACCGCACCGAACTCGCCCAGGACGAGCAAGGGCTCGGTCTGTGCAACATCACCAAATGCTGTACCGAGGTCTGCCCCGAGCACATCAAGATCACCGACAACGCGTTGATCCCGATGAAGGAACGGGTAGCCGACCGCAAGTACGACCCGTTGGTCTGGCTGGGCAACAAGCTGTTCCGCCGATAGGACGCCGGACAACCGGCCGGGGCGATCCCCGGCCGGTCGGCGCACCCTTACAACATGGTCACGACGCCGAGGGCCACGACCCACACCAGCAGGCCGACGAACAGCGCCGACAGCAGCGAGCTGGTTAGGACGAAGACTCCGACCGCCGACACCGCGAACAACAGCGCGACGATCAGCCATTCCACCCAATCGTCCGGCCGCAATTTCCGGTACCGGGGATGGGAACTCTTGAGCCCTCGGTCCACGGATGATGGATTACCCGTGTTCCGTCTCGACAAACGTCTTTTCGTTGCCGAAAATGTGTCATTCCGTGATCTACAAAGGCGGCCGTGCCTTATCGCGGCCGGTCGAACTCTCCGTCCTGCACACCGGCGGTGAAGGCGGCCCACTCCGCGGGCGTGAAGATCAGCACCGGCCCCTCGGGATCGTTCCCGTTGCGCATCCCCACGTGTCCGTCGGCGAGCAGCGCCACTTCGACGCTGTCGTTGCCCGCCCCTTCCCCGGCCCTCCGCCACGTGGCGCCGGACAGGTCGATGTTCGTGTTGCCTTGAATGCTCACGAGACTCCTTCGCTATCTGCCGTGGGAGACGTGTGTACGGACCGAGAACCCAGCACCACCGCTGGCGCACTCACGCGCGCCCGATAGTACCGCCGCCGATCGGCGCTGTCGGGCGAACAACCCACGAAAAACGGGCCGGTACTCCGGTCGGCCATGTGATTCGCCGCCGGCGCTCAGCGGCGGCGTGGTGCGGGCTCCGCCCACGCATGAATGGCCGCGACGACCACCCGGCCGGACGGGCGAAACCTGTTCCGTGGCGGCACAATCCAAGACCGAATCGCGCCGACCGACGCCGTCGGGGACGGCAACGCGATCGTCGACCCCGTGCGGCAGACCGAGACGTTGAGCCGGAACAACTCCGCGAACAGGCGCGTATCGTTTTCCGGCAGGTCCGGCGCGATCAGGAAGGTCCATCGATTCGAGCGCGGGTGCGCCAGGATCGGGCCCAGCCGCACGCGCTTGCTCTGCATGTGCGCCTTGACCGCCTGGCCCAGACTGCTCGGCATGGTCAACGCCCACACCGACCCGGCGCGCATCACGATCCGGCCGAGTTCGGGCGGATCCACAACGGCGGGCAGATCGCATTCCCGCCGGTAGAACAGGCATCTGGCTCGTGGTGTATCCCCAAGTGGCTTCTGCTCCACTGACAACCCCCTGCAGTTGTGTGGTTCGACGATGAGGTGCGCGCCATACGGAACGCCTCCGGCTGCCGCTCGCGTACCGATGAGAATGCGGCGATGGCCGAGTGTGGCGCGACTACCTCTAGTTTCGCTTTTCTCCGGCCGGAACCGACTGATAAAGAATGGGCAAAACTGCGGAAAAGTGAACGCGCCGAGGGGCTGCTGTGAACTCAGTGCCAGGTGTGATCGGTCAGCGGGGTGCGGGGGCCGAACTTCGGCTTGTAGAAGTGGCCGCTGATTTCCAGCAGGCGGATCGCTCGATAACGGTGCGGGCGCAGCGGCTCCAGGTATTCGACCATCGCATCGTCATCCATGGGACGGCCGAGCAGAGTCCAGCCGACCGCGGCGGACAGGTGATAATCGCCGACCGACAGCGCGTCCGCGTCGCCGAAAGCCCGCTGCGCGATCTCCGCGGCCGTCCATACCCCGATACCGGGGACACTGCACAACATTCGTGCCGCCTCGACCGGATCGACCAGGGCCGCCCGCTCCAGCGATTCGGCGATCCGAGCCGCGCGCACGATGGTCTGCGCGCGTTGCGGTCCGACATTGGCCCGGTGGTAGACCCAGGAGGGAAGCCGCCGCCACGTGTCCGCGTCCGGCGGCAGCCGCATTCCCTCCGGTGCGGGACCGGGCGCCGGTTCGCCGTACTGCCGCACCAATTTCCGCCACGACGCCCACGCGGAGACGGTATGCACCTTCTGCTCCAGCACCGACGGCACCAGGGCCTCGAAGACCAAGCCCGTGCGCAGCATGCGCAGCCCGGGAAAACGGCGATGGGCGTCGACGAGTTTCGGATGATCCGGGAGAAACGCCGAGACATCCTCGTCCAGGCAGAGCATGTGCTCGAGACCCACGAGGAATTCCGCCGCGCCCGGCCCCCAGGCGCGGGCCTGCACAGTGCGCGGATCGGACTGGGCCATGCGGTAGGTGACCGGCCCGGTCGGCAGACGGGAGGCGTGCCAGTGCGCGCCGTCGCCGGTCACCCGGTGGCACGGATCGCCGGTGCCGCGACCGAGGGGAGCGAGCGTGCACGCCAGATCGATAGGCCGATCCGTGGTCACGGTCCGGCTGGCTCCCGGCTCGACCGTCAGGCTGCGCACCCGAGACATTCTGCCCGGTGCGGCGCGCGGCGCCCGCGTCCCCCTCCACCGGGACACTCGGATTATTATCTGAGCCACACCTAAAGCCTTTCATACCTATCGCGCATGATTATGGTTTCGCAATCAGATGTAACGGCATGAGATTCACGGCGATATTGTTTTCGTTCGGCAAATGTCTGGCAGTAGCAATGACGGAGGTTCTTCGATGATCACCAATCTGCTCAACTGGCTGCTCAACGCCTGGGGTGGAGTTTCCGCGGGCAGCTCGGGCTACCAGATTCCGCCGGGCACCCTGCCGTTCGGCAGCTGAACCGCGCGGCGCCCGCCCGGCCTGTCCCGCGGGCGCCCGAAAATCACTCGCCCAGAAGGAATTGCGCGATATGCCGCGCCTGGCGCCCAGCGAGGGACGCGGCCTGAGTGCGGCAGGAAAAGCCATCGGCGAGGAGGATCGCGTCGTCTCCCGCGGCGCGCAGCGCGGGAAGCATGCCGTTCTCGGCCACCGCGACCGAAATGTCGTAATGGCCCGACTGCATTCCGAAATTTCCCGCCAGACCGCAGCACCCGGTGATTTCCGTCACCGTCACGCCCATACTGGCCAATAAATGGCGATCGGCATCGAATCCGAGAATCGCGTGCTGGTGACAATGCGGTTGAACCACCACCGATCGGCCGGTGCGCTGCGGCGGGCGCCAGGTGGGCTGATCGGCGAGGAATTCGGCCAAGGTGCGCACCGCGGCGGCGGTCGGGGCGGATCTGGGATCGTCCGGCAACAATTCCGTGAGGTCCGCGCGCAGAACCGCGGTGCAGGACGGTTCCAGTCCCACGACCACGCCACCCGCCTCCACGTGCTCCTGCAACGCGGTCAAGGTGGCCCGCAACCGAGCGCGGGCACCGTCGAGCTGACCGGTGCTGATCCAGGTGAGTCCGCAGCAGACGCGGTGCTCGGGGATCCGGACGCGGTAGCCCAAAGCGGCCAGCAGCCGCGCCGCGGCCAAGGCGATCTCCGGGTCGAACACGTCGGTGAAGGTATCGATCCACAGCATCACCTCGCCGGAGACACCGCTTTCGGCCCGCACCTCGGGCGCGTAGGCGGACTCGGCCAGGCGCGCGCCTTCGTCCAGATCGCGCCAGATGCGGCGGAAGGTACGCGCGGCCAGGCGCGGCACCTCACGACGCGGGTCGATGCCCGCCGCCCGCAGGCCGGCTCGACGCAGCGCGGTACGGCCCGCCAGCGCGTTGACGACACGCGGCATCCGGCTCGCAACGGACAGCCATCGAGGCAACCAGCCCAGCGAATAGTGATCGATCGGCCGGAGCCGGTGGCGGTAGCGGCGATGCAGCGTCTCCGACTTGTAGGTGGCCATGTCCACGCCCGCCGGGCAGTCCGACCGGCACGCCCGGCAGGACAGGCACAGATCGAGCGACTCGGCGACGGCCGCCGACGACCAGGGCAGCGCGCCGCGCACCACCTCTTGCAGCACCCTCGCCCGCCCGCGTGTGCTGTCCTTCTCGTCCCGGGTGGCCTGGTAGGACGGGCACATGAAACCGCCGTCGGCCCGGCATTTGCCGACGCCGACGCAGCGGTGCACCGCGACGCTCATATCGCCGTCGTCTTCTCCGAACGGGTAACCGTTCGACGTGCCGACGTCACCGAGTCCGGCCAGCCGCAGGTCGGCATCGATCGGACGCGGCGCGACGAGCACGCCCGGATTCAAGATGTCGCCGGGGTCGAACAAGGCCTTGTATCCGGCGAAGACATCGAGCACCGCGGGGGAGTACATCGCCGAGAGCAACTCGGAGCGAGCCCGGCCGTCGCCGTGCTCGCCGGACAGCGAACCGCCGTGCCGGACGACCAGCTCCGCCGCGTCGAAGAGAAAGGCACGGAAGCGGTGCGGCGCGTCGGCGATCGGAAGATCGAGGCGGACGTGGATGCAGCCGTCGCCGATGTGCCCGTACAGCAGCCCGTCGACACCGTGCTCGCGCGTCAGCGCGGCGAAATCGCGGAGGTAGGCGCCGAGCCGTTCCGGTGGGACGGCCGCGTCCTCCCAGCCCGGCCAGGCCGGCTGCCCGTCCGGCGTGCGACCGGCCAGCCCCGCGCCGTCGGCCCTGATCCGCCACAGCTGCGCGGCGGTACCGGGATCGGTGACGATCCTGCTGTCCATCGCGCCCGCCGTCCGGCACAGCCGCTGTGCGACGGCCAGCGCGTCGGCCTGCGTCGCGCCCGCGGTCTCCACGAACAGCCAACCGCCACCGCGCGGCAGGTCGGGCACCCTTCCCCGATGCGCCCGGACCACGTCGACCAGCCGCGCGTCGATGCCCTCGACCGCGATCGGCGCGCAGGCCAGCACGGCGGCCACATCGTCGGCCGCGGTGGCGATGTCCGGGTAGCCGAGCACCGTGAGCACGGTGGCCGCGGGCAGCTCGACCAGCTCGACGGTCGCGTCCAGCAGCAGACCGCAGGTGCCCTCGCTGCCGACGAACGCCTTCGCCGCCGACGCGCCGCGCTCGGGCAGCAGATGCTCCAAACCGTATCCGGACGCCTGGCGGTCGAAGCGCCCGAGATCGGTACGCAGCACCGCGAGGTTTGCCCGGCTGAATTCCGCGAGACCCGGCACCGCGGACAGGTCGGCGGCCAGTGTGCGTTCGGTGCAGGTGCCGTCCAGGATGCGCAGTTCGCGCACCGTATCGGAGGTGCGGCCCCACGCGACGGCACGCGGTCCGCACGCGTTGTTGCCGATCATGCCGCCGAGCGTGCAGCGATTCTGTGTCGAAGGATCCGGTCCGAAGCGCAGGCCGTGCGGACGCGCCGCGCGCTGCAACTCCGACAGCACCACGCCCGGCTGCACGGTGGCCACGCGCGCGGCCGCATCGATCGCCACGATCCGGTTCATATACCTGCTGAAGTCGAGCACCAGCCCAGGACCGATCGCATTGCCCGCCACCGACGTCCCCGCGCCACGCGCGGTCACCGGCAGGCCCTCGGCTCGGGCGAACTCCAAGGTGACCGCGACGTCCTCGTCGGTCCGCGGAAAGACGACCGCCGCCGGGAGAACCCGATAGTTCGACGCGTCCGAGGAATACTCCGCCCGCCGCCGCTCGGAGGCGTCGACCTCACCCGCGATCCTGCCGCGCAGCGCCGCCATACGGTTCACGGTGTTGATTTTTCCAGCGCCTGCGGCGCTGGGGGTTCGCGGGCTGTGTTGTTTGGCCACGCCTTCGGCGCGGCGTGTTCGCGGCCCTCTTGTGGCTCGCGTTTGCGCGACCGCCGCTTGCTCCTTCGTCGCCTACGCGGCGGCCGCG
>NZ_JBSGCA010000008.1:0-172998 GCF_053601535.1 Nocardia sp. NPDC004718
GCCTGGCTCCGAAGCACTGGGTCGATCTTTTTGGGCATGGCCCATATCCTTCCTGCTACCCCATAACGGGGCGGCAGAAAAGCCGGGGCGGTTCAAAAGTCGTAAACCGACCAAACCCGCCTCGTTCGTGGCCCAAACGAAACCGTCCTCCGACGACCATCACGATGTGGTCTACTTCCAGCGCCGGGCAGACGGAACGATTCCCGGCCGTGACTACCTTCGGGCGCTACCAGCCGGGGTACGGGCGAAGTTCAACGCACGACTGATCGCCGTCGCCAAAGCGCCGCCGAAAAGGTTCGCCGGGGGCGGCTACTGGGAGGCCATGCACGGCAACATGACCGGATGGTTCGAGCTCCGCTGCGATGGTCCCGATCGCACCCACCACCGTCTCTACCGCCGACTGGACTACGAAGCCGAGGGAGTCGACAAGCCGCTGCTGGTCATCATCACCGGGCTGAGTAAACCGTTTCGGACGACCCTTTCCGACCGCGACTACGCCCGCGTTCGCGGGCTGGGGGCCGAGTACTTCGCAGAGAATCCGCGCTCGATCGCCTAGCGGCGATCGAACTGCTCCACCGCGTCCTTCAGTTCTGCGAGGTCGTCCGCTCTGCCGGTCACCAGAGCGGTCGACAGGGCTTTGCCACCTGACCCACTCAGCGGCTCCAGCCTCAACCTGAAACCCAGGGCAGCTGCCAGCTCCGACACCGTGCGCAGTGTGGGGTTCACTGCCTTGGCGCTGAGCAGACGCCGTGCTGCCGCCGGTTCGATTGCGGCAGCACGCGCGAGTTCCGCCTTCGACAAGCTGGCTGCGGCCCGTGCGTCGTCGAGTGCATTGATGATCGCGTCAACAGTCTTGACTCGAATGGATTCCAAGACGAACTCGCGGAGAAACTCAGGATCCTGCAGGTCATCCCCCAGGTCATCCCAGAACAGGCTCTCGCCGCTCATCGCCGTTCACCTCCGCCATATCCAGTCGACCGTACCATATATGTTACACCTCAGGAATGGCTCGCCGGTCCGCCCCATCCCGCCGCACCACATGCGAAGGTCTGGGCGTGAAAGGCAGCCATAGCGCGGACCGCTGACGCTGGGCCAGATCAACGATCTCCGCCTTCGATCAGCGCGAGAAGTCCACAGCGGACGCATATATGCCTGGCGCGGAAGGCCCGGAAGCCGACCGCGCCAGACGCCGCTCTGGAGAGCTCGGAATTCGGCCGCTCACCCGGTCACTATCGGAGCAGGTTCAGATAGTGCGCGGGGGCCAGATCGACATCAGCAGGGGTAGCCAGCTGCCCGTTGGGGGCAGATAGCTGCCGGTCGGCGGCAACCAGTGGAGCATGGGGACTCTCCCGTCGGGTCGAACGTCGTCAGGAATCCGTGCGTTACTGGGGCGGGCAGCCGGGCTGGTCGGGGCCCTGCGGCTGACCCGGTGGCGGGCAATGCGGATCCTGCGGTTGCGCGGGAGCGGGGGGACGCTGGTCCGGCCCCGGATCGGCGCTCGCCATACCGGTCCCGATGCCTACCAGCCCGACCACAACGCCGGCAGCGACAACGGTCTTCGCCAGCGTCGACTTGATGCTCATTCGAATCCTCTCTTCGATGGGTGCCGGTCCGGATTCGCGGCTTCCGGACCGGCGAGAGAATCCTCGAGGAGCAACGTTGGTGTGAGCTAGGCCGTGTCTATGTGTTCGCTGTGAACCGGGCCCGCTCTCTTGCGCCGAGTTGGCCGGATACTCAGCCGGTGGCTTCGTCGGCCAGGCGTTGCAGGTAGGCGGCGAACCGGCGGCGGTCCGGTTCGTCCCAGGTGGCGGTGAGCTGGTCGAAGCAGCGGCGTTGCCAGTCACGGGATGCGGCGAGGGCCGGTGTCCGGCCTCGGTGAGACGCAAGACCACGCGGCGGCGGTCGTGCGCGATCTGCCGCTCGATCTGCGGGCCCTGCAATCAAGAGAAGTACTGGAACATCCCCCGAATCGCCTCCGTCATCAAGGCCGCCGCTGATGCCGCCCCGAAGGTCCAACGCCACCTCACGAGATTCCGCGCCAATGACAGCATCGTCCGGGCGCTCCTCGCGGTGACCGCGGCCGACCTCGGCAACAACGAGGTCGCAGACTCGGTCGCGGCGTTCGGAGCGGTGATCCTGCCTGTCTTCCGGGAACGGTTCCCGCAGATCCTCGACGCACCGTACTGGTAGGACTACACCGAGCAGCGCCCGATCGTCGAGTTCGAAGGCCGGCGAGTCCAGCTGCCCGAGGTACGGTCGATGATCGAGTGGGACGTGACGTCGCGCCGCGCACTGGTGATCCTCGAAGATGTCCTCGACACTCCGATCGCCTACGCGCTGGACTGTGTGCGTGATCAGGTCCGCGAGCGCGTCGGCGACGAGGTGGACCACTGGATCCGGTACAGCACCGCGAACCGCTTCCGCGACACGCAGGCGTGGCGGCAGCCGAGCTCGAATCCGATCGGGCTGTACGTCCATGAGCTGCGATACGTCAACAGCAAGGTCCGGCTGACCGGGGGGCTGGAGGGCACGTTCACCGCCCACATTGAGGAGGATGTCGACGACCGCGAATGGTGGGAACCGCATACGACGAGCAGATACGCCGACTTCGACTTCACCGGTGAGTTCTCCGCCACCTTCTCACGGGAGGGGATCACCGACGCCTCGGTCTACGTGTCCGAGCCGACCGAGAACCAGTGGCAGTACCTCGACGGTGATGAGGACGGCGTCGTGGCTGCGGACTCCGGCGAGCACCGCCCGCATCCGCGACGGCGCCGCGGAGCCGGGGAGACGTCCACGACGACGACGTCGAGGCCATCGAGCAGGATCGCGGCCACCACCAGCGGATCCGAGCCGGGGTCGGGGATGTGCGCCAGCCGCGCCAGGTTCCCGCTCCGGCGACCGCCAGCATATGTGAATTTCGTTGTGATGGAACCGCTCAGGGTCCGAGTGCGTCCAATGAATCGACTGCCTTATTCGCAGATCGGGGGTGTCTCGTGCTCGGGGGTGACACAGAATCCGGTTCCGGGGTGGGCAAGTCGATTCGTGTTTCGACGAAAGAGGGGGATATCCCATGAAGGTTCGCAATGACCCATCAGCCGCGCCGACGAGCCGAGTCGGTCGAACGCTTCTCTTCGCAGCGGCACTCACGATCGCTATGATCGCGGGCGTGCTGGCCTTCGGTTCCGCACAAGCCTCGTATCAGCCGTGTACCAACTACAGAGTCACGACCCAGTGGGGCAGAGTTGAAGTCGACACCAGGCCGAGGGACGGGGACCCCATCGGCAACATCGCTTGGGCCATGTTCCTCAACAACATCGGCGACGTCCCCGGCAGGTACGACTACCAGATCTTGGTCAACGGCAGGGTCATCGAGACGGATAACAGGTTCAAGGACGACAATTTTCACATGACAATCCCCCGATATTTGGATGGGCATCACCGGTACGAGTCGGGGGATGAAATCCAGGTCATCGCCTCCCACGCCGCCGGCAAGAACCTGTACGTGACCCCCATCAACCGCTGCACAGTCCCCTACACGGCAGGATAGCTCTATGGGTCAGGAGATTTCGAGGCGAGGCGCCGACCTGCTGGCGGCCGACATCGAGTCGGCTCTCGGTTTCGAGGTACACATCGATGAAACGATCCCCGAGCGTCTTCGCCGCCTGCCCGATCCACCGGGATGGCGGATCGAATTCATCGTCCCGGCCTTGAGCGTCGTGGTTGGCACCACCCCCGTCGAGCGCACGCCCAACGGTGTGGCGTGCAGACTGGCCCGGGAAGTTCACGACGACGTCCTGTCCCGTAGTGGAAAGATCTGGCCCGCCGACCCCGCGGGTGGGGATCAGCCGTTGCTCCCCACTCTCGACGGATGGCGCGGGCCGGGCGGCTCGATACCGTTCGGACAGGTCAAGGCGGCGAAGGATCCCGATCCGGGCCTCGACGGTGTGGTCCGCTGGTGGCTGCCCGACACCTACGAGGGACTCATCGCCAGCCACTCCGGCGACGTGTGGTTCTCCCTCTGGCAGTACCAGGGCGACGAACAACTCATCACACCGGGCATGCCGGTGACATGGGTCACCGGCGAAGGCCGACACGGAAAATACAGCAAGGCAAGCGAAGTCCGGCCAGCTCAGCCGTAGTATTCGGCCTCGAATCCCGAAGCTGTCAGGCAGTGTGCCGTGCCGGGTGTGTTCGGTCGGTGTGCTGCCGACGGAAAGGGCGCCCAACCAGAGGGAACGAGGCTCTACCGCCCGGATATGGCGGGCTCACGCGATCGTCGCAACACTCTCGATTCGGGAGGTTGCGGCGATCGCGTTGTTTCGGAGAGCGTGGGGTTCTTCGGTGATCAGCTGGTCGGCCGATGTGTCCGGGGCTACGGCTATTGCCTACATCGCGATGCTGGAATGGGAAGCAGCCCGTGGGAGGGCAGGGCGGGGACAGCGTTTCTCCTGCGCCGGACCGCGCCTGCGTGTCCGCTATGTGAATGACTGTGCGACGGTTGTGTTTCGGATAGGTTGTGCGGGTTCACCGGCCCTGGTTCGAACGTGACACCACTGCCTTCGCAGGCCGCGGTGAAACCGACACGCCGCGAATACATCCCGCAAGTAATCGACCGAGTTGCCCGCGGACGCCGCGTCCTCGCTGGAACCAGCCGCTGCGAGATGTCCCTCGACGTACGACCGCGTGACCCTCTCGTCGCCTCACCCCGGCGGCGACTGTTGCGACCCTGGGAACCGCCCAGTAGCGTCGATCCCAGCTTGCAGGGGGCGGAGGAGCCGGTCCGGCCCCTTTCGATGCGTTACGGCACCGGCGGTGAGGAACCGATGACGAGCTGGGGGAAAGGCCTGCGCGGCGCGGTGCTCACCACCAGCGCGGTGGTGGTGCTGGCTGGGTGTGGTGACTCCACCGGAGGCACACCGACTCCGACCACGTCGGCGCTCCCGACGACTTCGGCCACGAAGTCGCCCGATCCCGATGCCGCACTGTGGAATCCTTGCGATCTGCCTGAGTCAGCGATATCGGGGACAAGCTTGGACCCGGCAAGCAAAGAAAAAGACGTTGCTGGGGTGGATTTCACCGGTTGGAAGGTGTGCGGCTGGCGAGCGAACTCACGCTGGTACGACCTGACGATCTTCTCCGGGACGCCGACACTCGACGAGTACATGCAGCGTCCTGACTTCGAGCACTTCGTGCCCCAGACCGTCGGCTCGCGTCGCGCCGTCGAATTCTCGGATGTCGGCGACACTCAACGTCTCGGTTGCAGCATCGCGATCGCAGTGCGGGGAGGAACGGTGTCGTTCGGTGTCCTCACCCGGTATTCAGTCGGCAAGCAGGGCGATCCGTGCGTCCAAGTTCACCGCCACGTAGACGATTTGGTGAAGTACCTGCCCGGAAGCTGAGGAGATGCCATGATATCGGGCGCAGACGCGCAAGAATGGCGAAGGGTTCTGGACCTGACCAACTCGGGTGAGATCGCCTTACATCCTGACGTGGGACGTGGGCTGGACAAGGCCTGCGACGATTACCTGAACCGGCTCGACGGGTTGCTGCAGATGACGCGGCGCGTCAGGCTCGTGAGTGGGTTCGGCGTTTTTCCATCGAGTAAGGCCCTACAAGAGAAGTTCAGCCTGAAATCAACCGGCACCGACCAATCCTTGGACGCCGTCCTCATGCAGCACATCGACGCGGTGAAGATCGCGAAAGAGGTTGTCGCCAAAGCGATCGCGAACTTCGTCGAGCTGGACCAGTCGAGAGCCGACCAGTTCACCGGCTTGGACGCGCAACCATGACCTACGAGGAGTACCGCGCCCGGATCATCGCCGCGCAGGAGCAGTGGAATCGGGAGCGCGACACGATCTACGACTTCACCAACCGGTTGGGCACGTCGTTTCAAGGGGAATACGAGCCGCCGCGCATTCCGGGGCCGGACAACTACGACAGCATGACGTTGGCGCAGATGGTGGACGCCGTGAACGCGATGCGGCCGGGTACGGTGCGCGAGGCGTCGGAGGCCTGGCTGAATATCGGGATGAATCTGACCGGTGCGATTCAGGCGTTCAACGAGCAGTTCGGCCGCACCGTGACCGGGGACGGCACGAATCCGGGCTGGACCGGGCAATCCGGGAAAGCGGCGGCGGACGCGGTGACGAACTACCGGAATCAGTCGGGGAATCTCGCGGATGCCGCGTGTCTGGTGAGTTTCAAGTTGTCGGAGATGCACACCGGTCTCGAGCAGACGCAGGCGTTGATGCCGCAGGCCACCGAACGCCCGGACCTGAGGGATAAGACGTTGCCCCAGGACGGCGTCATGAAGGCGGGCGATTACACCGATGAGGAGGCCACGCAGGAAGCGCGGAGGATTCTGCGCACGGTGTACGGCCAAGTAGCGAATCAGACCGACCACGGTGTGCCCGTCCTGCCGACGGCTCCGCAGATCGTGGCAGATCCCGGGCAGCCGGATATCTCGTCACCTGGCGCTCCGAATACGTCCGCACCGCAGGCTGATACCGAGTCCGGCCAACCCGAAGCCACGAAGCCGGAGACCACCGAGCAGTCCGACGGCGACCCACGACAGTCGCCCGAGACCGACCCCGCCACCACGCCTCAGTCGGCCACCTCGGCGAGTGTGGACCAGTCGACCGGCGTGCAGCCGACCACGTCGAATACGCCGTCGACGACACCGAGCAGCACCACTACGCCGAGCCCGAATATCACCACCGCTCCGGCGACGCCGGGTCGGCCCGGGACGACGAGCCCGAATACACCCGGGCGTCCCGGCACCCCCGTCGTATCCGGTGCACCGAACATCACCGGAACTCCTGCACCAGGCCGCAACGTCCCGGCGGCTCCGCGGCAGCCGAACGCGCTTCCGGCCGCCACGGCGACCCGAGCACAGACGGCGCGAACCGGCACGACCGGAACGAGCGGCATCGCCCCGGGGATGGGGTCTCGCGGCAAGGACGACGAACGCGAGACATCGGGCGTCAAGGACTATTTGATCAACCAGCACAACGGCGAGGAACTCACCGGTCTGGATTCCTTGCCGAAGGCCGTTCCCCCGGTCATCGGAGAGAACCCGCATGGCTGACTGGCGCTTCACCGGGCAGGAATTCGAGATCCTTTGGTCCGCCTATGGTCGCGACCGTCTGCCCTACCCGCTGCAATACCGGCCGGAAGAGATGGATTTCGCCGATCTGAAGCGTCAACGCGAGGAAGCGGTCGACGCGCTGCTCGGGCGATACGCCGTCGAGCTGGAACGGGCGCTCGACGTATTGCTGGAGCCGGAGGTGCGGGTCGAGTCCAAAGGCATGGGCGGCCGGGACATGTCGATCGTATTCCGTTTCCACGGCGCGGTACGCGGGCAGATGGGCGCGACCCTGGTCCAGCTCCCCGGCCACGCACCGGACACCGGCGGTGACGTAATCGTGAGTTATTGCGCCGCAGCACGGGTCGCCGCCAAAGCGGTGGCCGCGCTGCCGAAGATGCCTGCGGGCACGCATCCGCCGATCGAAGTGCGCCGCGAAGAAGTGACCGCCGACCGGGAACGGCCGGTACGCAAGCCGTACGAGGTCGGCACCGTGGCGCGGCTGGATCAGATCTTCAAGCGGGAACGCCTCGGGCTGGGCGAAGTCACGGTGTTCGCCGGCCCGGCCGTCGACGCCCGCGCGAGTTTCGGGCGCGGGTTCTGGTGGATGGACTACACGGATGGCCGCTACTACGTGAAAACCGGCGACCCCATCGTCGCCGAACCGCTCGCGGCCGCCGCCATGGCCGCCGAGATCAACCGCCTCACCGTGCTGACCCAGCGTTACCACCGCGAGGACCGCGAACACGACGAATACCTGCGCTCGCAGCGGTAGGAACCGCGCGAATGGCGGGTCCACCGCAGCCGTGGCGCCATCAAAGATGGTTCGTCTCAGGGCCAGTCGGACCACGAGGCGCAATCCGACTGACCCCGGCCTCTCGCCATCCACGACACACGAACGGCACGTCGAACTCTCGGCGTGCCGCTCGCTCGCGCGGATCAGCGCGGCAGGCGCTCGATGATGGTGGCGTTGGCGGTGCCGCCGCCCTCGCAGATGGTGAGCAGGCCGTACCGGCCCTCGATCCGCTCGAGCTCGTTGAGCAGCGTCGCGAAGAGCTTCGCGCCAGTCGCGCCGAGCGGATGACCGAGGGCGATGGCGCCGCCGTTGACGTTGACCTTCTCGGGATTCGCGCCGGTCTCCTTCAGCCAGGACAGCACCACGGGCGCGAACGCCTCGTTGATCTCGATCACGTCGATGTCGTCGATGGTGAGACCGGACTTCTCCAGCGCCCACTTGGTCGCCGGGATCGGCGCGGTGAGCATGTAGATCGGGTCCGCGCCGCGCGCGCTCACGTGGTGGATGCGCGCTCGCGGCGTCAAGCCGTACTCCTGCACCGCCCAGTCCGAAGCGAGCAGGGTGGCGCTGGCGCCGTCGGAGATCTGGCTGGCCACCGCGGCGGTCAGCGGGCTGCCCTCGGCCAGCGCGGGCAGCGAAGCCATCTTCTCCAGACTGGTCTCGCGCGGGCCCTGGTCGATCCAGAAATCGCCGACCGGCACGATCTCGTTGTCGAAGCGGCCGTTCTTGATCGCGTCGCGGGCCCGCTCGTGGCTGCGCAGCGCCCAGCGCTCCATCTCCGCCCGGCTGATGTCCCACTTCTCGGCGATCAGCTGGGCCGCGCGGAACTGGGTCACCTCGGCGGTGCCGTAGCGGTGATCCCAGCCCTGCGATCCGACGAACGGCGAGTCGAAGCCGTACTCCTTGCCCGCGAACATGGCCGCGGAGATCGGGATCGCGCTCATGTTCTGCACGCCGCCCGCGACGATCACCTCGGCGGTGCCGCTCATGATGGCTTGGGCGCCGAAATTGATGGCCTGCTGGCTGGATCCGCACTGCCGGTCCACCGTGACGCCGGGCACTTCTTCGGGATAGCCAGCGGCCAGCCACATGGTGCGGCCGATGTTGCCCGCCTGCGGGCCGACGTTGTCGACGCAGCCGACGATGACGTCGTCCACATTCCCCGGGTCGACCGGGTTGCGGTCCAGCAGGCCGCGCAGCGCGGCCGCGCCCAGATCGGCCGGGTGCACGCCCGCCAGTGCGCCGCCGCGCTTGCCGACCGGGGTGCGTACCGCATCGATCACGTAGGCGTCCCGCAGCGGGGCATACGGACGACGGGACGCGGAAGGTGCTGACATGTAAGGACTCCTACGTGGTGCGCTCGCCGGCGGTGAGCCCGTCGAGCACGATGGTCAGGTACTGCTTCGCGAGGTTCTCGACGGTGACCGAGCCGCCGGGGCGGTACCACCGCACCGCGACCCACACCGTGTCACGCAGGAACCGGTAGGCCAGTTCGACATCCAGCTCCGGCCGGAAGCTGCCGTCCTGGACGCCGTTGGTCAGCACCCGGTGCCACAGCTCGCGGAATTCGCGGTTGTACGCGGCGATGTAGGTGAACCGCTCGGAGTCGCGCAGCCGCTTCGCCTCGGCCTGGTAGATCGCCACCGCGGCGTGCCAGCGGTCGAACGACTCGTAGGACGCGAGCACCAAGGCTTCCAAGGTGTCTCGCGAACTCAGACCGGAGGCGACGATCTCGCGGTAGCGGCCGAACAGTTCGTCCAAGAACCCGCGCAGGATCTCGTCCACCATCGACTCCTTGGAATCGAAGTGGTGATAGAGGCTCCCCGATAGGATCCCGGCCGCGTCGGCGATGTCGCGCACTGTGGTCGCGCGCAATCCCCGCTCGGCGAACAATTCGGCCGCCAAGGCGAGCAACTCGCTGCGCCGTGCTGATTTAGAGGCGTCTGGTGCGGGCACACGGCCATCATACAACCAAGCATTTGCTTGGTATAGGGGCCCCGGTCAACGGGCCGAATAGCGCAGCGGCGAGGACACCGAGAGATCGGCGAGCAGGCGATCGCAGATGATCACCGGCGAGACGCCCGCGCGCGCCATCCGGGCGACGAGCGCGAGACGACGTTCGCAGCTGTCCCACTCCACGGTGAGCTGACCGCGATCGGGACCGGCGTCCACCGTGGCCATCACTCGTGGCGGGCCGCCGCGCACCGGCTCCTCGCTCAGCTTCAGCACCATGCCGCGCTGCCAGGCGTGGTAGGTGTCCATGTCGGCCCCGATCACCAGTTTGTCGGTGGCCGCGCACAGGCCCTGCGCGATCTCGTCCGCGAAGGTCACCTGGTCGAAGCGGAATTTCCGGCATTTCGCCACCACCGCGAGCAGGTCGGCGCGCACCTCGCACAGCAAGTCCGTCTGGCGCTGCCTGCGCTGCTCCTGCTCGCTCTCCGTGCTGCCGGCGCTGAGGCCGATGCGCCGGGCGCGCTCGCGATCGCGCGCCAGATCGGCTCGCAGGGCGCCCCGCGGATCGCGGGCGACCTCTCCCTCGTCGACGGCGTGCTGCTCGAGAATCCGCGCGGCGGCCGTGGCGACCGCGCTTTCTGAGGTGTGCTCGATGAGCTCGGCGCCGAGGGTGAGGGCCGAGAGGACGAGGCTGTCGAGCCGCCGCCTGGCCAGCACGACTTCGCGCACCACATCGAGTTCCAGTTGTTCGCGGGCAGGTGGGCGATCCCGGCCCATAGCCATCGCCCCCTTGAAGAGCGCGGATCCGATCTCATCCAGCATGGCACACCGCGCCGCGCTCCGGCTCGTCCTTTTCCACCTGATCAGCCGCCCATTTCACGCGGCAGACACGATGCGAGAAGGCGATCGCAATACGGCGTGGAAGATCTCTCCTGGCGTGGCGGACGAACGGCTGCTCGACGGTCGCCGGGTGTGCTCGTCCGCCCCGCGCGGAGCGGACGAGCCCGGAAAGCCCGTGGGCTCAGGCGCGTTGGCTGCTGATCGAGACCACCTCGCCGGTCAGGTAGGTGGTGTAGTCACTGGCCAGCATCGCGATCGTGGCGGCGACCTCCCAGGGCTCGGCCGCGCGGCCGAACGCCTCGCGCTCCGACAGCCGGTCGAGCAGTTCGGTCGAGCTGACCTTGTCCAGGAAGGCGTGCCTGGCGATGCTCGGCGCGACCGCGTTGATCCGGACGCCGAGTTCGGCGGCCTCGATGGCGCTGCACCTGGTCAACGCCATGACGCCCGCCTTAGCCGCCGCGTAGTGCGCCTGGCCGTACTGCGCGCGCCAGCCGAGCACGCTGGCGTTGTTCACGATCACGCCGCCGTGGCCTGCGTCGCGGAAGTAACCGAGGGCGGCCCTGGTGCAGCGGAAGGTGCCGTTGAGGGTGATGTCGAGGACGCGGTCCCACTGCTCGTCGGTCATGTCGACCACGGGCGTCTCCCCGCCCAGCCCGGCGTTGTTGACCATGATGTCGATCCGGCCGACGGCCTCGGCGGCGCCGCGGATCAGCGCGTTCACCTGTTCGGTGCTCTGCACGTCGCACGGGATCGAGGCGACGCGCCGGTCCGGGAACTCGGCGGCCAGCTCGGTCGCGGTCTCGGCCAGACGCCGCTCGTGCCAGTCGGAGACCACCACGTCCGCGCCCTCGGCCAGCAGCCTGCGCGCGGTGGCCGAGCCGATGCCGGTGCCCGCCGCCGCGGTGATCACGGCCGAACGTCCGGTCAGCAGGCCGTGCCCGGGAACGGGCGCGGGGGCGACCGACAGCGGCCCGGTCACGGGCGGGCCTCGCGCGGCAGGCCGAGCACCCGCTCGGCGATGATGTTGCGCTGCACTTCGTTCGAACCTCCGTAGATGGTGTCGGCGCGGGTGAACAGATACAGCCGCTGCCATTCGTTGAGATCGTTCTCGCCCGCCACCAGGCCGCGGGCGCCGAGCACGGCCATCGCCAGCTCCCCCAGCCCGCGATGCCAATTGGCCCACAGCAGTTTCGCCACCGAGGCCTGGCCCGCGCCGTCGTCCACGCCCGCGCCCTCCATCGTGCGCATGGCGTGCGCGCGCAGCACCCGCAGCCCGACCCAGGCGCGGTCGATCCGGTCGGCGATCAGCGGGTCGTCGGCCGCGCCGATCCGGCGGGCCAGAGCCTCGATATCGGCCAGCTCGCGGGCGAACCGGATCTGCTGACCCAAGGTGGAGATGCCGCGCTCGAAGGTGAGCGTGCCCATGGCGATCCGCCAGCCGTCGCCCGGCTCGCCGACCACCAGGTCGGCCGCGGTGCGGGCGTTGTCGAAGAAGACTTCGTTGAATTCCGAGGTGCCGGTCAGCTGGATGATCGGGCGCACGTCGATGCCCGGCTGCTTCATCGGAACCAGCAGGTAGGACAGGCCCTTGTGCCTGGCGGAGCCGCGCTCGGTGCGGGCGACGACGAAGCACCAGTCGGCCACGTGGGCCAGCGAGGTCCAGATCTTCTGCCCGTTGATCGACCACTCGTCGCCGTCCAGGTGCGCCGAGGTGGTGATGGCGGCCAGATCGGAGCCTGCGCCGGGTTCCGAATAACCCTGGCACCACAGTTCGCTGACGTTGCGGATGCCGGGCAGGAACCGGTCCTTCTGGGCCTGGGTGCCGAACGCGAGCAAGGTCGGGCCGAGCAGTTCCTCGCCGACGTGCGACACCCGCGCGGGGGCGTTCGCCTTGGCGTACTCCTCGTGGAAGATCACCTGCTGGCGCACCGTGGCCTCGCGGCCGCCGTGCTCCTTCGGCCAGCCCAGGCAGGTCCACCCGGCCGCGGCCAGGTGCCGGTCCCAGGCGAGGCGTTCGTCGAACGCCTCGTGTTCGCGGCCGGGACCGCCGAGGCCGCGCAGCGCGCGGAATTCGCCGTTGAGGTTCTCCTCCAGCCACTCGCGCACTTCGGCGGCGAATCGCTCGTCCTGCATGGCGGAAAACCGCCCATCCGGAGCGGCGGTGTCGGATTCTGAGGTCTGGATCGCACCCACGTCGGTAGGATAACCTACCAAGCACTTGCTTTGTAGAGTGCACGCATAACTCGCTCGCGGACGGTAAGGACAACCGTGACAACCCCTGCACAGACGACACCGATGGCACTGCACCATGCCGCTCGGACCTTCGGCGACGCCCCGGCGATCGCCGACGGCGAGGTGCGGTTGAACTGGGCCCAGTTGCTCGAGGCGGTCCAGGAAGTGGCACGGGCGCTCATCGCACGCGGGGTGCGGACGGGCGACCGGGTGGCCATGTGGGCGCCCAATACCCACCACTGGGTGATCGCCGCGCTCGCCGCGCACTACGCGGGCGCGGCGCTGGTGCCGCTGAACACCCGCTACGTGGCCGACGAGGCCGCCGACGTGCTCGGACGAGTGGACGCGAAAGCCCTGTTCATCGCGGGACCCTTCCTCGGCCGCGACCGCTTGGCCGAACTGCGCACGTCAGCGTCCGATCTGGCCATCGACACGGTGGTGGTGATCCCGGTCGAACCCGGCACGGAGAACACCGACATCGCCGCGCTGGACTGGTCGGAACTCGCGACCGTCGCCGCGCCGGTCACCGTGGCCGAAGCCGAGGAACGCGCCGAGTCGGTCCGTCCCGACGACATCTCCGACATCCTGTTCACCTCCGGCACCACCGGCCGCAGCAAGGGCACGCTGGTCGCGCACCGGCAGGCGCTGTCGGTGGTGCGGGCCTGGGCCGAGTGCGCCACTTTGCGGGGCGACGACCGGTATCTGGTGGTGAACCCGTTCTTCCACAACTTCGGATACAAGGCGGGCATCCTCGCCTGCCTGGTCACGGGAGCCACGATCATCCCGCAGGTCACCTTCGACGTGCCGGAGACGATGCGGCTGATCGGCGCGGAGCGGGTCACCGTGCTGCCCGGCCCGCCGACGATCTATCAGACGATCCTGGATTTCCCGCGCCGCGCCGAATTCGACCTGAGTTCCCTGCGGGTGGCCGTCACCGGAGCGGCGACGGTGCCGGTGGTGCTGATCGAGCGGATGCGCTCGGAGCTGGCCTTCGACGTCGTCATCACCGCCTACGGCTTGTCCGAGAGCGCGGGTTTCGGCACCATGTGCCGCGTCGACGACGACGCCGAGACCATCGCGAACACCTGCGGCAGGCCGATCGCGGATTTCGAGTTGCGCCTCGGCGAGGCGGGCGAGGTCCTGCTGCGCGGGCCGAACGTGATGCTCGGATACCTGGACGACCCGGAGAGCACCGCGGAGACGATCGATGCGGACGGCTGGCTGCACACCGGCGACATCGGCACGGTCGATGACCGCGGATACCTGAAGATCACCGACCGGCTCAAGGACATGTACATCTCCGGCGGCTTCAACGTCTACCCGGCCGAAGTGGAACAGGCGCTGGCCCGCCTGGACGGCGTCGCGGAATCGGCGGTCATCGGCGTGCCCGACACCAGAATGGGTGAGGTGGGCAAGGCGTACGTGGTGCGTAAGCCCGGCTCGGGCGTGACCGAGGACCAGGTGCTCGCCCACGCCGCCACCGTGCTGGCCAATTTCAAAGTGCCGCGGTTCGTCGAATTCCGCGACCAGCTGCCCTACAGCGCCGCCGGGAAAGTGCTCAAGCGTCAACTACGTGAGGAGAAGTCGTAATGTCGGAACCGGCAACACCGGACGAGGGTCCGGCGATCCCGGACGAAGGCGAGGTCGTCACCTACGAGCGGCGCGGACGCGTCGCGATCGTCACGCTGAACCGGCCGGACTACCGCAACGCGCAGAACTCGGTGATGACCTACGCCCTCGACGCCGCGTTCGAGCGCGCCGTGGAGGACCCCGAAGTCGGAGTGATCGTGCTCGCGGGCAACGGCAAACACTTCAGCGCCGGGCACGACATCGGCACGCCCGGCCGCGACCACCACGTGCGGTACCAGAACAAGGCCGCGCTGTGGTGGGACCACGTGGACCGGGCCGGCGGCGACCAGCGCTTCGCCCGCGAGCTCGAGGTCTACCTCGGCATGTGCAGGCGCTGGCGGGAGATCCCCAAGCCGACCATCGCCATGGTGCAGGGCGCCTGCATCGCGGGCGGACTCATGCTGGCCTGGGTGTGCGATCTGATCATCGCCTCCGACGACGCGTTCTTCTCCGATCCCGTGGTCCGCATGGGCATTCCGGGCGTCGAGTACTTCGCGCACCCGTGGGTGATGGGTCCGCGCGCGGCCAAGGAGTTCCTGTTCACCGGCGACCGGTTCGGGGCCGCGCAGGCCAAGGAGTGGGGCATGGTCAACCGGGTGGTGCCGCGCGCCGAACTGGAGGCCGAAACTCTCGCGCTGGCCGAGAAGATCGCCGCCATGCCGCAATTCGGTCTCGCGCTGACCAAGAAGGCGGTCAATCAGGCCGAGGACCTGATGGGCATGCGCTCGGGTATGGATTCGGTCTTCGGCCTGCACCACTTCGCGCACGCGCACAACGCCGAGGTCGGCGCCGACTCGCTGGGCGGCATGAACGCCAAGTCGATGAAGGCCTCAGCGAGCACCGCAGAACAGAACGGAACGACCTAGTGGATCTGGATCTCGATCAGGCGACCCAGGAATTCCAGCGGGAGGTCCGCGAATTCCTGGCCGCGAACAAGCCCGCGAAACCGCTGCCCTCCATGGACACCAAGGCGGGATTCGAGGCGCACCGCGCGTGGGAGCGCACCCTCGCCGACGCCCGGCTCTCGGTGGTGGCCTGGCCGGAGGAGTTCGGCGGGCGCGACGCCTCGCTGCTGGAGTGGGTGCTGTTCGAGCAGGAGTACTACGCGGCGGGCGCACCGGGGCGGGTCAGCCAGAACGGCATATTCCTGCTGGCGCCGACGCTTTTCGAGCACGGCACCCCGGAACAGCTGGAACGGATCATGCCGCGGATGGCGCGCGGCGACGACATCTGGGCGCAGGCGTGGTCGGAGCCCGAAGCAGGCAGCGACCTGGCCGGTATCCGCTCGACCGCCCGGCGCGCCAACGGCGGCTGGCTGCTGAGCGGCCAGAAGACGTGGAGTTCGCGCGCCGCCTTCGCGGACTGGGCATTCGGGCTGTTCCGCAGCGATCCCGAGGCCGAGCGGCACAAGGGCCTCACCTACGTGATGTTCCCGCTGTCCGCCGATGGGGTCTCGGTGCGCCCGATCCCGCAGCTGGACGGCGAACCCGGCTTCGCGGAGATCTTCCTCGACGACGTTTTCGTGCCCGATCGTGATGTCATCGGCGCGCCCGGCGAGGGCTGGCGCGTGGCGATGAGCACCTCGAGCAACGAACGCGGCCTCTCGCTGCGCAGCCCCGGGCGGTTCAGCGCCACCGCGCGACGGCTGATCGATCTGTGGCGGGAGGCGGGCGACGAGGACAACACCGCGCAGCGCGACGCGGTGGTGGACGCCTGGATCGGCAGCGAGGCCTACCGGCTGCACACGTTCGGCACGGTCACCCGGCTCAACGAAGGCGGCAAGCTCGGCGCGGAATCCTCGATCACCAAGGTGTTCTGGTCCGAACTCGACATCGCCATGCACGAGACCGCGCTCGAGGTGCTCGGTCCGGCGGCGGAGCGTTCCGGGCCGTGGACGGACGGATACCTGTTCGCGCTGTCGGGACCGATCTACGCGGGCACCAACGAGATCCAGCGCAACATCATCGCCGAGCGGCTGCTCGGACTACCGAGAGGAAGCAGCCGATGAGATTCGCGCTCAGTCCCGAACAACTCGATTTCGCCGCCAGTCTGCGCAAACTGCTGGAGGCGGGCCGCGCGCCCTCCGCCGTGCGCGCGTGGGCGTCCGGTGACAGCGGGCCCGGTCGCGCGTTGATCCGGCAACTGGCCGAGGCCGGTGTGCTGGGTCTGGCCGTGGCGGAGGAGCACGGCGGCATCGGCGCCGAACCGATCGATCTGGTCGTGGCGTTCCAGGAGATCGGCCGGGCGGCCGTGCCGGGACCGGTGCTGGAGACCGCCGCCGCTATTCCGGCTCTGCTGCAAGCGCTCCCGGACCGGAACCCGGCCGCACGCTGGCTGCCCGCCTTCGCGGAGGGCACGGCGCTGGGCACCGTCGCCTTCGCGAGCGGTGTCGCGCTGGACGCCGACACCGCCGAGGTGGTCCTGCTGGCCGGCGAGCAGCTGTCCATCGGGCACCGCAGCGGCCTGGTGCGATCGGTCGATCCCGCCCGCCGCCTGTTCACGGTCGCCGCGGCCGAGCCCGTCGCCGAGGGTGAGCAGGTCGCCGCGGCCGTGGCCGCCGGATTCGACACCGGCGCGCTGGCCTGCGCGGCGCAGCTGCTCGGCGCGGGAAAGGCCCTGCTGCACGCGTCCACCGAATACGCCAAGCAGCGCAAGCAATTCGGTAAACCGATCGGCGAGTTCCAGGCCGTGAAGCAGAAGCTGGCCGACGTGCTCATCGCGCTGGACCTGGCCGAGCCGCTGCTCTACCGGGCCGCGCTGACCATGACCGGACCCACTCGGGGCCGCGACGTCTCGGCCGCCGTGATCGCCTGCGGCGACGCCGCCTACCGCGCGGCCCGCACCGCGCTCCAGGTGCACGGCGCGATCGGCTACACCGCCGAGTACGACCTGTCGCTGTGGCTGACCAAGGTGACCGCGCTGCGTTCGGCCTGGGGCACACCGGACCTGCATCGCGCCCGGATCGCACGGGCGCTGCGGGAGGATACCGACCGGGAGCGCACCGAGCGAGGCATCGCATGACCGCCGAACACCAGGAATTCCTCGCCTCGGTGCGGGCGTTGCTGACCAAGCACGCCGGGTCCGCGGCGGTGCGCGCCGCGATGGATACCGAACTCGGCTACGACCCGGCGCTGTGGCGGCTGCTGTGCGAGCAGATCGGCGTCGCGGCGCTGGCGATTCCCGAGGAATACGGCGGCTTCGGCGCCAGCCTGGTCGAATCACTGCTGGTGGTAGGCGAATTGGGTCGCACGCTCGCCGGAGTGCCGATGCTCGGCTCGGCCGTTCTCGGTGGGCAGGCGGTGCTGCTTTCTGGCGACGACGAAGCGTGCGCACGGCTGCTGGCCGAGGTGGCGGAGGGCACGCGCACGATCGCGGTCTGCTGGGCCGACGAGCGCGGCTGGGACGAGCCGGGTGTGCACGAGACGGACGGCGCCCTCACCGGGACCGCGCACTACGTGCTCGACGGGATGTCGGCCGACACCTTCGTCGTCGTCACGCCGACCGGCCTGTTCGAGATCGAACCCACCGCGCCGGGCGTCACCCGCAGGCCCGCGCCCACCATGGACCCCACCCGCAAACTGGCCGAAGTCGGTTTCGCCGACGCGCACGCGCGACGGCTCGGCTCGGGTGACCAATCCGGGACGGTCGCCCGGCTGCGCGAGATCGCGTGGGCGGCGGTGGCCGCGGAGCAGGTCGGCGCCGCCGACCGCTGCCTGGAGACGACGGTCGACTACGCCAAATCGCGCGTGCAGTTCGGCCGGGTGATCGGCAGTTTCCAGGCGCTCAAGCACCGCATGGCGGACATGTACGTGCTGCTGGAATCGGCCCGGTCCGCGTCCGTCGCGGCGACCGCGGCGGTGGCGGCGAACAGCCCGTCGGCCGCCGAGGACGTCTGGGTCGCCCGCGTGCACTGCTCGGATGCGCTCACCGCCATCGCGGCCGAGACCGTCCAGTTGCACGGTGGCATCGCGATCACCTGGGAACACGACGCGCATCTCTTCTTCAAGCGCGCCCACGCGGACGCACAGCTGTTCGGTGCCGCGCACCGCCCGATGACGCAGCCCGCCTGAGCCGGGGCAGGGCGCACCGACCTGGCCGGCGGCGCGCCCTTCCTCGATAGGCTGTCCGGCGTGGTCCCGATGCACTAAGATGTGACAAGCGCCACACGCGCATGCCGGGGGATGCGTTTTCGAGTGGCACCGCAGGTCGGAATCGGTGCCGTAGCGAGTCGACATGCCGGCTCGCCTCCCAAAAAGTCGTCGGGGCCCACCAGCCGGGAGGATGCCATGACGCAAACAGTGCATTCCGATCTCGAAGCATTACGGTCCACCATGGACGGGCCGGTGTACGGCCCAGCGGATACCGGGTACGACCGGGCCCGCGCCATCTGGAACGGCGACATCGACCGGCACCCCGCCGTGATCGCCCAGTGCCTGTCGCCGCGTGACGTGGCCGCGGCGTTGGCCTTCGGCCGGGACCGGGGGTTGGAGATATCCGTTCGCGGCGGCGGCCACTCCTACAGTGGGACCGCGGTCGGCGAAGGCGGCCTGATGATCAACCTGAGCGCCCTCAAGGGCGTCGTGGTGAATCCGGAAGCCGAGCGCGCCCGGGTCGGCGGCGGAGCGACGATGGCGGACATGGACGCCGCGACCCAGAAGTACGGGTTGGCGGTGACCGGCGGGGTGATCAGCGATACCGGCGTCGGCGGCCTCACCCTCGGCGGCGGCATGGGCTGGCTGACCCGCATGGCGGGGCTGGCCATCGACAACCTCGTCTCGGCCCAGGTGGTGCTCGCCGACGGCCAAGTGGTACGGGCCTCGGAGACCGAGAACGCGGAATTGTTCTGGGCATTGCGCGGCGGGGGCGGAAACTTCGGAGTGGTCACCGAATTCGAGTACCGCCTGCATCACGTCGGGCCGGAAATCCACCTCGGCTTGCTCTTCTGGGACATGCCGGACGGCACCGACGCACTCCGCCTGATCCGTGAGTTCATCCCCACTCTGCCGCGCCGGTCGGGAGCGTTGATCGCGCTGGCGATGTCGGCGCCGCCCGCGCCTTTCGTCCCGGAGCGATACCACGGCCACGCGGGCCATGCCCTGATCGTCGCCGGTTTCGGCACGGCCGAGGAGCACGCCGCCGCGGTGGCGCCGATCCGGAACGCACTGCCGCCGCTGTTCGAATTCCGCACCCCGATGCCGTATGCCGGATTGCAGCGGATGCTCGACGCGGCGGCGCCGTGGGGCCTGTACGGCTACGAGAAGGCGCTCGACCTCGACGATTTCTCCAACGACGTCATCGCGGTGCTGATCGCGAACGCGGCCAGGAAAACCGCGCCGCTGTCGTTCATGCCGATCTTCCCGCTCAGCGGCACGTTCAGCACTGTCGGTGAGGACGACACGGCATTCGGCGGCACGCGCCATTCGCATTACGAGTGCAACATCACCGCGATCACTCCCGACACCGAGACGCTCGCCCTGGACCGGGAATGGGTCCGCACGACGTGGGACGCGCTGCGTCCATTGGCTTCCAACCATGGCGGGTATGTCAATTTCATGGCCGACCCGGACCATACCCGGGTTCGTGAATCGTACGGACGCACGAAATACGCGAAGCTGGCGCACATCAAAGCCGACTACGACCCGGGCAACGTCTTCCACCGCAACGCCAACATAGCCCCCGGCTGACCTCCGAGTTCACTCGTCCGAGTGTCCCTCGGCCGCATCGGGGCGCAGGCCGTGCAGAACGATCCGCACGAACCTGCGCCAATCACCGCTGCCGCTGCCGATGGTGGCGGACAACGCGCCGACGATCATGTAGACGTCCGCCACCGTGCAGTCGTCGCGCAATGTTCCGGCGGCCCGGTCCCGCTCGACGAGCTCGCCGATCACGTCCTCGAGCCTGCCGCGGGATTCGCCCCTCGGCTCGCTGCCCGCCGACTGCCGCGCCGTCTCGATCGCCGCCGACAAGCCCCGGTCGGCCGCCAGCACCTCACCGACATGAAGCAGGTAGCGTGCGAGCCCCTCGCCGGGCTCGGCGCGCAGGCATTCGGTGCGGGCGAACTCCTCGATCTCGGCGAAGCGCTGCTCGGCCGCGGCCTCGATGAGGTCGGCATGGGTGGGGAAATGGCGGTAGACGGTTCCGACGCCGACTCCGGCGGCGCGCGCGATCTCGGTCAGTGGCACGGCACTGCCGTGCTCGGCGAACAGCGTGCGCGCCACGGACACGATGCGGGCGCGGTTGAGCGTGGCGTCGGCGCGCTGCTTGCGGGCCGATGGTGGCCTTGACACTGACGATCCCTCCGGGTTTACGCTTCAAACGGAATCGGATTCCGGTTCCGTTTCATCGCGTCGAAGGGTAGCACTTCATGTCCCACAATCGTTTCCGCCTTCTGATCGCCGGCGAGGCACGGCCCGGCCGAGTGCCGCTGCCGCCCGCGTTCGCGGTGAAGGCCACCACCGCCGACACCGAGGGCAGGTTCTCCCTGCTGGAAGTGACCCTCGCGCGCGACATCCCCCGGCACACGCACCACATCGCGGACGAATGCGTCTACGTGCTCGAAGGCACGCTCGACGTCGAGTTCGACGACCGAACCCTTTCCGCGACGGAAGGCATGTTCGTGTTGCTGCCACACGGCGTGCCGCATGCCCTGCGCTGCGGATCGCAGCCGCCGCCCCGAGTGCTACAGATCTCCTCACCTGGCGGCTGGGAGTGCTATCTGGAGGACCTTTTCGAAGCCGGAGCATCGGTGCTGACCGAGGGCGTGCTGGATCCGGTGAAGATCAATCCCATCGCGGCGGCATATCACATCCACTACGAAGAATCGGCAAGTCCCGTTGCCGGACAGGTGGATTGATTGCCGCACCGCCGACTTGGGCAACCGGCGGAACCCACCGTTCCGCCGGGATCCACCTCATGTGCCCGACTTCACCACCAATAGATAGTTAGCCTATGTAATAATATTTCTTGTGCGGCAAGCTCAGGTGAACGTAGCGGATGACATCGTCGTCGACCTTCTCGTCACCGCGGGCAGGCTCACTCGGCTGGCCGGGGTGATCAGCGGCGACGACCTGCCGCGAGCCATGTTGCGGGCGCTGGCGGTGCTCGACGAACACGGCGCGCTGCGGGTCAGCGAATTCGCCAGGATCGACCGATGTTCACAGCCGGCGGCGACGGCGCTGATCGGCAAGCTGGTCGCGGAAGGCTACGCGACGCGGCGCAAGGACCCGGAGGACTTCCGGGCCGTGATCGTCGAACTCACCCCGGCCGGGCGGACCCGGCTGGCCGAGTTCCGCCGCGCATTCGCCACCGCGATCGGCGAACACCTGCCCGGCTTCGACACCGAGCGACTGGCCCGGCTGGACACCGAACTGCACGACCTGCTGGAGGCCCTGAAAACGGCTACGCGACAGCACGATCCGATCTCGAGGGAACACTGATGAGCACTTTGGCTCCCACCCGCGCCCCGGTCGCGGACAACACCAAGCAACCGAAAGCCGTCTGGGCGGTCGCGTTCGCGAGCGTGATCGCGTTCATGGGCATCGGCCTGGTCGATCCCATTCTCAAACCGATCGGCGAGCAACTGAACGCGTCCCCGTCCCAGGTGTCGCTGCTGTTCACCAGCTACATGCTGGTGACCGGCGTGGCCATGCTGGTCACGGGCGTCGTGTCCAGCCGTTTCGGCGCGAAGAAGACGCTGCTGGCGGGGTTGGCGATCATCATCGTGTTCGCGGCGCTGGCCGGTATGTCGAATACGGTGGCGCAGATCGTCGGTTTCCGCGCGGGCTGGGGCCTGGGCAACGCGCTGTTCATCGCCACGGCGCTGGCCACCATCGTCGGCGCGGCCAGCGGCGGCGTGGCCCGCGCGATCATCCTCTACGAGGCGGCGCTCGGCATCGGCATCGCGACCGGTCCGCTGGTCGGCGGCGTGCTCGGCGGAATCAGCTGGCGCGGCCCGTTCTTCGGCGTGTCGGTGCTGATGGCCGTCGCGCTGGTGAGCATCGTCGTCCTGCTGCCGGAAGGCCCCAAGCCGACGCATCACACCTCGATCGCCGCGCCGTTCCGCGCGTTGCGCTACCGGGGGCTGCTGATCGTGAGCGTCACCGCCCTGCTGTACAACTTCGGCTTCTTCACCCTGCTCGCCTACACCCCGTTCCCGCTGGACATGGGCACCTATGCGATCGGCTTCATCTTCTGCGGCTGGGGTGTGCTGCTGGCGATCGCGTCCGTCTTCCTCGCTCCCCGGTTGCAGCGCCGGTTCGGTTCGCTGCCGATGATGGGACTCTCCCTGGGCCTGTTCGCCGCCGACCTGGCGATGATGGCCGTGTTCGCCGAGCACAAGCCGGTGCTGATCGTCGGCACCGTGCTGGCAGGCCTGTTCCTCGGCGTGAACAACACGCTGATCACCGAGGCCGTGATGATCTCGGCGCCGGTGGAGCGGTCCACCGCCTCGGCGGCCTACAGCTTCGTCCGCTTCGCGGGCGGCGCCGCGGCGCCGTACCTCGCGGGCAAGCTCGGCGAGCACAGCATCTCGCTGCCGTTCTGGGTGGGCGCGGCGTGCACCGCCGCCGCGGTCGTCGTCCTGCTCGCCGGGCGCGCCGCCTTGGCCCACCTCGACGACCACGATCCCGCACCGCACAGCGTCGAGGAAGCCCAGGCCATCACGGTCGGCGACGACTGATCCCCGAGCGCACCGAAGGCAGCCACCAGCGTGGCTGCCTTCGTCGTTCTCGCACCCTGGCGCGGGCCGGTGCGAGGAGTACGGTCAGGAGATATGACCGAAGCGAAGCGGGGGCGCGTCAGCGTCGAGACCAGCCAGAAGCGTGTGCGCGTCTATCTGGGCGGGCACTTGGTGGCCGACAGCGCGCGGCCGGTGCTGGTCTGGGAGAACCCGCACTATCCGACCTACTATCTGCCCGTCACCGACCTGCGCGCCAAGCTCGAACCGAACGGGCAGACCCAGCACTCCACCAGCCGCGGCGACGCGACGGTCTACGACCTCATGGTCGACGGCACGACAGCGGGCGGCGCTGCGCTGCGCTACCACGAGTCGCCGCTGACCGAATTGCGCGAGCTGGTTCGCTTGGAGTGGGGCGCGATGGACGAGTGGTTCGAGGAGGACGAACCGATCTACGTCCACCCGCGCAACCCGTACTCGCGCGTCGACATCCTGGCCAGCTCCCGGCATGTGCGGGTGGAGATCGACGGGGTCACCGTCGCCGACTCGCACGGGCCGCGCATCCTCTTCGAAACGGGTCTGCCCGCGCGGTACTACCTGCCGATGACGGACGTCCGCATGGATCTGCTGTTTCCGTCGGCCACCCACACCAGCTGCCCGTACAAGGGCACCGCCGACTACTGGACCGTCCGCGTCGGCGGCAACGAGTATCCCGACTATGTGTGGGGCTACCGCACGCCGCTTCCGGAGAGCCAGAAGGTCGCCGGGCTGGTCTGCTTCTACAACGAGAAAGTCGACATCTACGTCGACGGCGCACTCCAGGAACGGCCCCGCTCGCCGTTCAGCTGAGTCCGACGACAGCCCGCTGGCTCGTCCGCTCGGCGTCGTTCCCGTCCGCCGCGTCTTGCGGCGTGGGCAGGCCGGATAGTCCTCGCACGTAGCCGACCCCGCGCACACCGCGACCGCGCACGGAGTTTCATCCGCCGGTCTGGCCGATGAACGGGCGGCTGCTGCCTGGTCAGACCGCGACCAGCGGCGGGCTGTCGGCCGCACGGCGATATCGGCCTGGCGCCACACCGTATTCGCGTTTGAAGGCCTTCGCGAAGGCGAACTCCGAGGCGTATCCGACCCGGCGGGCCACCGCACCGAGGCTGCTGTCGGTGTCCCGGAGCAAGCGGGCGGCGGTCAGCATGCGCCAGCGGGTCACATAAGCCAGGGGCGGTTCGCCGACCGTCGCGAGGAAGCGACGCGCGAGGGTCGCGCGGGAGACGCCCGCGATGTCACCGAGGTCGGCGACGGTCCAGGCGCGGGCGGGCTCCTCGTGCACGGCGCGCAGGGCCGCCGCGACCGCGGGATCGGCGAAGGCGCCCGCCCAGCCGGAGGAGCACAGGTCGGACTGCTCGTCGAACCAGGCGCGCAGGATGAACAGCAGCAACGTCTCGAGGATCGCCGGCACGGCCGCGTCACTGCCCGGACGGGGCTCGGCGATCTCCGCGGCCAGCAGGTCCACCGCGCCGCGCAGCGCGGGATGTCGCCCCGGACGCGCGGGCAGATGGATGAACTCGGGCAACTCGTCGAGGATCGGATGGGTGCGGCTGCGGCCGAGTTCGTAAGCGCCGCACAGCAAGGCGGTCCGCACGCCCGGCCCGACGATCTCCCGTGGCTCACCGGGCTGCGCGGTCTCCGTGACCGGGGTGTTCAGACTGTCCACCAAGTCGTGGTCGGCCCCGCGCGGCATGAACAGCACGTCCCCCACGCCGAGTGCGATGGGTTCGCCATCCGGCGGCACCACCCAGCAAGAGCCCTGCAAGACCACGTGGAAACCCGCGCCCGGCACTACCGGATACCGCCGGCCCCACGGAGCGTGCCGGATGAACAGGCCGGAGGTGGGACTGCCGGTGCGGATGGCCGCGATGGCCTCGCTGAGAATGTCCACCCATTCACCGTAGCACTCCGAGTATGAGTGTTTCGGACAAAATATCGAGCGGTCTACGCATTGTCCGGATCATGAGATGCCAATAGCTTTCTATTCATGACATCGACCGAAACCACCGCCACCATCGCCGTCTACGGCGCGACCGGACACACCGGCGGCTACCTGCTCGCCGAACTGCGCCGCCGCGGCGTCGACCCGATCCTGGTGGGCCGCAACGCCGATCGCGTCCGAGCCGCTGCCGATGCCGCGGACCTGCCCGGAGCTGACATCCGGGTAGCCGACCTGTCCGATCACACGGCTCTCGTCACCGCGTTCACCGGAGCGGATGTGGTGATCAGCAGCTTGCCCGCCTATGTCGAGCACGGCGCGGCGGTGCTGGCCGCCGCGATCGACGCGGGAGCGCACTACACCGACATGTCCGGCGAGCAGCTTTTCCTGAAGCGCGTGCTCGACGAGTTCGGACCGCGCGCGGCGGCGGCCGGCGTCACCGTGGTCTCCGGCGTCACCGACAGCAACCTCCCCGGCGATCTGCTGGCACACCTCGTCACGCGCCGGGTGCCCGGGCCCGCCGAGGTGGTGTTGAGCCACCTGAGCAAGAGCGGCGGCAATGGTTCCAAAGGCAGCGCGAAGACGGTGCTCGCCAGTTTGGATTGGTTCCGCGGCGGCGGCTGGCACTACGCCGACGGCGAACTGCGCACCGGCGCGACGGCGCGCCGCGAGAAGATGACCTTCCCCGGTGACACCGAGCCGACCACCGTCGCCAAATTTCCGCAGCCCCCGGTCCTGACCATCCCGCGCCACTCGGACGTCTCCTACGTCGAGGGCGTCCTCGCCACCTCGATCCTCGACACACTCAGCGGGTCCACCGCCGAACTGATCGACACGCTGCCCGACGCGCCCGGCACGGACCTGCGCTACGACCTCGTCGTCGACGCGTTCGGCGCGGACGGGCGGCAGGTCCGCGGCGTGCTCAGCGGCGTCGACTCCTACCGCGATTCGGCGTTGATGGCGGTGGAGTCGGCGGTCCGCTTGGCCGACGGAGCCGCGGCGCCCGGTGCCCTCGCGCCGGCGGAGGCGTTCGACCCCGCCGATTTCCTGGACGCGCTGGCGCCTTTCGGTATCACCTGGCGTATCGAGGGAAGCTGAGCGTCGGCGAAGGATCGGGCATAGTCGAACGATGACCGACAATCGACCGCCGCTCGCCGTCGCACTCGATCTCGCGCCGCATCCCGAAGGCGGCTGGTACCGCCAAACCTGGCGCAGCCCGGTGGAATTCACACCGGAGGGTTATCCGGGCCCGCGCGCCGCCGCCACCGCGATCCATTTCCTGCTGCTGCCGGGCGAGCGGTCCGCCCCGCACACGGTGCGCTCCGACGAGCTGTGGCTCTGGCACCGCGGCGGACCGCTGGCGCTGGAGATCGGCGGCGAGGAGGTGATCCTCGGCCCCGAGCTGGAACACGGTCAAGCGCTCCAAGCCGTGGTGCCGGGCGGGGTCAGCCAGTCGGCGCGGCCGGCGACTGCGGAATACGTGCTGGTCAGCTGCATCGTCGCGCCGGGATTCGACTTCGCGGATTTCCGGCTGGACTGACCGGGCTCAGCGCACCGGCACGGCGGCGAATCGCATGAGTTCGTGCGGATCGTGCGCGCAGAACATCCGCACCCGGTCGCCGTGGTCGGCGTGCAGCGTGCGCAGCCGTTCCAGGTTCTCCACCCGCTCGCGTCCGAGCGTGCTCGCGAACATCTCGAACACGCCGAGGCCGACCGGAGGACGCGCCTTCCCCGCCGACAGCTGCCGGTGGTGGAAATAGGCGTCGCCGCAGTGCAGCAACCATCCGTCGCTCTGCCGGACCGCGACGCCGCTGTGCCCGCGCGTGTGGCCGACCAGCGGGATCAGCATGATGTCCTCGAGCACCGGGACGGCGGTGAAGCCGAACCAGGTGTCCGCGCCGGTCTCGTGGGCCAGCCAGCGGGGGCCGTGTTCCCACTGGCGCGGCTGATACCGCAGCTTCTCCCCGAGGGTGGGGCGCTGGGTCGCCGCGTCGAGTTCGTCGGCGAAGACGTGCACGGTGGCGTCGGGGAAGTCGGACAGCCCGCCCGCGTGATCGAGATCGAGATGGGTGAGCACGATGTGCCGGACGTCCTCGCGCCGATAGCCCAGCCCGCGGATCTGGTGCAGCGCGGTGAGTTCGGGGCGCAACCGGGGACGCAGCAACCGCGAGGTACCGAAACCGAGCCTGCCCCGGTCGAGCACGTCGGCCATGCCGAAGCCCGTGTCCACCAGCACCAGCCCGTCATCGGACTCGACGAGCAGGCAATGGCCGACCAGGCCGCCGGTCAGCAGACCACCGCTGCCGAGCAGCGCTCGTCCGCCGACCGGGCACATGGTCGCGCAGTCCAGATGCCGCACCAGCATCGCGGAAACTCCCTCCTGCGGCGCCGAATCGGACTGATCCGTTTCGGCACGAAGGTCTCTTTTGTTCCCGTCAACGTAGTCGGAGCACGACTCGGCCGCGACAGCGCGGTCACCGCCGCGGTGATCGGCGGGCGAATCGATCGCCGCCCGCCGATCCCGAACAGCCTGATCACTCAGGAATTTCGAGCACGCCCTCGTCCACGGCCCAGGCGATGGTGCGCTCGAGATCCGGACACGAGTCCGGGCGACCCGGCCCGTGACCGGTCGCGCTCAGTGCGGCGAAAACCGGGCAGTGCTCGGCCGGGTTGCCGGTCCACTGCACCGATGTCTGGTGGGTGCTGCTCTTGCGCACCAGCACATGACTCTGGCAGGCCCGGCACCGCAGGGGTGTCAGGCCGTCCTCCAGATACCGCTGCCTGTCGACCACCGTCTGGGCGCGCACTTCGGCTCGCCGAGCGGGCTGATCGGCGAAATCGGGTGCCTTCGCCCAGGTGGCCGCCATCAGACGCTCGCCTCGGCTTCCTCTGACTCGCGCTTGCGCCGCAGGTTCTCGGCGACCTCGGCTTCCCACGCCTCGTTCGCCTTGGTGGTGTCCACCTCGAACTCGAAGCGCTGGGTCATCTTCTCGGTGACGTCGGCCAGGTCGACGTAGAACTGGTCGTACCAGCGACGCAGCTGGTAGACCGGCCCGTCCTCCTCGCACAGCAGCGGGTTCTCGACCTTGGACTTGTGCTTCCAGATCTCGACGTCCTGCAGGAAGCCGACGCTGATGCCCTCGGTCATCTTCTCGGCCAGCTTGGTCGCCATCTCGCCCTCGACGCCCTTGGGCTTCTCCAGCGTGATGCCCCATTGCAGGACGAAGGAGTCCTGCGTGACCGGGTAGTGGCAGTTGATCAGGACGCTTTTGACCTCGTAACCGCTGTAGATGTTGATCAGCGGGTTGATCATGTACGAAGGCCCGAAGTACGAGGCCTCGGACTTCAGCAGCGTGTCACCGCCGTACTTGGAGGCCATGCCGATGTCCGGCCTGCCCTTGGTCTCCAGGAACTGGGTGGCGATGTGCCCCTCGAAGACGTTCTTGAAGTACGTCGGGAAGGCGAAATGGATGTAGAAGAAGTGGGCCATGTCGACCACGTTGTCGATGATCTCGCGGCAGTTGGCGCCCTCGATCAGCATCGAATTCCAGGTCCAGTCGGTCCACCCGCTGTCGAGTTGCTCGCTGGGGTTGCCGTCGGCGTCGGTGTAGGGACCCTTGATGTGCGGGATCGTGACCTCGGGCGGCGGCTGGCTGCCCTCGTGGTCGTGCCAGACGAACAGCTGGCCGTTGCGCTCCAGCGTGGTCCACTTCCTGGTGCGCGCCAGCGGCGGCACCCGCCGCGCGTACGGAATCGCGGTGCACTTGCCGTTGGTCCCCGACCAGCGCCAGTCGTGGAACGGACAGGCGATGTCGTCGCCCTTGACCTCACCCATGCTCAGGTCGCCGCCCATGTGCCTGCAGTAGGCGTCGAGCACCCGCAGTTCACCGCTGCTGTCGGCCCAGACGACGAGCTTGGTGCCGAAAACGTTCACCGCGTGCGGCTTGCCGTCCCGGAACGTCTTGGCCAGACCCAGGCAATGCCATCCCCGCGCATAGCGGGTCGGTGCGGTGCCGACATCCAGATCCCGGACCTTCGCACCGCTCCGCGGCGTTGGATTCGCCGCCTCGCGGGTCCCTGCGGGGTGACGCAGGCTGCCGCCTCCGGGCCCGTCGCTCGGCGGCGGTGGGGTAACTGCCATCGCGATTCCTCCTCCTTCTGTACTAGAACACGTTACAAAACTGGCGTCCTGGACGCCAGCGATTCACCTCACTTCCTGCATGAGCGCATGTCCACGCGAGGGTGAACACCGGTTCTCGACATAAATAGGAACGTGTTCTAGTCTCAGAGACAAATGAGATTCCGGACATCAACCGACCAGGCAGGAGCAGGTCCCGAGATGACGCAAGAAGTGACCGAACGGGTCGAAGCGCTGTTGCCGACGTTGCGTGAACGCGCACAGGAGGCCGAGGACCTGCGGCGCATCCCCGACGAAAGCATGAAGGCGTTGCAGGAGACCGGCTTCTTCCGGTTGCTCCAGCCCAAGCAGTGGGGCGGTCACGCCGCCGATCCGGTGGTCTTCTACGACACCGTGCGCAAGATCGCCGGCGCGTGCGGCTCCACCGGCTGGGTGGCCGGCATTGTCGGCGTGCACAACTGGCACCTCGCGCTGTTCGCGCAGCAGGCGCAGGAGGACGTCTGGGGCGAGGACACCGAAGTGCGGATCTCCTCCTCCTACGCGCCCATGGGCGCGGGCACGGTCGTCGACGGCGGCTACCTCGTCAACGGCGCGTGGGCCTGGTCGTCCGGCTGCGATCACGCCACCTGGGCGGTGCTCGGCGGCCCGGTGATCAAGGACGGCAAGCCGGTGGACTTCGGCAGCTTCCTCATCCCGCGCGACGACTACCGCATCGATGACGTGTGGAACGTGGTCGGCCTGCGCGGCACCGGCTCCAACACCGTCGTGGTGAAGGACGTCTTCGTGCCCTCGCACCGGTTCCTCAGCTTCCGTGCCATGAGCGAACTGAAATCGCCCGGTCTCGAGCAGAATACCGATCCGGTCTACAAGATGCCTTGGGGCACAATCCATCCCACCACCATCTCCACCCCGATCGTGGGCATGGCCTACGGCGCCTACGCGGCGCACGTCGAGCACCAGGGCAAGCGGGTGCGCGCGGCCTACGCGGGCGAGAAGGCCAAGGAGGACCCGTTCGCCAAAGTGCGCATCGCGGAGGCGGCCAGCGACATCGACGCCGCGTGGCGGCAGCTGTCGGGCAACGTCGCCGACGAGTACGCACTGCTGGCGGCGGGCAAGGAGATCCCGTTCGACCTGCGCGTGCGGGCGCGGCGCGACCAGGTGCGCGCCACCGGCCGCTCGATCGCCGCGATCGACAAGCTGTTCGAGAGCTCCGGCGCCACCGCGCTGGCCAACGGCACACCGCTGCAACGCTTCTGGCGTGACGCGCACGCGGGCCGGGTGCACGCGGCCAACGATCCCGAGCGCGCCTACCTGATGTACGGCACGCACGAGTTCGGCCTGCCCGTCACCGACGGCATGGTCTAGGAGGACGACCGTGACCTCTACCGCGGAACTCACCGCCGAATCGACCTCGCGCTACGCGCAGGTGCGGCCCGATCTGCGGCTGCACTACCACGAGGCGGGCGTCGGGAACGGGCCGACGATCGTCCTGCTGCACGGCGGCGGGCCTGGCGCGTCCTCGTGGTCGAACTTCGCGCGCAACATCCCGGTGCTGGCCGAGCACTTCCACGTGATCGCGGTCGACCAGCCGGGCTACGGCCGCTCGGACAAGCCCACCGAGCATCCGCAGTACTTCGTGCACAGCGCGTCGGCGCTGAAGGACCTGCTCGACCACCTGGAGATCACGTCGCGAGTGCACCTGCTGGGTAACTCGCTCGGCGGCGGCGCCGCGGTCCGGTTCGCACTGGACTACCCGGACCGGGCCGGAAAGCTGATCCTGATGGGGCCGGGCGGGCTGAGCACCAACCTGTTCGCGCCCGACCCCACCGAGGGCGTCAAGCTGCTCTCGAAGTTCAATTTCGAGCCGACCAGGCAAAACCTGGAGGCGTTCCTGCGCATCATGGTCTTCGACCAGTCGCTCATCACCGAGGAGCTGATCGAGGAGCGATTCGCCTCGGCGAGCACGCCCGAGGCGCTGGCCGCGACCAGGGCGATGGGCAAGTCGTTCGCCGGCGCGGACTTCGAGAAGGGCATGCTCTGGCGCGACGCCTACCAACTGCGTCAGCCCGTGCTGCTGATCTGGGGCCGGGAGGACCGGGTCAACCCGCTCGACGGCGCGCTGCTGGCGACCAAGGTGATCCCGCGCGCGCAGCTGCACGTCTTCGGTGGCTGTGGGCACTGGGCACAGCTGGAGAAGTTCCACGAATTCAACCGGCTCGCGATCGATTTCCTCGCGGGCGTCAAGGAGAAGTGATGGGCATCCGCTCACTGGGATATCTGCGTATCGAGGCGACCGACATGGCCGCCTGGCGGGAGTACGGCCTGAAGGTCCTCGGCATGGTCGAGGGCAAGGGCACCGACCCCGAAGCGCTGTACTTGCGCATGGACGAGTTCCCGGCCCGGCTGGTGATCGTCCCCGGCGAGAAGGACCGGCTACAGGTCTCGGGCTGGGAGACCGCGAATGCCGAGGAGTTGCAGGACGTCCGCAACCGACTCGACGCGGCGGGCGTGCCCTACAAGGAGGGCACGGCCACCGAACTGGCCGATCGCCGGGCGTACGAGTTGATCAAGTTCGACGATCCGTCCGGCAACACGCTCGAGGCTTTCCACGGCGCGGCACTGGAGCATCGCCGGGTCGTCAGTCCATACGGGCACCGGTTCGTCACCGAGGAGCAGGGGCTCGGGCACGTGGTGCTCAGCACCAAGGACGACAAAGCGGCGCTGGAGTTCTACCGCGACGTACTGGGCTTCCGGCTGCGCGACTCGATGCGGCTGCCACCGCAGATGGTCGGTCGCCCGGCCGACGGCGAGCCCGCCTGGCTGCGCTTCTTCGGCTGCAATCCGCGTCACCACTCGCTGGCGTTCCTGCCCATGCCGACGCCGAGCGGCATTGTGCATCTGATGCTCGAGGTGGAGAACGCCGACGACGTCGGCCTGACCTTGGACCGCGCGCTGCGCAAGAAGGTCAAGATGTCGGCGACGCTCGGACGGCATGTCAACGACAAGATGCTCTCCTTCTACATGAAGACGCCTGGCGGATTCGACGTCGAATTCGGCTGTGAGGGCTTGGAAGTGGACGACCACGACTGGATCGCGCGAGAATCGACCGCGGTGAGCCTGTGGGGCCACGACTTCACCGTGGGGCAACGGCAGCAGTGACCGAGAGGGCGAGCGAAGCGATGACCGCGGACGGATCCGAGATCGATCCACGGCAGTTCCGGAATGTGCTGGGGCAGTTCTGCACCGGCATCACCGTGATCACCACCTTCGAC
The DNA here is from genome assembly GCF_053601535.1 of Nocardia sp. NPDC004718. Classification (NCBI taxonomy): domain Bacteria; kingdom Bacillati; phylum Actinomycetota; class Actinomycetes; order Mycobacteriales; family Nocardiaceae; genus Nocardia; species Nocardia sp. NPDC004718. The sequence continues at coordinate 32,606 of NZ_JBSGCA010000008.1, forward strand.
GACGACGGAGTGCCGATCGGCTTCGCGTGCCAGTCTTTCGCCGCCCTCTCCCTCGAACCGCCGCTGGTGCTGTTCTGCCCCACCAAGGCGTCCCGGTCCTGGGCGGCGATCGAGAAATCCGGGCACTTCTGCGTGAACGTCCTCGCCGAACAGCAGCGCGAACTGTGCGCCCGCTTCGGCTCCCGCGAGCCCGACAAGTTCGCCGGCGCGGCGTGGCACACCTCCGACCTGCAACTCCCGGTCCTGGACGAAGCGCTGGCCACCATCGAGTGCAAGGTGGACAACGTCATCGACGGCGGCGACCACTACATCGTGATCGGCCGGGTCCAAGTCCTGTCCGAGACGACCACCACCGGCCGCCCCCTGTTGTTCTACCGGGGCCAGTACACCGCCATCGAACCGGAGAAGACCACCCCGGCCCCGTGGCGCGCCGACCTGGAGCATTTCCTTACGACGACCACGCTGGATACCTGGTTGTAGGGGCGCGAGCCGAGGGGGTAACGCCGTAGCTCCCCGCGCTACAGCGGGCTACAATGACGTTATGAAGGTGATCACTCAGCGCGAGTTCCGCAACCACTCAGCGGCGGTTATGGATGCGGTCGAGGCCGGGGAGACCTTCCGCGTAACCCGAAATGGGGTCGAGGTCGCCGAAGTGCGGCCGGTCAGCCGAAAGCGCCGCCTGACGACGGAAGAACTCGTTGAACGGCATCGCAAACTACCGCGTGTCGACTTCGCCCGCATGCGGCAAGAGGCCGACGAATTCTTCGGAACGGAAGATCGAGTCGGCGACGACGATGCGTGGGGATCGCGTTCATGACCCAGCGGCATGCGTCGGGCGTATTGGACACCTGCGCCTACATCGACCTGGGCACGCTGGATCCCGCTTCTTTGCCGGAGTCGTGTGAGATAACGGCGATCACGTCAGCCGAATTGCACCAAGGCGTCGCCATGGCGAAAGACACTGTCACTCGAGCCGCGCGATCCGAGCAACTCGGTGCCGCCATCGTCGATTTTGATCCGCTGCCCTTCGACGAGGACGCCGCGACACGCTACGGCACCCTAATAGCACTCGCCCTGGCAGCGCAACGCGACCCGCGGCCTCGCCGGATGGATTTGCTCATCGCGGCAATCGCGTCAGCACGTGGACTACCGCTCTACACCCGCAACAGCGCGGATTTCCGCGGGCTGGAAAGCATGCTCGAGATCGTCGCGGTATAGCGCATAAAGCGCTCGACCTCGATCAGCCGCCCTTGCTCCACGAGTGGTGTATGAGCGCGGCGAAACTCACGTTCACCGCTCTCGCTGGTCAGTACTTGTAGAAACCCTCGCCGGTGGCGATGCCGAGCTTGCCCTTGTCGATGTAGTTCTGCTTCAACCACCGGGCCAGCCGTTGGGAGTCCTCGTCCTCGTTGTTGACGAGGATGTTGTACGGCGTGGTCAGTCCGATGATGTCGAGGATGCGGAACGGACCGGCCGGCGCGCCGGTGCCGATCTGCCAGGTCTTGTCCACCGCTTCGGGATCGGCGTAGCCGCCCTCCGCCAGGCTCATGCCCGCGTTGAGCAACGGCACCAGCAGCGAGTTCAGGACGTAACCGGCCTTCTCCTTGTGGATTTCGATCGGCACCATGCCGATCTCCGAGGCGAAGTCGACCACGGCCCGGTACACCGCCGGGTCGGTGTCGGCGGTGCCCATGATCTCGGCGGTGTTGAAGTGCCACACCTGATTCGCGAAATGCAGCGCGAGGAACCGGTCCGGGCGGCCGGTGAAGTCTTTCATGGCGCTGGGCAGCAGGGTGGAGGAGTTGGTGGCGAAGATGGTGCGCTCCGGTGCGACCTGGCCGAGCTTCTCGTAGGTCTGCTGCTTGATGGTCAGCACCTCGGGAATGGCCTCGATGACCAGGTCCGCGTCCTGCACCGCTCGAGCCAGATCGGAACTGAGCGTGATGCCCGCCGCCGTCTGCTCCGCCTTGCCGTCCTCGCCGCCGGGTACCTGCTCGCGGTAGACCGCCGCGAGCTTGTCGAACCGCTCCCTGGCCGCGGCCAGCGCTTCGTCATCGATGTCGTATGCCGTCACCTCGAAACCGCGAAAGGCGGTGTGATAGGCGATTTGGGAACCGAGCACCCCGGTGCCCAGAACGGTCACCTTGCGAATGTCGTTGGTCATTCGTTCTCCTCTCGACGGTTGCGAAGCAGACCGCGACGATCCGAGTGGCCTCGCGATCATCGCCGCCACGGGTTCAACGTACCGGGGCAGCGATCCCACACCCGACCTCCTGCGCGAGTGGCACATGAGCGCGGCGAAACCCGAGATACCCACAACGGCGACCGTCGACCTCGTCCGCGCCGCCCGCCACGTCGATGCCGGGCGAGGGAGTTCTCGCCCTCGCCGGGCCGTATGCGCCGGAGATCCCGGCTTCGGTGGCTGCCGCACTCACACCCGTGGGTGGGGACGCGCTGGCCGCGCCGGGTGAACGTGCGCCCCGGCGCTGGACCCAGCGAACCCAGGCGCGGCCGCCGCGACAAAGGAGAATAATGAGGTCGAGCGAGTCGTCCGGGCGTTCTGGAGGTTCTGCCACGCCCAGCTCGACGCCGTGGTGTACGAAGCGCCGCAGATCGCGGCCCGCGGGAACCACGCTGGAAGCGAGGAGCGATGATCACAGCCGAGACGATCGGACGGATACGCCGGATGGACGGTGACGGCATTCCCGTCGTATCGATGTACGCGCACGTTCCGGTGGATCCGGGCGAGCGCTCGGGGCTGCTGAGCCGGGTGAACAGCATGGCGGACGGGGTCAACCCGGTGGTGAAGGGCAAGTCGTCGGACCATGCGGCCAGGCTGTCGGTCCGCGACGACCTGGACCGGATGCGCGAAACCGTCCAGTCGGACAACTGGCAGCCGGGCGCGGTCGCGATGTTCGCCTGCGGCGGCAAGAACATGTTCGAGGCGGTGCAACTTCCGCACGCCGTTCACGACCGAGTCGTAGTGGACGCGGTGGCCTGGACCCGGCCGCTGCTGGCCGTGCTCGAGGAATACGCCCGCTGCTGCGTGGCGGTGGTGGACCGGGCGACCGCGGCGGTGTGGGAGCTGTTCGCCGATGAGATCGAGGAGGCGCGCCAGATCCGGGATCCCGCGCTGCGCGATCCCAACTACGCGGCGAACCGGCTCGAGAACAAGGTGCACCACAAGGCGGACGAGCTGCTCAAGAAGCATTACCGGCATACGGCGGCCAAGGTGGCGGAGATGTTCGCCGAGGACGATTACGACCTGCTCGCGGTGGGTGGCCATCGCGACGAGATACCGCGCTTCGTGGACACCCTGCCGCGCGAACTCCGGGAGCGCGTCGCGGGCACGTTCACCATCGACACCGGCTCGGTGACGGTCGGTGAGGTGAAACAGGATGCGACCGAGATCGTGACGCATTACGAGCGGGACGTCGATGTCCGCCGGGTGGGCGAGGTGCTGGAGCGAATCGCCACCGGCAACCCGGCCGTCGTGGACGTCGCGGACTGCCTGCGGTCCGCTACCGCCAAGGCGGTGGACACCCTGCTCATCCAGGACGGCGCGATGGTCAACGGGATGGTCTGCGACAGCTGCGGTTGGCTGGGCCTGTCCGGCGACGAGTGCCCGGTGTCCGGCGACCGGCTTCGGCCGACCGAGGACATCCTGGACGAACTCGCCCAGAGCGTGATCGACGAGAGCGGCTCCGTCCGGCACATCAAGGCCGACACCGAACTGAAGGAACACCTGGCCGGGGCACTACTCCGCTTCCCCCTCCCGCCGTTGCCGTAGACGCGGGGTTGTGCACAACCGCGCCTGGTGGGCGCCACCGGCGGCCTCGGCTGTGCCTTGCTGGCTCGCGGCCGGCACGGCGGACCTGAGCGCCATAAAGATGGGGCCGCGAACGGTGGTTTCGTTCGCGGCCCGCTGCGTTCGCCCGGTCAGGCGGAGACGGTCGACTTCTCCCGTTGCAGTTCCAGCGCGATGTCGATGAGCTGGTCTTCCTGGCCGCCGACCAGCTTGCGCTTGCCCGCGCGCACGAGCATCTCGGCGGCCGAGACGCCGTAGCGCTCGGCTTGGCGTTCGGCGTGCTTGAGGAAGCTGGAGTAGACGCCCGCGTAGCCCATCATCAGGGCTTGGCGATCGAGCAGGCATTCCTGCGGCATCGCCGGGCGGACGACGTCTTCGGCGGCGTCGGCGATGGCGAAGAAATCGATGCCCGTCTTCACCCCGAGCTTGTCGCACACGCCGACCAGCGCCTCGACCGGGGTGTTTCCCGCGCCCGCGCCGAAACGCCGTGCGCTGCCGTCGATCTGCTTTGCGCCCGCGCGGATGGCGTAGATCGAGTTGGCCACGGCCAAGTCGAGGTTCTCGTGCCCGTGGAAGCCGACCTGCGCGTCGTCGCCGAGTTCGGCCACCAGCGCCGCGACGCGGTCGGAAACCTGCTCGAGCACCAGCGCACCGGCCGAGTCGACGATGTAGACGCACTGGCAGCCCGCGTCGGCCATGATGCGCGCCTGCTTGGCCAGCACCTCCGGCGGCTGGGTGTGCGACATCATCAGGAACCCGACCGTCTCCAGTCCGAGTTCCCGCGCCAGGCCGAAGTGCTGGATCGAGACGTCGGCCTCGGTGCAGTGCGTGGCGATCCGGCAGATGGACGCGCCGTTGTCCTGGGCGATCTTGATGTCTTCCTTCACCCCGACGCCGGGCAGCATCAGCACGGCGATCTTCGCCCGCTTCGCCGTCTGGGCCGCGATGGTGACCAGTTCCTGCTCCGGCGTCTTGGAGAAGCCGTAGTTGAACGACGAACCGCCGAGGCCGTCGCCGTGGGTCACCTCGATCACCGGCACGCCCGCGCCGTCCAGCGCGGCCACGATGTCGCGGACCTCGGTGGCGGTGAACTGGTGGCGCTTGTGGTGGGATCCGTCGCGCAGCGAGGTGTCGGTGACGCGGATGTCGAGTTCTGCTGAGTAGGCCATGTCGAAAGCTCCTTACACCCGGGCCGTGACGATCTGCTCGGCGATGACCTCGCCGACCTGTGTAGCGGCGGCGGTCATGATGTCGAGGTTGCCCGCGTACGGGGGCAGGAAGTCGCCCGCGCCCTCCACCTCGACGAACACCGACACCTTGGCCATGCCGCCGGAGACCACCGAAGGCTCGTCGAACTGCGGCTCGTTGAGCAGTCGGTAGCCGGGCACGTACTGCTGGATGTCGGCGACCATCCGGTGGATCGAGTCGGCGATCGCGTCGGTGTCGGCATCGTCGGGGATGGCGCAGAAGATGGTGTCGCGCATGATCATCGGCGGCTCGGCCGGATTGAGGATGATGATGGCCTTGCCGCGCTGCGCCCCGCCGATGGTCTCGACGCCGCGACTGGTGGTCTTGGTGAACTCGTCGATGTTCGCACGGGTGCCGGGGCCCGCGGAGACCGACGACACCGACGCGACGATCTCCGCGTACGGCACCGGGACGACCCGCGACACCGCGGCGACGATCGGGATCGTCGCCTGGCCGCCGCAGGTGATCATGTTGACGTTCGGCGCGTCGATATTCGCGCCCAGGTTCACCGGCGGCACGACGGCGGGGCCGACGGCGGCGGGGGTGAGGTCGACGGCGCGGATGCCCGCTTCGGCGTAGCGCGGGGCGGCGGCGCGGTGCACGTACGCCGAGGTCGCCTCGAAGATCAGGTCGGGCAGTTCGGATTGCCCGAGCAGCCAGTCCACGCCTTCGTGCGAGGTTTCCAGCCCGAGCCCGCGCGCCCGCTTCAGCCCCTCGCTGTCCGGGTCGATCCCGATCATCCAACGCGGCTGGATCTTCTGCGAGCGCAGCAGTTTGTAGAGCAGATCGGTGCTGATGTTGCCGGACCCGACGATCGCGGCGGTGACGGTCCCGTTGGACACGACAGCCTCCCTAGGTGAATTGCAAACGGACAGAGCCGAGTCCGGCGAACTCGGCGTGGAAGTCATCGCCCGGACGGGCGTCGATGGCGCGGGTGCACGAGCCGGGCAGCACGATGTCACCGGCCTTCAACCGGACGCCGAAGCCCGCGACCTTGCGCGCCAGCCAGGCCACCGCGATCACCGGATCGCCCAGCACGGCGTCGCTGCGGCCCTCGGCGACCACCTCGCCGCTGCGGGTGAGCACCGCGTCGATGGCCTTGATGTCGATGTCCTTAGGCGCGACACGCTGCGCGCCGAGCACGAAGCCCGCCGAAGACGCGTTGTCGGAGATGGTGTCGGCCAGGCCTATGTTCCAGTCCTTGATCCGCGAGTCGATCAACTCGATCGCGGGTGCGTAGGCGACCGTGGCGGCGAGCACGTCCTCTTCGGTGCACTCCGCGCCGGGCAGGTCGGCGCCGAGCACGAACCCGACCTCCACCTCGACCCTGGGGAAGAGGTACCGGCCCGCTTCGACCGGAACGTCCTCGTACACTTCCATTTCCGCGAGCAGATGCCCGTAGTCGGGCTCGTCCACGCCCATCATCTGCTGCATGGCCTTCGAGGACAGGCCCACCTTGTGCCCGACCACGCGCGCGCCCGCGTCGAGCCTGCGGCGGATGTTGATCAGCTGGATCTCGTAGGCGTCGACCACGTCGATGTCGGGGTGACGGGCGATCAGCGGATCGATCGCCACCCGGTCGCGCTCGGCGCGCTCGAGTTCGTCGGCCAGTTCGGTTCGTACCGCGTCGGACAGCACGCTAATTTCCTTCCACTGTTACGTTTTCCAGCGCCGAGACCTGCTCGCTCGCGGCGGACCGCCCCGCCCTGCGGCCGGAGAAGACGCAGTCGGCCAGCGACAACCCGCTGACGTAGGACTTGGAGCAGACGCCGACCGCGGTGCGCCCGGCCGCGAAGAGCCCGGGGATGTCGGCGCCCTCGGCCGTCTTGACCGCGCCGGTGCGCTCGTCCACGACGACGCCGCCGAGGGTGAGCATGGGGCACGGGTTGGCCAGGCTCGGTTTGATGCCCACATCCAACAACCAGAATGGGCCGGTGCGGACCGGTTCGGTGAACTCGGCGGGTTTCCCGACCGGATCGGGGGCGCCGGTCTCGATCGCGGTGTTGTGCGCGTCGACCGTCGCGCGCAGCCCGGCCGGGTCGATGCCCGCCTTCGCCGCGGCTTCCTCCAGCGTCGCGCCGCGAATCGCGGTGCGCCGCATGGCCTCGAACTGCCCGCGCTGGAACCAGGCTCCTTGCTTGCCGATCTGCCCGATCGCGGCGCGCATCAGCGGGTTGTCGGCCAGCAGCCACCCCTTGCCGCCGTGCTCGGTGATCAGCTTGTTGCCGACCGCGGCGCCGTAGCGCGTCTCGTCGATCACCCGCCTGCCATCGGCGTCCACCAGCAGCGCCGCGGTGAACGCGCTGGGCGGGAGCAGGAATCGCCACGCGGAGACGTTGTCCATGTGATCCACGGCCGCGCCGACCTGCTCGGCCATCAGGATGCCGCTGCCGTCGTCGGCGGTGGTGCCGAGGGCGAGACCGCCGTGGAAGGCGGGCGCGTGCTGTCGCACCAACTCGCGATTGGCGATGAAACCGCCCGCGCTGAGCACCACTGCGCGCCGGGCGAGCACCCGGATCGTGCTGCCGTACCGGCGTTCCAGCCGGTCCAGCCGCTGTTCCAGCGCCCGTCGCAGCGGCGGGTAGTAGATGCCGGGCTTGGCCGCGACGTTCGCCATGCGGGTGTAGCGGTCGCGGACCCGGCCAGGCGCGTCGCGCAGGGTGTGGCACTCGACGCCGATCACCTCGCCCGCGCCGTCGGTGATCAATCCGGTCACCCGGGTGAGGGTCTCCACGCGCACGCCCGCCCTGGACGCGGCGGCGGCGAGCGGGCCGGTGAGCTTCTTTCCCGAAGTGCCCCTTCCCTTCACCCGATGTCCGCGCTGGGCGGCCGGGATGTCGCGGAACGCGCCGGAGATCTCGCTGCCGGAGTAGTACAGGTAGTAGTGGTCGTTGGGGTAGGAAGTCTTGTACGGGCACAGCGAGGCTTCGAACGGAACGCCGTGCGCCTTCAGCCACTCGATCAGTTCCGGGCTCTCGTCGACGAACCGGCGCAACGTCTCTGGGGCGACCGCGTCGCCGACCTCCCGCTCGAGGTAGGCGTACATGGCCTCCGGGGTGTCCTCCACCCCGGCCTCCCGTTGCACGGAGGTGCCGCCGCCCGCGTAGATGATGCCGCCCGACAGCGCCGACGTCCCGCCTCCGGCGAAGCGTTCGAGCACGAGCACCTGCGCGCCCGCCTCGGTCGCTTCCAGCGCGGCCGCCGCCCCCGCGGCGCCGTATCCGACCACGACAACGTCGGTGGCCAGGTCCCATTCGAGGCCCATGTTCTTAACTCCGGTCTGAAACTGAAACAAGTTTCCTCGACAAACGGAACGTCGAGCAAGTCTTCTGCCACACAACATAGACCAATGGCGCGTCCATTCTATAACGTGTTCTACATGACTGATCGGGAATACGACGTGGTGGTGGTCGGCAGCGGCGCCGCCGGCATGACCGCCGCCCTCACCGCGGCCCACAACGGCCTGAGCGTGGTGGTCATCGAGAAGGCCGCGCACTACGGCGGGTCGACCGCGCGCTCCGGCGGCGGCGTGTGGATCCCGGGCAACAAGGCGCTGCGCGCGTCCGGTCGGCCCGACGACCGCGAGGACGCACGGACCTACCTGCACAGCATCATCGGCGACGTCGTCCCCTCCGAACGGGTCGACACCTTCATCGATCGCGGGGCCGAAGCGCTGGACTTCGTGCTCGATCACTCGCCCCTGAAGATGACGTGGGTGCCCGGCTACTCCGACTACCATCCCGAAGCGCCGGGCGGGCGGCCCGAGGGGCGCTCGTGCGAGCCCAAGCCGTTCGACACGAAGATCCTCGGCGACGAGCGGTTCAACCTGGAGCCGCCGTACGCGAAGGCTCCGCTGAACGTGGTGGTCATGCAGGCCGACTTCGTCCAGCTCAATCTGATTCGGCGGCATCCGAAGGGCATGCTCCGGGCGATGCGCGTCGGCGCGCGCACCTACTGGGCCAAGTTCACCCGCAAACACATCGTCGGCATGGGGCAGGCCATCATCGCGGGCATGCGCAAGGGGCTCATGGACGCGAACGTGCCGCTGTTGCTGAACACCCCGATGACCGACCTCGTGGTGACGAACGGCGTCGTCACCGGCGTCAGCGCGCTGCACGACGGCGAGCAGGTCACCTTCACCGCCCGCTACGGCGTCGTCCTCGGCAGCGGCGGTTTCGAGCACAACGCGGAAATGCGCACCAAATACCAGCGCCAGCCCATCACCACCGAGTGGACCACCGGCGCGGCCGCCAATACCGGCGACGGCATCCAAGCGGGCATGGCGGCGGGCGCGGCCATCGGTTTCATGGAGGACGCCTGGTGGGGGCCGACCATCTTCAAGGGCGGCAAACCGTGGTTCGCGCTGGCCGAACGGAACCTGCCCGGCAGCATCATGGTGAACGCCGACGGCAAGCGATTCGGAAATGAGTCCGCTCCTTACGTCGAGGCAGTGCACACCATGTACGGCGGCGAGTACGGGCAGGGCGAGGGGCCGGGCGAGAACATCCCCGCGTGGCTGGTGTTCGACCAGCGCTACCGGAACCGCTACATCTTCGCCGGGCTACAGCCCGGTCAGCGTTTTCCGTCCCGGTGGATGGAAAACGACTTCATCGTCAAGGCCGACAGCATCGAGGAATTGGCAGGCAAGATCGACGTGCCCGCCGACGAGTTGGCCGCGACCGTCACCCGCTTCAACGGCTTCGCCGAGACCGGGAAGGACGAGGACTTCGGCCGCGGCGACAGCCATTACGACCGGTATTACGGCGATCCGACCGTGCGGCCCAACCCGTGCCTGGCCGCGCTGGTGGAGGGCCCGTACTACGCCGCCAAGATCGTGCCGGGCGATCTGGGCACCAAGGGCGGGCTGGTGGCCGACACCGCCGGACGGGTGCTGCGCGAGGACGGCAGCGTCATCGAGGGGTTGTACGCCTCCGGCAACTGCTCCACACCGGTGATGGGCCACACCTATGCCGGGCCCGGCGCCACCATCGGCCCCGCGATCGCCTTCGGCTACCTCGCGGTGCTGGACATCGTCGAGCGCAAGAAGGAGCAGCCCGCAGTCGCCGCGGCAGAGGCCTGACGAAGGAAAGCCCGCCGCTACCGCGAAAGGAGCGCCCTCGGCTACAACTGGGCGCCGACCACGAGAACGAGATGCGGGGCGCGGCCGAGCACGAGCCGTACCGCGACTCGCCCATCCCACCGACCGGACGGCGCACTGGCGAGCCGCGGTCGCGCTGAGCAGGATCGAACCGAAGGCGCAGCTATTTCCGGCGCGGCCGCGGGCGCGGCGCGGTAGATCCGGATCGATCCACATTCATGCACAAGGAGAACTGATGCCCATCGACCCGAAGATCGCGCTCGGCGCGGAGCTCCCGAGCCGGGAGTTCGCCTGGACCCCGTCGGACGTGCAGCTCTATCAACTGGGCCTCGGCGCGGGCACGCGCTGGACCGAGCCTGCCGAGTTGCGCTATCTCGACGATCGGGAACCCCAGGTGCTGCCGACCTTCGCCACCGTCGCGGCCACCGTGCACGAGACCGAGCCGCCCAGGGTGAGCTTCCCCGGCGTGGAGATCGATCTGGCGAAGGTGGTGCACGGTCATCAGGAGGTCGAGGTGCACCGGCCGATCCCGGCCGCGGGCAAGGCGACCAAGGTCAGCCGGATCGCCGAGATCTGGGACAAGGGCTCGGCCGCGGTCATCGTGCAGGAGCACACCGTCACCGGCTCCGACGGAGCGCCGCTGTGGACCGAGCGCTCTTCGATCTTCGCCAAAGGCGAGGGCGGCTTCGGCGGCGAGCGCGGACCGAGCACCAAGAGCGAACTGCCCGATCGCGCCCCGGATTTCGACGTCACCACGCCGACGCTGCCGCAGCAGGCGCTGCTCTACCGGATGTCCGGCGACCGCAACCCGCTGCACTCCGACCCCGAATTCGCCCGCGCCGCCGGGTTTCCCGCGCCCATCCTGCACGGGTTGTGCACCTACGGCATCGTGTGCAAGACCGCGACCGATATCGTGCTCGACTCCGACGCGAGCCGCGTCATCGGTTTCCGCGCCCGGTTCGCCGGGGTGCTCTACCCGGGCGAGACGATCCGCACCCGAATCTGGCGCCAAGACGACGAGCTCACCATCGCCGCCACCGTGGTCGAACGCGACGAGGCAGCGGTCCTCGGCGACGTCGAGCTGCGATTCCGGCCCGCCTGAGACCTCCACGCGTGGGGGCACCTCACTTTGTCGGCGAAGTCGAACTCATGAGGAGTTCTGCAGACAGCGTGAGACTCCTCGGTGGGTCCTTCGGGTGGCGGGTCGGTCGGCGTCCCGGCCTGCGGGCGCGCTCGCGGGCTGCGGTGTGTCGGCGCGTCAGACTGCACCCGACGCCGGAAGTTCGCGATCGCCGCGCCCGCGCCGGGCCGCGGCGCCCTGGATCACCAGCGCGTACAACAGCAGCACGAGCACCGGCGCGGCCAGCGGCGCCCATGCCAGGCGCAGCGGGACGAGGGCGGCGACGACCGCGACCGCCGCGAAGCCGACCGCCCCGGTCACCGACGGGATCGTGGTGGGCACCACTCCGTGCGGCGCGGTCACGGTCGCGGCGTTGAGCAGATAGGTCGTGGCCACCAATCCCGTCGCCGCGGAGGCGAGCACACCCGCGTCGGCGATGGCCAGCACGGCGAGCGCGAGGAGCACCGCGCAGACCGCCAGCGGCCGCAGCCACCAGCCCAGCGCGACGAAGACCAGGGCGGGAATGCCGATCCACGGCTCCAGCAGCGCCACCGACGCCACCAGCAGCACCCCGGAGAGAACGGCGAGGAATCTGGTCATCGGCGCACCCGTACGGTCCTGCGGTGCTCCGGCAGCACCCGCATGATCTGGTCCAGGCGCGCGTCTTCCGGCCACGCGACGATGTCGACGCCGACGGTGCCCATGTCCCGGTACATCGCCGCGCGCTCGAGCTGCCACATCTTGGCCAGGATCGGGTCGAGGTCCTCCCGGAACGGCGTGCCGCGCAGGACGTCCACCACGACCACCACGTGCCCGCGCTTGCGGAGATCGATCAGCGCGAGCGCGAACTGGGTGTCCAGCAGGGTGGAGAAGGCCACCACGATCGCGCCGAGCGGCACGGCGGAGTGCGGCGCGAGGGTGCCGGTGGTCGGGATGTGCTCGTCGCCCACGTCGAGCACGGTGTCCACGATGCGGTAGAACTGGCGCCGCCCGATGTCCGGCCGCAGCCAGCGCGGCGCCTGTCCCAAGCAGACCACCGCGGTCCGGTCGCCCGCCTGCAAGGTCGACTGCACCACCTGCGCCGCGCCGCGCACCGACAGCTCCAGCGAATCGGTGGCCGGTCCCGGTGCTTGCTGCGAAGTGTCCACCAGCACAACGACGTCCGCCGAACGATTGGTCAGCCGCTCGGTGACGTACAGCCGCCCGCGCCGCGCGCTCACCGGCCAGTTCACGATGCGCAACTGGTCGCCGGGGGCGTAGGCGCGGATGTCCGCGTACTCGACGCCGGGACCGTGCCTGCGGGTCAGGTGGGTGCCGAGCCGCTCGGGAAGTTCGGTGCGCGGCAGCCGCATTCGCTGCGGATCGGTGATCGGGTACACGAACAGCTGCCCCGCGGGCAGCACCGCGGTGGCGACGGCGAGCCCGGCGGGGCTCAGCGCCGAGACCCGCACCGACATCGGGTAGCGTCCCCACCTGGCCGCCGAGAGCGCGAGCCGCAACCCGGCGGGCGCGATTCCGGAATCGCTGGCCTCCTCGACCTGGACCTCCAGGCCGGCCGAACTCTCCGGCTTCAGGCGCAGCAGCGCGTGCCCTTTCTCCACGAAGGCGGCGACGGTCAGGGTCACTTCCTCGGTCTCGAAACAGCGCAGCGTGCCGCCGCCGTCGACCTGGATCCTGGTCGAGGACTGCTGCCATGGCGCGGTGGCCAGCACGCCGAGCAGCGGCGCGGCGAACACGAGCAGTTGCCACCGGCCGAGGACCACCGCGAGCACCAGGGCCGCGGCGGCGCACCCCGCGAGCATGAAGACCAGCGGTGCGGGTCGCCACCGCAATTCGGCGTCGACCGCGGAGCTGGCGTCGCGGTGCCTCATGTCACGGTGGCGCGCGGTACCGGCAGACGGCGCAGCAGTTCGGTGATCACGTCCTCGCCGCGGATGCGGCGCACCCACATCTCCGGCCGCAGCGTGATCCGGTGCGCCATGGCCGGGACCGCCAGCGCCTTGACGTCTTCGGGAATGACGTAGTCGCGGCCGAGCAGCAGAGCCCGCGCACGGGACATCTGCACCAGGTCCAGTTCCGCGCGAGGGCTGGCGCCGACCTCGACCTGAGGGTGCCCTCGGGTCGCCGACGCCAGCGCGACGACATAGCTCACCACGTCGGGGTGCACGGTCACGTACTCGACGGATTGCCGCATCTCCAGCAAACCGTTGGCGTCGACGACCTGGTTGACCTGCTGCACCTGCGCCCCGCGCTCCAGCCTGCGGCGGATCATCTGCGTCTCGTCGTGCTCGGACAGGTAGCCCAGCCGCAGCTGGATGGCGAAGCGGTCGAGCTGCGCTTCCGGCAGCGGGTAGGTGCCCTCGTACTCGATCGGGTTGTCGGTGGCCAGCACGATGAACGGTTGCGGCAGCAGGAACGTCTCGCCGTCGATGCTGACCTGTCCCTCCGCCATCGCCTCCAGCAGCGCGGCCTGTGTCTTCGGCGGTGTGCGGTTCACCTCGTCGGCCAGCAGCACGTTGGTGAACACCGGCCCGCGACGGAAGGTGAACCGGCCCGAGGACATGTCGTAGATCGTCGAACCGAGCAGATCCGCGGGCAGCAGGTCCGGGGTGAACTGCACCCGGGTGAACTGCAACCCGAGCGCGGCCGCGAAGGATCTCGCGATGAGCGTCTTGCCGAGGCCGGGTAAGTCCTCGATCAGCACATGCCCACCGGACAGCACCGCGATCATGATCAACTGCAACTCGTCCTGCTTGCCGACCACGACCCGGGACAACTCCCGGAGCACGGCCTCGCTGCGCTGGATGGTCACGTCCATCGGCATGGTCATGTGTGTACCCGCACTTGCCTCAACCCATTTCACATTCTCTGCAGGCGGCTCAGGATCTCGTCCAGCGCCGCACGTCCCGGTGCCCTGCCGGCTTGATCACGAAGGGCCGAATTGGCCGGGTCCACCCAGCGCCACAGTTCCGGCCCGAACTGGTGGACACCCGCCGCCTCGACCGCTCTGCGGTTCTTCGCCACCCGCTGGCCGCTGGACAGCTCGAACTCCTTGGCCAGCAGAGGACGCAGGTGCCGGTCCCAATCGGCACGACTGCCGTCCGCCCGGTCGGCGAGCATCTCCGCCCTGGCGTGCCAGCGCTGCAGCATCTCGGCCGGGCCGTTCTCCATGTCGTCGAACTCGTCGGCGTCGCCGGCCTCGGCGCGCTCGAGCAGCGACCAGATCAGCCAGCCCAGCGCCACCGCGACCGGGATGCCCGCGACGATCAGCAGCAGCCCGCGGGCGCGCTCGACGGCGACCAGCTCGGTCACCGCGATGACGATCACCCCGGTGATCACCACCCCCATCCGATTCACGCGATGTCCTTTCTCACCCGGCCGGTCACGCGGGGTCCCCTTGCAGATCGGCGAGCACGATGCGCAGCAGCTGCTCGGCTCGCATGCGCTGCCATTCGAGCATGGCGTGCGGGCTGAACCTGGCCTCCTCGAACAGGGCGACCAGTTCGCGGGCGGACGCGTCGTGCAGCGCGCCGCGTTCGAACGCGCGGGCCAGCACTTCCATCGGGGTGTCCGAGGCGAGCGGAGCGGCGGCGCGGTCGGAGGCGAGGCCGCGCTCCATCGCGACGTAGCAGGCGATGATCGCGGTGCGCGGGTCCTGGCCCGGGGCGTTCATCGCGGCCAAGCCCATCTCGGCCGCGCGGGCCAGCGAGTCGGTCACGGTGGGGGTCGGCGCGACCACGGGCGCCTGCGCCGGGACGGGCTTGCGCCGGGACGACACCGCGACCGCGACCAAACCGCTCATCGCCACCGTCACCAGGCCCGCGGCCGCGATTCCGGCCAGCACCAGCGCCGTTCCGGTCAACTCCGCCGACCTGGGCTCGCGTTCGGCGGGCGGCGGGGTCCCCTGCTCCGGCGCGGCGCCCGTAGTGGTTGCGGGGGTCGCCGGGCGCGCGGGTTCGCTCGGCCTGCCCGCGCCGATGAAGTAGATCGCCGTCACGGCCGCGAACAGCACGCCGAGCAGCGCGAGTGCGCCGAGCACTGCCAGGCCCACGCGCCCCAGCCGCCACTGCTTGCGCTCGTCCGCGCGTTCGGGCTCCGGCATGGCCAGCGGCAACCGGTGCTGGCTCGCGATGACGCCCGCCAGCAGGATGACGATGGACACGGTCAGCAACACGGGCATCAGAGCGACCGACAACGCGGAGGGGACCTGCCTGCGCGACTCGCTCGCCGTGATTCCTGGGATGTATCCGTGCAAGGCGATGGCGGCAAAAGCCAGCAGCGTGATCAGCACGATCACGCGCGATATCGGCGCTCGCGCCCTGGCCACTGCGTTACCACCAAATCTGAGTACTCCACAAAACAGCCACATAGTTACATGCCGGGCGGTCCGCTCGGGATGGAATGGAATACTTCGGCGTCCCTCCTCCTAAACCGCAACTGTGCGGGGAGGCGGCGGGTCGGCCATCGCGACGGTGACTACCGGGCGATTTCGGCCGAGGATTGGGACAATGCACAAAGCCGACTCGTCAAACGTGAGATATCCGGCACTTCCCGCACCTCCCGCACCAGCTCGCCGAGCGCGGAAGACGCGACGACGGTGAGTGCGCGATCGGCGTCATAAAGCACGTCGACGACGTTCACGAAACGCATCGCCCAGTCGGGCGGAACTGCACGCAACGGTGGTACATCCCGGATTTCCCAGCGCGGAAAACGTTGGGCCAGCGCAACATAATCCGTCGCCGAAGTTGGGGTCCCACACAATGCGGCGAAGTCGATGACGAGTGCGCCTCCGTCCGTCGCAATCGCCCGCAAACTTCGAGCACCGAGGGATATCTCGACGATCGATTCGATTTCCTGTTGTGCCGCATCATTATTGCGGGAGGACGAAGCCGGCGGCGCATCCACGCTCATGCGCCGCCGGGGCGCCACGACGTATCGCCCCGCCGTGAATCCGCAACCGGCGCTTCGGGATTCGATGGTGCGATAGTCGATCGCGCCGTCGACGGCGACCACGTCCATGTTGGCGAGAATTCGCTCGATCGTCGGCACGAACCGGTCGTGGAACAACGGATTCGGCAGCAGCTCGGCGGGCGGATAGTTCGACGTCACCACCAGCGCGATACGGCGGGCGAACAGCGCGTCGAGCAGCCGGGCGATCAGCATCGCGTCGCCGATGTCGTGCACGTGGAATTCGTCGAAGCAGACCAGCAGGGCGTCGCCGAGCAGCGCGTCCACCGCGGCATCGATCGAGCCGGACACGTGTGCCGCGGCGTGCAGGCTCGCGAAGAACTGGTGAAAGTGGTAGCGCCGCTTGCGTTCCGATGCCACCTCGGCAAAGAACCGGTCCATGAGCATGGTCTTGCCGCGCCCGGGCCTGCCGTGGAGGTAGACGCCACGGCGCCGTCGGCTCGGCCTGCCGCGCCGATCGACCAACTCGCGCAACCGCGCCGCCGCCCGCGCCTGCTCGGCATCCCACCGTAGTTCCACGGCACCTCCAAAGTCCTCTACATTTGTAGAGGACGAGGTCGCGCGGCGGCCAGGAAGGGTGATCATGTCCACAGGCGACCGGCGTGCGCTCCTCGTCGACACGGCCATCGAAGTGATCGCGGCACGCGGCCTGCGCGCGCTCACCCACCGCGCGCTGGACACGGCGCTGGGCCTGCCCGCCGGTTCGGCTTCCTACTACTTCCGCACCAAGCGCGCCCTCATCGAGGCCATCGTGGAGCGGATCACCACCCGCTCCCGCGACGACTTCGCCGCTGCCGCGTTGACGCCCACCGCCGACCGGCAACCGGTCGCGGAAGCCATCGCGGCCTGGCTGGACCGGCTACTCGCGCAACGGCGCGCTCACCTGATCGCACGGCACGCTCTGCTGATCGATCTGCTGGACGATCCCGACCTGCATCCCCGGCTGGTGCACAGCCTGTTCTCCATCGACCGCGCCCGCGACCTGTTCCGCGCCATGGGCGCGCCCGATCCGGATACCAGGGCCGAGGATTTCGTCGCCGTCATCGAGGGAGTAGTCTTCGACCGCTTCGCGGGCAATCGCACCGCCCTGCGCCCGGACACACCGGAGAGCGTCCGGCAGCTCGCCCGCGTTCTCGCCGCGCACTTGCGTGTGTGATCAGCTCGGCCAGCCCCGCTGGCTGTAGGTCACGCCGGTGAGGTAACCGTGGATACCGGCGGCAGGATACGGAATGAGGGTTTCCGGAAGGTTCGCGAGCGGGAACCACCGCAGCTCGTAGGACTTGTCCGGCTCGCGGTTGACCGGCTCGCCCGACCAGCGGCGCGTCTGGAAGAACAACCCGACCCGGGCTTCCCGTTCGGAATCGACGACATGCGCGGAATGGACGTGCCGCAGATCCGCCGGGTCGATCACCACGCCGACCTCCTCGTGCGCTTCGCGGACCACCGCGGCGAGCACCGACTCCCCCACCTCGAGCTTTCCGGCGGGCAGGTGCCACAACCCGTCGAATTCGTCCGCGCTGCGCCGCCTGCTCAGCAACAATTCCGCGCCGCGCAGCAGCAACACATGCACATCCACCAAATGCCTGGCCACCACTTGCCCCAAGCTACGCGCCACCCCCGCACCGGCGACTGTTCGCACACCCGTCAGCACTCCGGACCCACCATGACGGGTGCCGGAGTGCTGACGCGAGCAGGCGCGGCCGACCTGATCAATCCGCGCTGAGTACGAGGCCGGAGGTCGGCACGCCGGTGCCCGCGGTGACCAGGATGTTGGTCAGGTCGGAGACCGGGTTGACCGAGACGCCGCGAATCTGGCGCACCGCCTCGGCGATGCCGTTCATGCCGTGGATGTACGCCTCGCCGAGCTGGCCGCCGTGCGTGTTGAGGGGCAGGCGTCCGCCGACCTCGATGGCGCCGTCGGCGATGAACTCCTTCGCCTCGCCCCGGCCGCAGAACCCGAGCTCCTCCAGTTGCATGAGGACGAACGGGGTGAAGTGGTCGTACAGGATGGCGGCCTGCATGTCCTCCGGACGCAACCCGCTCTGCGCCCACAGCTGCGCTCCGACCAGGCCCATCTCCGGCAGGCCGGTCATGGCGTCGCGGTAGTAGCTGGTCATCACGTACTGATCGGCGCCGGAACCCTGGGCGGCCGCGGCGATGACGGCGGGCCGCTGCGGCAGGTCGCGAGCCCGCTCGACGCTGGTGACCACGATCGCGACGCCGCCGTCGGACTCCTGGCAGCAGTCCAGCAGGTGCAGCGGCTCGGCGATCCAGCGGGAATTCTGATGATCCGCCAGCGTGATCGGCTTGCCGTAGAAGAAGGCCGCGGGGTTCACCGCGGCATGCTTGCGGTCGGCGACGGCCACGCGGCCGAAGTCCTCGCTGGTGGCCCCGTAGACGTGCATGTAGCGCCGGGCGACCATCGCGACCTGCGCGGCCGGGGTGCCCAGCCCTTGCGGATAGGACCAGCCCGCGTCGATGCCCGACGAGGTGGGCGCGCTGGCCAGCGCCGTGGAGAACTGCCCGAACCGCGACACCGACCGTTCGTTGAACGCCCGGTAGGCCACCACGACGTCCGCGACGCCGGTGGCCACCGCCATGGCGGCCTGCTGAATGGTGGCGCAGGCCGCGCCGCCGCCGTATCCGATGTGGCTGAAGAACTTCAGCTGCGGAATGCCGACCGCCCTGGCCACGGCGGCCTGGGTGTTGGTGTCCATGGTGAACGTCGTCAGGCCGTCCACGTCGGCGGGCGTCAGGCCCGCGTCGGCCAGTGCGGCGGTGACCGCCTCGGCGGCAAGGCGCAGTTCGCTGCGTCCGGAGTCCTTGGAGAAATCCGTGGCGCCGATGCCGACGATGGCCGCGCGGCCGGAAATCTTCTGCTCAGACATCGGCCCTCCGCAACGCGATGACGGCCGTAGCCGTGATGTGGTCGCCGAGGCTGTCCTTGCCGACCACGTCGATGTGTATGTCGTCGCCCTCCAGCGCGGTCACCGTGCCGGTCAGCGTCAGCGTGTCCCCGGCGTACAGCGGTACGCCGAGGCGCAGCGCGATCGACTTGACGACGGCGCGCGGGCCCGCCCAGTCGGTGACGAAACGCTGCACCAAGCCGGTGTCGGTGAGGATGTTGACGAAGATGTCCTTCGAGCCGCGGGCGACGGCCTTGTCCCTGTCGTGGTGCACGTCCTGGAAGTCCCTGGTGGCCAGGGCGGTGCTGATCACGAACGTGGGGTCGGCGTCGATCACCAGCTCGGGCAGGACCGTGCCCACGCGCACGGCGGCGCTCACGAGACCACCTGCCAGACCGGCAGTGTCGCGTCGTCGTCGAGCCTGTCGAACCCCACCTCGACCGGCAGACCGATCCGCACCTCGGCCGGGTCGATGCCGCGCAGTTCACCGAGCATGCGCACGCCTTCCTCCAATTCGACCAGCGCCACCACGAACGGCAACTGCCGCCCCGGCACCTTCGGCGCGTGGTGCACGACGTAACTGAACACGGTGCCGCGCCCGGAGGCGACCACGTAATCGGTCGGTTTCGCCTTGTCCTGCCAGATGGCCGGAATGGGCGGATGCCGCAGCGAGCCGTCCGGCAGCCGCTGGATGCGCAGCTCGCCCGCTTTCGTTCCTTCCCAGAAGAATTCGGTGTCCCAGGAGACCAGCGGCTTGACCCGCGCGCCCTCCGCGGCTTTCGGCGCGGCGGTGCCGGGAGCGAATTTCAGCAGCCGGAACAGCATCTCGGCGACCACCTCATCGCCGACCCGCCAGGTGGTCTGGAAGGTGACGAACCATCCCTCACCCAGCGCGGTGCGCTTCGGGCCGCGGATGTCCGACAGCGTGCTGGTGACCGAGACCTGTTCGCCGACAGCGAGGTAGCGGTGGTAGGTCTGCTGACAATCCGTGGCGACCACGGAGGTGTAGCCCGCGGCGTCGAGCAGTTCCGTGGCCGACCCCATCGGGTCGTCGGCGGGACGAGAACCGTTGAGCCCGAACATGGTCCACACCTGGGCCATGGCGGGCGGCGCGACGATGCCGGGATGTCCCGCCGCGCGCGCCGCCTCCTCGTCGACATAGATCGGATTGGCGTCGCCGAGCGCCTCGACCCAGTTGTTGATCATCGGCTGGTTCACCGGATCGCGCCCGAAACGGGGCGCGCTCGCACCCGCCGCCTTGATGGCTTCGGCTGCGGCGACGATCGCTTCCGGAGTAGTGGTTTCCGGCACGCGCTGCTCCTTGTCTCGTTATCGGGGTACTCGCGGCAACCGCAGACCGGACGAGGCGACCAGTTCGCGCATCACCTCGTTGACGCCACCGCCGAAGGTGACCACGAGGTTCTGCTTGGTCCTGCGGTCCAGCCAGGTCAGCAGCTCGCCGGTGGCCGGGTCGGCCGGGTCGCCGTAGCGGCCGACGATCTCCTCGGCGAGCCTGCCCGCCTCCTGGAGCGATTCGGTGGAGTAGACCTTGGTCGCGGACGCGTCGGCGATCACTTGCGCCTGGTCGCCGTCGCCGCCGGCGGCGGGAGCGCCGGGCCCGGAGGCGGTAGCGGAGCGTGACCACGCAGGGCCCTGCGACCGCCGCCCATCAGACGCCGCGGCGACCTGCCAGTTCAGCAGTTCGTTCAACCGGACCATGGCGTGGATGCGGCCCAGCGCCCTGCGCACGTCGAGTTCGGCGAGCACGCCGCGCGGTTGCGCCCAGTCGCGCACCCGGTCGTAGAGTTGCTCGATCTTGCCGGACGGCCCCAGGCTCACCCGCTCGTGGTTGAGCTGCGTCGTGATCAGCTTCCAGCCCCGGTTCTCCGCACCGACCAGCATGTTCGCCGGGACGCGCACATTGTCGAAATAGGTCGCGTTGGTGTGGTGAGCGCCGTCGCAGGTGATGATCGGCGTCCACGAGTAGCCGGGGTCGGTGGTGTCCACGATCAGGATCGTGATGCCGCGGTGGCGCGACTCGGTCGAGCCGGTGCGGCAGGCCAGCCAGATGAAGTCGGCCTCGTGCGCGCCCGTGGTGAAGATCTTCTGCCCGTTGACGATCCAGTCCCCGGACTCGTCACGCACCGCCGAGGTGCGCAGCGAGGCGAGGTCGGTGCCCGCGTCCGGCTCGGAGTAGCCGATCGCGAAATGGACGTCGCCGGAGAGGATTCCGGGCAGGAACCGCCGCTTCTGCTCCTCGGTGCCGAACTGCTGCAAAGTCGGTCCGACGGTCAGCAGCGTCACCAGCGGGAGCGGGACGTCGGCCCGGACCGCCTCGTTGAAGAAAATCTGCTGCTCGACCGGCCCGAAGCCCTGGCCGCCGTATTCCTTGGGCCAGCCGACGCCGAGCCAGCCGTCGCGGCCCATCCGGCGCACCACGGCGCGATAGGCGTCACCGTGCCGGTTCACCGCCATCTCGGCCTCCTCCTCGGGAGTCACGAGATCGGCGAAGTAGGCACGTAATTCGTCGCGCAGCGCGCGTTGCTCGGTGGTCAGGTCGATGAACATCTCGCCCCCAATCGGTCGAGCCGGAACGACGCGCCG
This sequence comes from Nocardia sp. NPDC004718, assembly GCF_053601535.1. Taxonomy (NCBI): domain Bacteria; kingdom Bacillati; phylum Actinomycetota; class Actinomycetes; order Mycobacteriales; family Nocardiaceae; genus Nocardia; species Nocardia sp. NPDC004718. Next base: position 54,358 of record NZ_JBSGCA010000008.1, read on the forward strand.
CCGAGCCAGCGAGCGATGTCCTTGGCTTGTGAGTAGTAGCGATGCATCGGGTGGGTCACGTCCACGCCGAGGCCGCCGTGCAGGTGATGGCACTTCTGCATGGCCGCGGGCAGTTCCGCGGCGACGGTGTAGGCGAGGATCTCCAGGTCGTCGTCGGTGCGCTCGCGATGCTCCCGGCTCGCGTCGGGCTGCGCCAGCGCCCAGTTCGCCGATACCGCGGCCACGTGCAGGGTCCGCGAGACGACGTACAGGTCCGCGATCTGCTGGGCCACCGCCTGGAACTCGGCCAGCGGCCTGCCGAACTGATGCCGGGTGCGCAGATGCTCGGCGGTGAGCGTGATCGCACCTTTGAGCAATCCGTCGGCCACCGATCCGATCGAGGCGAGCGCCAGCCGGTGCAGATCGGCGAGACCGACCGGCCACAGCTGGTCGGCCGGAATCTCCACCTGGTCCAGCCGGACCGTGTACTCGGGAATGCCGCCGGAGACCGGCGTCGGCGTGCGGGTCAGGCCGACGGCCTGCGCGTCCACCACGGCGATACCGGCGTTGGTCGGCACCAGCAGCCAGCTCGCCTCCTCCGCGTACGGCACCGCCACCTTGTGCCCGGTGATGCGCACCGTGTCGCCGCTGACGACGGCGGTGGTCTCCGGCTCGAGGATGAACGGCGCCCCCGGTTCGCTCAACGCCGCCGTGAGCACCGCGCCCTCGGCGACCCCTGGCAGCACGAGCGACTGCACGCGCTCCGGCGCGCAGGCCACCAGCGGCAGCACGCCCAACCCCAGCGTCGACAGCGCGGGCACCGCCACCGCGTCGGTAGCCAGTTCGGTGAGCAGCGCCGACACCTCGAGCAGCCCCATCCCATCGCCGCCGAACCGTTCCGGCAACGCGACGACGAGCAGGCCGGAGTCGGCCAGCTTCGGCCACAATCGCATGTCACGCGCCGGTTCGCGCTCCAGCAAGCTCACGACGACCTCGGCCACCGCGTCCTGGCCCTCGTCCCTGGTGAAGTCCACGCTCGTCTCCCGATCGGCTGTAGGGCTAGCTGTCCGCGTCACGAGGCAGCCCCAGAATCCGCTCCGCGGCCACGGTGAGCAGGATCTGCTCGGTGCCGCCCGCGATCGACAGGCAACGCGTGAGCAGGAACTCCTTGGTCACCTCGGAGTCCTGCGCGCCGAGCGGGCCCGCCGCCTCCGCGGCGAATTCCGCGACCGCTTGGCGATGGCGCACGCCGACCAGCTTGCGCACGCTGCTCTGCGCGCCGGGGTCCCCGCCCGCGAGCATCTTCACCGCGGCGCGTTGCTCGAGCAGCAGGCCCGCGATCGCCTCGGCCACGAATCCACCGAGCCGGTCGTTCACCAGCTCCGCACCGGGGCCGGTGGCGGGCGATTTCGCGATCAGCTCTTCGAGTACAGGACCGATGCCGTTGCCGCCCATGGCGACTCGCTCCGTCGACAGCGTGGAGCGGGCGATCTTCCATCCGTTGTTCAGCGCGCCGACCACGCAATCGTCCGGCACGAACACATCGTCGAGGAAGACCTCGCTGAAACGCGCCTCTCCGGTGATCTGCACCAGCGGGCGCACCTCGAGCCCGGCGCTGTGCATATCGACCAAGAAGTACGTGATGCCGCGGTGCTTGGGCGCGTCGGGATCGGTGCGCGCCAGGCAGATCGCCCAGTTCGCCTTGTCACCCAGCGATGTCCACACCTTTTGCCCGCGCAGCACCCAGCCGCCGTCGGCCTTTTTCGCGGTGGTGCGCAACGCCGCCAGGTCGGAACCGGCCTCTGGTTCGCTGAACAGCTGGCACCAGACCACTTCGCCGCGCAAGGTCGGCCAGGCGAAGCGCTCGATCTGTTCCGGCGTCCCGTGCTGCAACAGCGTGGGGATCGCCCAGCCGCCGATGGCCAGGTCCGGCGCGGTGAGTCCGGCACGGCGCAGCTCCTCGGAGATCACCAGGCCGGTCATCGGGTCCGCGGCGCGTCCGTATGGCCGCGGCCAGTGCGGCATGACCAGGCCCGCGTCCACCAGCGCGGCACGCTGCCGGTCGGCGGGCAGCGCCGCGATCCGCGCGACCTCGGCGGCGAGTTCGTGCGCGCTGTCGCCGTCCACAGCGGCCACGCCTTCCTCGGCGAAGACCCGATCGGCCCCGGTGGTGCGCCGCAGGCCCCGGCGGGTCAGTTCGGTGACCCGCGCCCGCCAGCGCGCCGAACCGCCGAGCAGTTGGCGCAGGGCCGTGGCCCGCCGCAGATACAGGTGCGCGTCGTGCTCCCAGGTGAAGCCGATGCCACCGAGCACCTGAATACAGTCCTTGGCGGTCTCCACCGCGGCGTCCAGGGCGATGGCGGCCGCGATGGCGGCCGCGATCGGCAGTTCGGCTCCGCCGTCGTCCACGGCCGCCGCGACGTCCGCCGCCGCGGCGCGGATGAGTTCGGTGCGGCACAGCATCCAGGCGCAGATGTGCTTGACCGCTTGGAACGAACCGATCTTGCGGCCGAACTGCTCGCGCACCTTCGCGTACTCGACCGCGGTCTCCAGGCACCAGCCCGCGAGGCCGGACAGTTCGGCGGTGACCAGCGCGACGAGCAGGTCCCCTGCCGCGTGCGGCGCGACGAATACGCGTTCGGCGGGCACGCGCAGGTCGGCGCAGTGCACCCGCGCCAGCGGCGTGCTCGGATCCAGCGGCGCGAGCGCTTCCACCCGCAGGCCGTCGGCGTCGGGCGCGACCAGGCACCACCGCTGCCCTTGCGGTTGGTCGATCGGCAGCAGCACGGCGGTGCCGGGGGCGGCGCCGACGACGGAATCCCAGGTACCCGTGAGCAACACGCCGTCGCTTGCGACGGGTACGCTCACCGTCGAACCGACGACGAAGTCGAGCGCCACACCGCACGGCAGGTCCTCGTCGAGCTGTCCGGCGGTGATCAGATTGGCCAGAGCCGTCGCGAGTACCGGGCCGCCGACGAGATCGTGCGCCGCCTGTTCCACCAGCACGGCCAGATCGGAGACCGACCCGCCCGCACCTCCCGCGTCCTCGGCCACCGCGACCCGGAAGATCCCGATCTCGGTCAGCGCGGGCCAGTAGGCGCGCCAGAAGTCGGCCGCGCCGGCCCGCATTGTTGCAATCGGACGGACCGAAGCGGCCCATCCGCGCATCGACTCCTGAACGGCTTTATGCTCGTCAGTGGTGGCGATGGTCACACTCCATACCGCCTTTCCGGCGTGACTCCCACACCTAGAACATGTTCTAATATCCTAGCCGGGCGGAAGTCAAGAGACCATCGCCGCCGCGGCCACACCGCGCACGCAGCCGACGAAACGACGTTTCCGGAAAGGACTTTCATCAATGGCCAGTCCGTCCCGATCGCAGCCAGCCGACCCGAGCGCGGGACGGCCCGCCGCCACGGTCACCACGCTCAGCGAGGACGAGCTGAGCTCGGCGGCGCAGCGCGAGCGGCGCAAGCGGATCCTGGACGCGACCTTGGCGCTCGCGTCCAAGGGCGGCTACGACGCGGTGCAGATGCGCGCGGTGGCCGAGCGCGCCGATGTCGCGGTCGGCACGCTGTATCGCTACTTCCCGTCGAAGGTGCACCTGCTGGTCTCGGCGCTGTCGCGCGAGTTCGAGCAGATCGAGGGCAAACGCAAGCCGCTTGCCGGGCAGTCCCCACAGGAGCGCATGCACCTGCTGCTCACCCAGATCACCCGGATGATGCAGCGCGACCCGCTGCTCACCGAGGCCATGACCAGGGCGTTCATGTTCGCCGACGCCTCGGCCGCCGCCGAGGTGGACCGGGTCGGCAAGGTGATGGACCGGGTCTTCGCCCGCGCGATGAACGACGGCGAGCCCACCGAACGCCAGCTGGCCATCGCGCGGGTGATCAGCGACGTGTGGCTGTCGAATCTGGTCGCCTGGCTGACCCGGCGCGCCTCGGCCACCGACGTCACCGAACGATTGGAACTGACTGTCGACCTCCTGCTGGGCGAACGCAACCAGTAAGCTCTAGCGGGATCTCTCAGCACACAGCGAGCGAATCAGCGCCCGGTCACCCCACGAAGCACGAATAGCTCGTTGTGCTGCGACGAAGCTCACCCGCTCGGATTCCGTTGCCGTTAGCTGGGCAGATCTACCGGACACCGGTTCAGGTGTGCGTTATCGTGCGCACGCGAACCGGCGCGTTTCTGTGCGGCAAATTCAACACAGTATTGTTTTGCCCGCCCCCTGAAAAAACTCCTCCGATCACTAGGTTGGATGCGTGAGCGCACAGGATCTGCCACTGGAACTTCGCCGTGCACTGTCGACGGTCGCGCGCGTGCCACGGCTGCTGGTCGCATCGGACTACGACGGGACACTCGCGCCCATCGTGTCCGACCCGACCAAAGCCTTTCCCCATCGGGAATCGGTGAGCGCGTTACGAGCCCTCGCCGGCCTGACCGGGACCACTGCCGCCGTGATCTCCGGCCGCGCGCTGCGAGATCTCGCGGCGCTGTCCCGCCTTCCGGTCGAGGTGCAACTGATCGGCAGCCACGGCTCGGAATTCGACGTTGGCTTCGTGCACGCGATCGATAACGACGCCAAGCATCTGCTCCAAGAGGTGCAGACGGCCCTGAATCAGGTCGCCGCGGACAACCCCGGCGTCACCGTCGAGATCAAACCGGCCAGTGTCGCGCTGCATGTGCGCAACGCCAGCCCGGAGATCGGTCATCGCGCGCTGTCGCAGGTCCGGCTCGGTCCGGCGTGCTGGTTCGGCGTGCAGGTCACCGAGGGCAAGGCGGTCATCGAGCTGGCCGTGGTGCAGACCGACAAGGGCACCGCACTGGACACCGTTCGGCATCAGGCGGGGGCCTCGGCCGCGGTGTTCTTCGGTGACGACGTCACCGACGAGAAGGCGTTCCGCGTGCTGTCCGGCCCGGACGTCGGCATCAAGGTCGGCGACGGCGAGAGCCTGGCCAAGTTCCGGGTGGACAGCACCGAGGCCGTGGCGTGCGCGCTGGCCTACCTGCTGGAGGAGCGCCGGACCTGGCTGGCTGGCGCGAGCGCGCCGCGCATCGAGCGGCTGACCATGCTGGCCAGCCCGCGCTCGGTCGCGCTGCTCACCCCGGACGCCACGGTGACCTGGTTCTGCCACCCGGAGCCCGATTCGGCCGCGGTGTTCGCCCACCTGCTCGGCGGCCCGCAGGGCGGCCACTTCACCATCGAGCCGGAGCGGCCGGGCCTGCCGCTGTCGCAGCGTTACGTCGACGGCACGATGACCGTCGAAACCCGTTGGGCCAAACTGCAAGTCACGGACTACCTGCCGCACGACGTAGCCCCGACCCGCACCGACCTCACCCGGGTGATCACCGGCGACGCGAAGGCCGTGGTCACCTTCGCTCCCCGTCCGGAGTTCGGCCAGGTGCCGGTGAACCTCGAGGCGCAGGAGGGCGGGCTGCGGGTGTACGGCACCAACGACCCGATCGTGCTGCGTTCACCCGGCGTGCGGTGGGAGATCGTCTCGGACGGTACCCACGAGTCGGCACGGGCCGTCGTGGATCCGTCCAAGGGGCCGGTCGTGCTCGAACTGCGCTGCGGCACCGCCGATCTCGATCCCGCCCCGGCCAGTGAGGCGGAGCGGCGACGGGAGGCGCAGCGGTACTGGTCGGATTGGGCCGGGACGCTCACCCTGCCGCCGCTCAAGCCCGACCTGATGAAGCGCTCCGCGCTGACCCTGCGCGGCCTGGTGCACGCGCCGTCCGGCTCGATCCTCGCGGCCGCCACCACCTCGCTGCCCGAGGACATCGGCGGCGTGCGCAACTGGGACTACCGCTACTGCTGGCTGCGCGACGCCGCGCTGACCGCGCAGTCGCTGGTCTCGCTCGGCTCGCTCGCCGAGGCGGAGGACTACCTGGGCTGGGTGCACCGCGTGCTGGAGACCTTGCCCGGCCCCGAGCGGCTGCACCCGCTGTACACGCTGTACGGCGAGACGCTGCCGCCGGAGGCCTCGATCGACCAGCTACCCGGCTACGCCGGCTCCCGCCCGGTGCGCGTCGGCAACGCGGCCAACATGCAGGTGCAGCTGGACGTCTTCGGTCCGATCGTGGACCTCATCGCCACCCTGGCGCACGCCAGGGAGCTGCGCGGCGTCACCGATCCGGCGAACGTGCTTCCGGACGCCGACTGGGAGCTGGTGTGCGCCATGGTCTCGGCGGTGCAGCGGCGCTGGCAAGAGCCCGACCACGGCATCTGGGAGATCCGCGGCAACCCCCGCCACCACGTGTACTCGAAGGTGATGGGCTGGCTGACCGTCGACCGGGCGCTCACCCTGGCGCAGAAGTTCGATCGCGAGGCCGACCCGGCCTGGCCGGTGCTGCGCGACACCATCGCCGACGAGGTGAAGGCCAAGGGCTGGAACGACGAGGTGCAGTCCTACACCGCGGCGTACGACGGCACCGACCTGGACGCGGCGACGCTGCACATCGGGCTGAGCGGCCTGATCGACCCGTCCGACCCGCGCTTCGCGGCGACGGTCGTGGCGACCGAGGCCGAGCTGCGCAGCGGCTCGACGGTATACCGCTACCACCACGACGACGGCCTGCCCGGCGGCGAGGGCGGATTCCACCTGTGCGCGGCCTGGCTGGTCGAGGCGTACCTGCTGATCGGCAAGCGCTCCGACGCCGAGGCGCTGTTCGCCCAGCTGGTCGACGTGGCGGGCCCGACCGGGCTGCTCAGCGAGGAATACGACCCGGTGGCCGAACGGTCGCTCGGCAACCATCCGCAGGCGTACAGCCATCTGGGCCTGTTGCGCTGCGCGCAGCTGCTGGGGCAGCCGGTGGAGGCCGCGCTGGTCTGACCACGCAGGAGCCGAGGGCCCGCGAACGAGGAATCGTTCACGGGCCCTTCGCATTCGGCTCCCAGATGGGCGGCGCATCCGAACGCTTGACGGGCCCTGCTAGAGTTAACGGGAACGATTTCCATTATGATCTAGAGCATGGCCCAGGAGTACCCCACGTGAGAACCCGATTCGCCATCAGTTGCGCAGGTGTCGCCGTGGGAGTCGTCTCCGCCCTGACGCTGACCGCCTGCGGCGGCTCGAACGACGACGGGCGCCCGACCGTCGTCGCCTCCACCGACGTCTGGGGCGATATCGCCGCCGCCGTCGCGGGCCCCGACGCCGCCGTCCGGTCGCTGATCACCGATCCGTCGGCCGACCCGCACTCGCACGAGACCTCCGCGGTCGAATCGGCGGCGCTCAGCGATGCCGACCTCGTGGTCTACAACGGCGGCGGCTACGACCGGTTCGCCGAGAAGGCGGTGGCGGGCACGAACAAGCGCACCGTGGACGCGTTCGCCCTGCGGGCCGATCAGAGCGACGACAACGAGCACGTCTGGTACGACGTGCGCACCGTCGACGTGGTCGCCGACCGGATCGCCGCCCAACTCGCCGAACTCGACCCCGGCAACGCCGCGGCCTACGCCGAGCGCGCGACGACGTTCAAGAACCGGCTCGCCGCGGTTACCGCCATTACCGGCACGCTCGCCGCCGAGCATCCGAAGACGCCGGTGCTGCAGACCGAGCCCCTCGCGCACTATCTCGTGGTCGCCGCCGGAGCCGACGACCGGACTCCGCACGAGTTCCAGGAAGCCATCGAGCAGGAGACCGACCCGGCCCCCGCGGCCGTCGCGGCGACGCAGGACCTGCTCACCGGCAAGCGGGTCCACGCCCTGATCTACAACGTGCAGACCGAGGACAAGATCACCAAAGACCTGCGCGCGACCGCGCAGCGCACGGGCGTCGCCGTCGTCGAGGTGACCGAGACCCTGCCCGACGGCGTGGATTACATTCAGTGGCAGACGAAGAACGCGCAGGCGCTCGCCGCCGCGCTGGGCTGAGCAGATGAACAAGGGAGCCGCGCTGACCGAACACGCCGACGAGGTGGAACGGCGATCGACCATCGGCGAATCGGCCGCGGTGCGACTGGAGGCCGCCCGCTTGTCGTTCGGGGACCGAACCCTTTGGGCGGGACTGGATCTCACTGTCGCGCCGGGTGAATTCGTCGCGGTCCTCGGGCCGAACGGTTCGGGCAAGACCTCGCTGCTGAAGGTGCTGCTGGGCCAGGTCGGCCTGAGTTCGGGCGCGGCTCGGATCGCGGGCTCTCCCGCGCGCACCGGCAATCACGACATCGGCTACATACCGCAACAGAAGACTATCGACGCCGGGGTGCAGTTGCGCGGTATCGATCTCGTCGGCCTCGGCGTCGACGGGCATCGCTGGGGGCTCGGGCTGCGCTCCCGCGCCGAACGCAAGCGGAAGGTGGCCGCGGCCATCGCCGACGTGGGCGCCGAGCGATTCGCCCACGCGCCACTGGAATCCATGTCCGGCGGCGAACAGCAGCGACTGCGGGTGGCGCAGGCGCTGGTCGGCGATCCGAAGGTGCTGCTGTGCGACGAACCGTTGCTCAGCCTGGACCTGGCGAATCAGCGACTGGTCGCCGAGCTCATCGATCGCCGCAGGCGCACCCACGACACCGCGGTGCTCTTCGTGACGCACGAGATCAACCCGATCCTGCCCCTGGTTGACCGGGTGCTGTACCTGGTCGACGGCCGGTTCCGGATCGGGACGCCGGAAGAGGTGATGACCTCGACGGTGCTGTCGGAGTTGTACCGCACCCAGGTGGACGTACTACGGGTACGCGGGCGTCTGGTGGTCGTCGGCACCGGCGACACCATGGACGCGCTCGGCACCGCGGGCGGCCACTGCCACGGCCCGGCGGGCGACGAGTTCGCCCACGGCGATTCCGCCGGTAGCCCCGCGCCGGACGATGACGCCACCTCGACCACGGGATCCGTCGAAGAGCCGGTCCCCGCAGCGCCGACCTCAGCGCATGCCGCCACGGGCGAGGTGGTGTCCGGCCGCTCGATACCCCGCAACGGTTCGACGGCGGGCCTCTCATCGGCGGAGCGTGTCCGAGGCGACGGCGACCGTCCGGCGGCGGATCCCGAGCAGAGCGGAGTGCGTTCGTGACCGACAAGCTCTCCAGCGTTCTCGGCAAAATGCTGGACTTCGGCACCACGGCGAACCTGCTGTCCTACGGTTTCGTCCAGCAGGCGCTGCTCGCGGCGGCTCTGCTGGGGCTGCTGTCCGGCGTGATCGGTCCGCTGATCATCAGCAGGCAGATGTCGTTCGCGGTGCACGGCACCAGCGAGCTTTCGTTGACCGGTGCCGCCGCCGCGCTGCTGGCCGGTGTCGGGGTCGGTTTGGGCGCCATCGCGGGGTCGGTGGTCGCGGCGGTGTTGTTCGGCCTGCTCGGCGCGCGGTCGCGGGAACGCGATTCGGTGATCGCCGTGGTGCTCTCGTTCGGGCTCGGACTCTCGGTGCTGTTCCTGTGGTTGGGCCCCGATCGCGCGGGATCGAAATTCTCCCTGCTGACCGGCCAAGTGGTCAGCGTCGGCAACAACGGGCTCGGCCTGCTCGCCGTCTGCACCGCAGGAGTGATCGCGGTGCTGGCCTTCGTCTACCGGCCGCTACTGTTCGCCAGTTCCGACCCGGAAGTGGCCGTGGCGCGCGGTGTCCCGGTGCGGGCGCTGTCCATCGTGTTCGCCGTCCTGCTGGGCATCACGGCGGCGTTCGGCGTGCAGATCGTCGGCGCGCTGCTGGTCCTCGCCCTGCTGATCACCCCGGCCGCCGCGGCCGCCCAGCTCACCGCGGACCCGGTTCGAGCGACCGTGCTCGCCGTGGTGTTCGCGGAGATCGCCGCCGTTGGCGGCATCCTGCTGTCGCTCGCGCCGGGCGTCCCCGTCTCGACCTTCGTCACCACGATCTCGTTCGTGATCTACCTCGCCTGCCGCCTGCTCGGCACCCGCAACCGCGGACTCGCGCACGCCCGCTGAAGGCGTCGCGCCGGTCTACTGACGCCGCACCGGCACGTCGAAAAGTTCTCGCGATCGACGTCCGGGTGATGGCGGTGACCTCATGCCGAGCGCAACGCCGACCAGCGGTGCCGCGACCGCCAGTCCAGCGGCTATCAGTGCTGATCAGCGCCTAGCTCGGAAACCGGGCCAATCTTGATGGCAGCCGCCTTCAGTCATTGGCGGATGCTTTCGTATGCTCGATCCATCGCGCCCCCGAACGAATGGTGACCAACGATGATCGACTTCGCGATTCCCGCCGACCTCGCCGCCGAACGCGACCGAGTGCGCCGCTTCGTCATCGATAAGATCGTCCCCTACGAGCGCGACCCGCGCCTGACCGCGCACGGGCCGACCGACGAGCTGCGACAGGAACTCGTCGAACTCGCCCGCGCCGAGAAGCTGCTCACCGTGCAGGCGCCCGAGTCGCTCGGCGGACGCGGACTGACCCACATCGAGCAGGCGGTGATCTACGAGGCGGCGGGCTGGTCCACGCTCGGCCCGGTCGCGATGAACTGCGCGGCGCCCGACGAGGGCAACATGTTCCTGCTGTCCAAGGTGGCCGATCCCGACCAGGTCCAGCGTTACCTGGCCCCCGTGATCGCGGGCCACCAGCGTTCGGTCTTCGCCATGACCGAGCCCGACGGGGCCGGCTCCGACCCGGCCCAGCTGGCCACCGGCGCCACCTTCGACGGCGAGAACTTCACCATCAACGGCCGCAAATGGCTGATCACCGGAGCGAACGGCGCGAAGACCTGGATCATCATGGCCCGCCTCGCCGCCAACCCGCATCTGCCCGAGGGCCCCACGCTGTTCCTGGCCGACGGCGAGGAACCCGGCATCGTCATCGAACGCACGATGAACACGATGGACCGCAACTACGTCGCCGGGCACGGTGTGGTCCGCTTCGACAACCTGACTCTGCCCAGGGAAGCGCTGCTCGGCGAGGCGGGCCAGGCGCTGCGCTACGCCCAGCTCCGGCTCGCCCCGGCCCGCCTGACCCATTGCATGCGGTGGCTCGGCGCGGCCGAACGCGCCCAGAGCATCGCCGTCGAGCACGCGCGCACCCGCACCGCGTTCGGCAAGCCGATCGGCGAACACGAGGGCGTGTCGTTCATGCTCGCCGACAACGAGATCGCCTTGCACCAGTGCAGGCTGACCATCTGGCACGCGTGCTGGCTGATGGACAACGGCGAGAAGGCGCGGCACGAGAGTTCCATCGCCAAATCGTTCGTGTCCGAGGAGTTGTTCAAGGTCGCCGACCGCTGCGTGCAGGTGCTCGGCGGCATCGGCATCAGCGACGAGACGGTGGTCGAGATGATCTTCCGGGACATGCGCGCCTTCCGCCTCTACGACGGGCCCACCGAGGTGCACAAGTACGCCATCGGGCGCAAGGTGCTGCGCGGATAGCCGAGGACTTTCGGCCCCGGGTCAGCTCCGCGCGCGTCGGCTAACATCCTGTGGCATGAGTTCGGAACTGCACGTCGACGTCTCCCGGGGCGTCGCCGTGCTCACGCTCAACCGGCCCGCCCAGCAGAACGCCTTCACCCCCACGATGGCCGCCGAGTTGGGCGCCGCGTTGCAGCGCTGCGATTCGGAAGACGCCATCCGTGCCGTGATCATCACCGGCACCCCGCCCGCGTTCTGCGCGGGCGCGGACCTATCCAATCGGGTGGGCGAGGTCAGCGCCACCATCGATCCGCCGCCGTGGCGGGTGCGCAAACCGGTGATCGCGGCCGTCAACGGCCACGCGGTCGGCATCGGCTTGGCCCTGGCCTTGCAGTGCGATCTGCGGTACATGGCACGCGACGCGGTATACGGGCTGAATCAGGTCCGCCGCGGCGTGCTGGCCGACGGCTACGCGCACTGGACGCTACCCAGGCTGGTCGGCATGGCCAACGCCGCCGACATCATGCTGACCGGGCGCACCTTCGACGGCGACGAGGCGAAGGCGATGGGCGTGACCAACAGCTCGCTGCCCGCGGGCGAGGTGCTACCGACCGCGCTGGCCGTCGCGCACGACATCGCGAACGGCTCGGCGCCGCTACCGGTGGCACTGTCCAAGCGGCTGCTCTGGGAAGGGCTCGGGATGAACCCGGCCATGGTCGGTCAACTGGAAACCGATCTCAACCAGCACGCGACCAAGAGCATCGACGGCGGCGAGGCCATGGCCGCGTTCCGGGATCGCAGGCAGCCCAGCTGGTCGGGCAGCGTCAGCACGGAATGGCCCGCCTGGGACGCCGACGGGCGCGAACGGCCCAGCCTGGACTAGGCGGCTCGCCCCGCTGGGTGCGATGCCGCGAATGTCACCGCCGGCGGTAGCGCCCCTCCGCCCCACGCGAGCCTCGGTCAGCGCCGCTCAAGCATTACCGCCGAGCACGATGAGCAGGAACAGCAGCGCGAAGACGATCATCAGGACGGTGCCGATGACGCCGAGAACGTAGCCGACCAGCACCTGAGCGCGACCACCGTACGCGCCGCCGGATTCCTCGATCTGGTTGAGCGCCCGCCGTCCCAGCGCCCACGCCACCGGCCCCAGCACTCCGCAGCAGAGGACGCTCGCCGCGCCGAGAAACAACACCGCCGTCGCATTCGGATGCTCGACCGGCGCGCCAATGGGCTGATTGGGTATCACCACCAGCCGAATTCTACTGGGCTCTTCCGCCTCTCCGGGTTTTTAGGCCGTACGGGTCGGAGATCAGGCCCGACGTTGGCGGGCGACTTCGGAGAGCACCACACCGGCGGCGACCGACGCGTTCAACGATTCCACCGGGCCCGCCATCGGAATCGACAAGATCGAGTCACAGGACTCCCGCACCAGGCGGGACAGTCCTTTGCCCTCCGAGCCGACCACGATCACAGTCGGCTCGCGACCGTCGAAATCGTCCAGCGTGGTATCGCCACCGGCGTCCAAGCCCACGACCTGAATGCCCTGAGCCGCCCAATCCTTCAGCGTGCGAGTGAGATTGGTCGCGCGGGCGACCGGAAGCCGAGCGGCGGCGCCCGCGCTGGTGCGCCAGGCCACCGCGGTGACACTCGCGCTGCGCCGCTGCGGGATCAGGACGCCGTGGCCACCGAAAGCCGCCACGGAACGCACCACCGCGCCCAGATTGCGCGGATCGGAGATGTTGTCCAGCGCCACCAGCAACGCGGGCTCCGCGGCGTTGCGCACCCGGTCGAGCAGATCGTCCGGGTGGGCGTAGCGATACGGCGGCACTTGGAGAGCCACACCCTGGTGCAATCCGTTGGCGCTCAGTCGATCCAAGTCGGTGCGCGGCACCTCCAGGATGGAGATACCGGTGTCGGCGGCCAGCCGCACGCTCTCGGTCAGCCGGTCGTCGTTCTCGGTGCCGACCGCGACGTACAGTGCCGTCGCGGGCACGCCGGCACGCAAGCACTCGACCACCGGGTTGCGCCCGAGCACCAACTCCGGCCCGTCCTCGGTCTTGCGTCCGGCGGGCCGTGCCGCCGCGCCACGAGCGGACGGACGGCCCTGCGCGGCTTTGGTTTTCGCCGCCGCGCGCTTGGCGGCGGGATGCTTGGTTCGCATCTCCGCGGGCGGGGTGGCGCCACGCCCCTCCAGTCCGCGCCTGCGCTTGCCGCCGGAGCCGACCACGGCGCCCTTCTTGCTGCCGCTCTTGCGGACCGCGCCGCGGCGCTGCGAATTGCCTGCCATCACTTGGCCTTTCCGGATTGCGGCGCACCGAGCGCCCATTCGGGACCGCCGGCCGTATCGGTGACCTCGATCCCCGCGGACTGCAGACGATCGCGCACGGCGTCGGCGGCCGCCCAGTCCTTCGCGGCCCGCGCCTCCTGACGGCGGTCGAGTTCCGCACGCACCAGCACATCCAGAGCGCCGAGCGCGGCCGAGGAATCGCTCGGGGCGTACCAATGCGGATCGAGCGGGTCGACACCGAGAATGGCGAGCATGGCGCGCACCTGGCTCGCCAGGTCGCGCGCGGAGTCGATCGCGCCGACCTCCAGCGCCTTGTTCCCCTCGTGCACCGCGCGATGGATCTCCGCCAACGCCTTCGGCACCGCGAGATCGTCGTCGAGCGCGGCGGCGAACGCGTCGGTCCACTTGCCCACCGGGATCTCACCGGCCCGGTCCACCACCCGGTTCACGAACGCCTCGATGCGCTGATAGGACTGCGCCGCGTCGTGCAACGCCTTGTCCGAGTACTCCAGCATCGAGCGGTAGTGCGCGCTGCCCAGGTAGAACCGCAGTTCGACGGCCCGCACCTGCTTCAGCACGTTCGGCACGGAGAGCACGTTGCCCAGCGACTTGGACATCTTCTCCCCGCCCATGGTCACCCAGCCGTTGTGCAGCCAGTACCTGGCGAAGCCGTCACCGGCGCCCTTCGACTGGGCGATCTCGTTCTCGTGGTGCGGGAACACCAGATCCATTCCGCCGCAATGGATGTCGAATTCCGCACCGAGATAGAACTCGGCCATCGCGGAGCACTCCAGGTGCCAGCCGGGGCGTCCGGGGCCCCAGGGGGACGGCCAGGTCGGCTCACCCGGCTTGGCCGCCTTCCACAAGGTGAAGTCACGCGGATCGCGTTTGCCTTCGCCCGCGCTCTCGCCTTGATGCACGTCGTCGAGCTTGTGGCCGGACAGCTTGCCGTAATCGGGGTAGCTGACCACGTCGAAGTAGACGTTGCCCTCCGAAGCGTAGGCGTGACCGCGATCGATCAGCCGCTGCATCATCTCGACCATCTGCGTGATGTGGCCGGTGGCCCGGGGCTCCGCGGACGGCGGCAGCACACCGAGCCGTTCGTAGGCGCGATCGAAGGCGCGCTCGTGGGTGGCGGCCCACTCCCACCACGGCCTGCCCGCCTCGGCGGCCTTGGTCAGGATCTTGTCCTCGATATCGGTGACGTTGCGGATGAAGAAGACGTCGATGTCGTGCGCGAGCAGCCAGCGTCGCAGCACGTCGAACGCGACTCCGCTGCGCACATGGCCGATGTGCGGCTCGCCCTGCACGGTGGCGCCACAGAGGTACACCGAAGCACGGCCGGGGACCAAGGGCGCGAAATCGCGCACGGTCCGCGTGTCGGTGTCAAAGAGGCGCAGCGTCACGGCAGTCGATCCTAGCTGGTGTATAAGGTCGTTCGCGGACCGGCTCGGGTCCGTCGGAGCTGGATCAACGACAGGCTTGCAGCAAGGCCGTCGCCACGGCGGCGACGCCCTCGCCGCGACCGGTCAGGCCGAGCCCGTCGGTGGTGGTGCCGGACACCGACACCGGGGCGTCGAGCAGCTCGCCGAGTACCTGTTGCGCCTCGGCGCGCCTCGGCCCGATCTTGGGGCGATTGCCGATCACCTGCACCGCGGCGTTGACCACCTCGAAGCCCGCCTCGTCCAGCAGCCTGCGCACTTCCTTCAGCATCGCCGCGCCGGAGACACCCGCCCATTCCGGGCGTCCCGTGCCGAACACCGCGCCGACATCGCCGAGGCCCGCCGCGGACAGCAGCGCGTCGCAGAGGGCGTGCGCGGCGACGTCGCCGTCCGAGTGGCCCGCGCAGCCGTCGTCGCCGTCGAACAGGAGACCGGCCATCCAGCAGGGCCTGCCCGCTTCGATCGGATGGACGTCGCTGCCGATGCCGACGCGCATGGTCACGGCGTCACCGCCCGTCCGATGCCTGCGCCGTCGAGTACCGCGTCGGCGAGCCGGAGGTCGAGTGGAGTGGTGATCTTGAAGGCGAGCGGATCGCCGGGAATGGTGTGGACCGCGACGCCCAGCCGCTCGACCAGGCCCGCGTCATCGGTCGCCTGGATGCCCTCGGGCGCGTAGGCGGAGCGCAGCAAGTCGGCCGCGAAACCCTGCGGCGTCTGGATCGCGCGCAACCGGGCGCGGTCGGGCGTGCCGGTGACCGCGCCGACCGCGTCGACCGACTTGATGGTGTCGGCCACCGGGAGTCCGGGGACCACGGCGGGACGGCCCGCGCGTAGTTCCGCCGCGACCCGGGCGATGAGCTCGGGCGGCGTGAGAGCTCGGGCGGCGTCGTGCACCAGAAAATAGGCGGCGTCGGGCGCCGCGGCGATACCCGCCCGCACCGAGTCGATGCGTTCGGCGCCGCCGACGACCACCTGCACCGAATTCGTGGGCGGCAGCAGGGCAACGGCGCTGTCGACGAGTTC
This sequence comes from Nocardia sp. NPDC004718, assembly GCF_053601535.1. Taxonomy (NCBI): domain Bacteria; kingdom Bacillati; phylum Actinomycetota; class Actinomycetes; order Mycobacteriales; family Nocardiaceae; genus Nocardia; species Nocardia sp. NPDC004718. The sequence goes on from NZ_JBSGCA010000008.1 coordinate 70,373, forward strand.
GGCGGGAACCATCACGATGATCCGCTCGACCGCGCCGGAGGCGATCAAGCCTTCGACGGCGAGCCGGACCATGGGTGTGCCGCCGACCGGGACGAACGCCTTGGGTGTGGATTCACCCAGGCGTACGCCGCGACCGGCGGCAGGCACCAGAGCAACGACGGGTCCGTCGGTGGAACGGACACCGTTGTCAGGTGTGTTCACGGTCAGGAAGCCGCTGCGAGGACCTCATCGAGCAGGGTCTCAGCCTTGCCGTCATCGGTGCCTTCGGCCAGCGCGAGCTCACCGACAAGAATCTGCCGAGCCTTGGCGAGCATGCGCTTCTCACCCGCGGACAGGCCGCGGTCCTGTTCCCGGCGCCACAGATCGCGGACGACCTCGGCCACCTTGTTCACATCGCCGGAAGCGAGCTTCTCGAGGTTGGCCTTGTAGCGGCGGGACCAGTTGGTCGGCTCCTCCGTATGCGGCGCACGAAGCACCTGGAAGACCCGATCGAGACCCTCCTGACCCACGACGTCACGCACGCCGACGTATTCGGCGTTCTCCGCGGGAACCCGAACAGTGAGATCGCCTTGGGCGACCTTCAGGACCAGATACTCTTTTTGCTCACCCTTGATGGTGCGAGTCTCGATTGCTTCGATCAGCGCCGCTCCGTGGTGGGGGTAAACGACGGTGTCTCCGACCTTAAAAATCATGTGTCCCGTGCCCCTTTCGATGTTCACAGTTTAACATGCGACTCGATAACGGCGCGATCAACTGTGCAGGTCAGGGCCACAACGAGGCAACCGTGGGGCTTGACAGATGCCAGGCTGTGTGCATTACGTTGTGCCAGAACGGGTTATCTCCCGGCTGGAGTCGGCGCCGCTCGCCGCCCACGCGTCGGCACCTTCGTGGCAACCTCCCGAAGTTCGATCGAACCGTTATCGACACGCCGGGTGTCGGCGCGGGCGCCCCGTGGCCCCGTCGCATGCACCCGGGCCGAACCCCGAGTTCGACCCGGCCCCCGCGCCCGGGCTCTCGAGGGAACTACTACGCTGCCTAGTTACTACGCTCCCGCGCGGAGCCAGAGCCCGGTCGACATGGAGGGACAACCCGTGACTGCCCTGAAAGCTGTGACCGCCCCGAAGGGGGCGCGACGTCGCATGGTGACGGTTGCCGCACTCGCCGCCGGAGCGGCGATCGCGCTGTCCGGCTGCGGCGCGGGCCAGATCGCGCAGACCGCCGAACAGGTCGCCGCCGTGAACGGCAACCACGCCGACGTGGGCCGCATCGCGCTGCGCAACGTGCACATCGTGTACCCGTCCGAGGGCAGCACCGCGTACAACAACGCCAAGGGCGGCAAGGCGCTCATCGCGCTGTCCATCATCAACAACAGCGAGTCCGTCCCCGACGAGCTGACCAGCATCACGACCGACCTCGGCACCGTCAAGATCACCCCCGCCTCCGGCAAGTCGGTCGTCGAAATCCCCCCGCAGCAGACCGTCGTCGCGGCGAGCCAGCCGGTCAAGCGCGAGGCCGCGCCGACCACCACCAGCGCCGCGCCGACCACGAGTGCCGCCGCGCCCACCTCCGCGCCGCGCTCCGCTACGCCGACCACCACCGCCGGGTCGCACGGGTCCCCGGCCGCCGCCGAGGACCCGGAGGCCAACCCGATCCTGATCGAGATCACCGGACTGACCAAGGACATCGTTCCCGGCCTGACCTACAACGTCTCGTTCAACTTCAAGCAGAACGGCACCGTCCAGGTCCAGGTCCCGGTCGACGCGGGCCAGCACACCGAGCGCCACGAGTCCGACAAGTCGGGCCCGGCCGAAGCCGAGCACACCGGCGGTCACTGAGGCTGTGTTTGATTCGCAGCGCCTGCGGCACTGCGTGTTCGCTCGTAAGACTCGCGCCCTGCACACCGACGCCACGTCTTCCGAGCGAAGCGAGACCGAGCATCCGCCGTTCGCAGGCGCTGGAAGTCGAACACTGTCGGCCCTGGTGCGTATGGTGCCCGTGTGGCAAAGACCAAGCCGACCTTCCGCTGCTCCGCCTGTTCGCATGAAGTCGCGAAATGGGTGGGCAAGTGCCCCGAATGCCGGGCTTGGGGCACCGTCGACGAAGTAGTCGCCGCGGCGGGTGCGGTCGGGTCTCCTGGGCGCAAGGCGATGTTGCCGAGCACCGCGGCCGCGCCGATTTCGCAGATCGATTCCAAAGTCACCAGGGCACGGCCGACGGGCGTCACCGAGTTGGACCGCGTGCTCGGCGGCGGGGTGGTACCGGGATCGGTGGTGTTGCTGTCCGGCGAGCCTGGGGTGGGCAAGTCGACGCTGCTGCTCGAGGTGGCGCATCGCTGGGCGGCTCAGCGCGACGAGAAGTCGCTGTACGTCACCGCCGAGGAGTCGGCGGGGCAGGTCCGGCTGCGGGCCGATCGCACCGGCGCGGTGCACGACCGGGTTTATCTGGCGGCGGAATCGGACCTGTCGATCGTGCTGGGACACGTCGAGCAGGTGCGGCCGACCCTCCTGGTGGTCGATTCGGTGCAGACCATGCTCGCCCCGGAGGTGGACGGCGTGATCGGCGGCGTCACCCAGGTGCGCGAGGTGACCGCCGCACTGACTTCGCTGGCCAAGGTGAGCGGGATCGCGGTGCTGCTGGTCGGGCACGTCACCAAGGACGGCAACGTCGCGGGCCCGCGCACGCTCGAGCACCTGGTCGACGTGGTCCTCCAGTTCGAAGGCGACAAGAACTCCACGCTGCGCATGGTGCGCGGCATCAAGAACCGCTTCGGCAGCGCCGACGAGGTGGGCTGCTTCGAGTTGCACGAGGACGGCATCGCCTGTGTCGACGACCCGTCCGGCCTGTTCCTGCATCATCGAACGGATTCCGTGCCCGGCACGGCGGTGACCGTGGCGATGGACGGCAAGCGTCCGCTGGTCGGCGAGGTGCAGGGCCTGACCGTGAAGACCGAGATTCCGCAGCCGCGCCGCGCGGTGAGCGGTCTGGACTACAACCGGGTCGCCATGGTGCTGGCCGTCCTGCAGAGCCGCGGCCGGGTGTTCCTCGGAAAGAGCGACGTCTACGCCGCGACGGTCGGCGGCATGCGCCTGGTCGAGCCGTCCGCCGACCTCGCCATCGCGCTCGCCATCGCCAGCGCCGAGTCCGACGTCCCGATCCCCGCGGGCTGGGTGATCCTCGGTGAGGTCGGACTCGCCGGCGAGGTCCGCAAGGTAACCGGCCTCAACCGCAGACTGGCCGAAGCCGAACGCCTCGGCTTCACCACCGCTCTGGTGCCCCCCGGCCTCGCCCCGGTGAAAAGCACCATGAAGATCCACGAGGTCACCGACCTCCGCTCCGCCATCCGCATAGCGGGCCTGCGCAAACTACGCGCCGCCCCCGAAGAAGCCGCAAGCTGATTCGACCCACCCGCCCTCGTGCGACCTACACCCGCCCGGCGGAGAGTGGACTGCCCAACGGCGTCCACCGCTCACGCGCCCACCTCACCGCATCCACGACTTTCGGGCGAAGCGAGACGAGCATCCGCCGTTCGCGGCCCGGCTCACGCGTGCCTGGCCACCGCGTACGTCGCGAGAGCACGCACCGCCACCAGCCCCACAACCCGCGCAGCGGGTAGCGAGCTTCGATACCGACGCCCCCAGCGCACCCCGACCACGCCTTTCGAGCGAAGCGAGACCGAGCCTGTTCCGTTCGCGGCCCGGCTCGCGAGCCATAAGAGGGCCGCGAACACGCCGCGCGAAGGCGCGGCGAATCAAACCCAGCTCAAGCGATGTTGAACGGCTCGGCCGTGCTGCGTACCGAGCCCAATTGCGCGACCACGCTGTACGCACCCGGTGGGACTTGGACGCGTTCGCCCGCGCAGTTGGGCTGGGATGTGGTGCCCGACCAGGTCACCGTGAACGCGGCCTGCTCGCCGCGGCTCATCGTGCGGACGTCGGGCTGGCCGTCCGGGTAGCAGTCGGTGCTCGACCACAGGCGCCGCTGGCCGTCGAGCGTGTGCACCGACACCTGTTGCAGGCCGGAACCCATATCGCGAGTGCAGGCCACCGCCGAGATGTTGGTGATGACGATCCCGAACACCGGCTGCTCGCCGGTCTTGTAGGTGGGCTGCTCGACGGTCACCTTGATCGCCAGAGATTGGTCCGGGCACGGGCCTGCCGCGACGCTGGTGGCCGCCGCGGAGGACTTCGGCGCGCCGGACTCGCCCGACGGCTTGGCCGCCGCGTCGGCGGACTTGGTCACGACCGAACTGGTCCCGGCGGCCGCGGTGTCACCGGGCGAGTCGCCGCCGCGCGCGACCGCGAGCACGACCCAGATCACCAGCGCCAGGGCCACCACGAGGATCCCGATGGCGAACACGCGTCGACGCCAGTAGATCTCCGGTGGCAGCGGTCCATTCGGTTCCAGCACGCCTCAACGGTAAGGGCACCATCGGGCGCATCGTCTCAGGGGCACGGCGTGTCGGCCGCCCGCACCCACGGGCGACGAGTACATTCCGCCGGCACGCTGGGCCGATGGCGGGCGCGCCGCGGCCTCAGACCACCTCGCCGATGTTGCCAACAACCCGTTGCAACTGCACTTTGCCCTCGGCCAGCTTGTAGGTGACGCAGGCGATGGCGCACTCACCGGTCGCGACCCGCTGCGAGATGATCATCGACCGCTGCATGAGCAGGCGGCTGGTCTCCACCACGTGCCTGGCCTCCATCTCGTCGACGGTGGACAGGCCTTCGCGCCGCCCGACCAGAATGGACGGCGTGACCCGCTCAACCACGCTGCGGATGAATCCGCCTGGCACCTCGCCGCCGTCGAGCGCGTCGATGGTGGCCTTCACGGCTCCGCAGCTGTCGTGCCCGAGCACTACGATGAGCGGCACGTTGAGCACCTGCACCCCGTACTCGATCGAGCCGAGCACCGAACTGTCGACCACATGGCCCGCGGTACGCACCACGAACATGTCGCCGAGGCCCTGGTCGAAGATCAACTCGGCGGCGACCCTGGAGTCACCGCAACCGAACAGGATCGCGTGCGGGTGCTGGCCGCTGACGAGTTTGGCCCGGTCTGCGGCGCCCTGGCTAGGATGCAGCAGCGCACCGCTGACGAAGCGCTCGTTGCCTTCGCGCAGGGACTTCCAGGCACTGATCGGGTTGGAATCCGGCATACCGACCATTGTGCAGGACGGTGACGGTTACCAGCGAGTTCGGCCGGTTACAGGCGGGCAAATACCGCCTGGCGGCAGTAGTACGGGGATGGTGAGGACAGTGCGGAACGGCGCACCGAACGGCATCGACGCCGACACGTTGCTGAACTGGTACGAGGAGACCGCGCGCGATCTGCCGTGGCGCCGCCCCGGCGTCACCGCGTGGCAGATCCTGATGAGCGAGATCATGCTTCAGCAAACGCCCGTGGTCCGGGTCGAGCCGATCTGGCGGGAATGGGTGGCGCGCTGGCCGGTCCCTTCGGCGATGGCCGCCTCGTCGCAGGCGGAAGTGCTGCGTGCCTGGGGCAAGCTCGGGTACCCGCGCCGTGCGCTGCGGCTGCACGAGTGCGCGAGGGTGCTGGCGAGCGAGCACGGCGACGAGGTGCCCGCCGACGTGGAGGTACTGCTCGGGTTACCGGGCATCGGCGCGTACACCGCGCGCGCCGTCGCCTGTTTCGCCTACGGACAACGCGTTCCGGTGGTGGACACGAACGTCCGCCGGGTGGTTGCCAGGGCGGTGCACGGGCGCGCGGAAGCGGGCAACCCGTCGTCGCGCGATCTCCCCGAGACCGAGGCGCTGCTGCCGCTGCGGATCGATCGCGCCGCGGTGTTCTCCGCCGCCCTCATGGAACTGGGTGCGACCGTGTGCACCGCCCGCACCCCCGATTGCTCGCGCTGTCCGCTGCCGAGCTGCGCGTGGGTCACCGCCGGGCGGCCGGTGAGCGAAGTGGTCCGCCGCACGCAGAAGTACGAGGGCACCGACCGCCAGGCGCGCGGTCGGCTGTTGGACGTGCTGCGGGCCGCGAGCGGTCCGGTGGAGCGGGTGCGCCTGGATCTGGCCTGGACTCGCGACCCGGGCCAGCGCGACCGCGCGTTGGACTCGCTGCTGGTGGACGGACTGATCGAACAGACACCCGGCGGGTTGTTCGCACTGGCGGGCGAGGGCGGGACTCCCGGGGCCGACAGCTGAACGCCGAGATGGATTCCTGCCCTAGCTGCCCAGTACCCGCCGCAGGAAGCGCTCGACCTCCGCTCGGTAGCGCTCCGGCTGGTCGTCGTGCACGAGGTGTCCCGCGCCGGGCACCAAGACATAGTCGGCGTCCGGATGGGCGGCGGCCATCTGCCGCATCTGCTCCGGCGGTGTGATGCTGTGCTCGCCCTCCAGCAGCAGGGCGGGCACCCGCACCGCATGCCAGTGCTGCCAGAAATCCCGCGTCCCCCACTCCTCGGAGATATCGCGGAAAGTGGTGACCGAGCCGTGCAGCCGGTATCCCTCCGGCCCGCGTTCGAAAGAGTTCAGGAAATATCGCCCGGCGACCGGCCCGAAGAAGGCCAGCACGGCTTCGTCGTCAGGGAACGGCTGCGGCCATGCCTCGATCATCGCCGCCCAGTGCGTCGCGGTGCGGCCGGTGAAATCCGGCGCGATGTCCTCGATCACCAGCGCCCGCACCCGGTCGGGGTGAGTCGCCGCGAACACCCAGCCGTGCAGCGCACCCATCGAATGTCCGATCACCACCATTGGTTCCTCGATCGCGGCGGTGCCTGCGGCGAGGTCCGCGATGAAGGCCTCGGTCGTCAGTTCCTCGGGCGCGGGCCTGCCGTGCCCGGCGGCGTCGAAGGTGTAGACGTGGCCGTGCTCGCGCAGCCAGTCCAGCTGGTCGCGCCAGGTGCGCGCGCTGCCCATCAGTCCGTGCAACAGCAGGATCGGCGCGCCTGCTCCGCCTTCGTCGTGCAACATCGGTTCGACAATACGAGGCACCGAGCATCTGCTCGGCATCAGCCGCTAGCTTGGACACATGGCTGTTGTGAAGATCAACGCGATCGAGGTTCCCGAGGGCGCGGGCCCCGAGCTGGAGAAGCGGTTCGCCCACCGTGCGCACGCGGTCGAGAACTCCCCCGGCTTCCTCGGCTTCCAGTTGCTGCGCCCGGTGGCCGGAGAGAAGCGGTATTTCGTGGTCACCCAATGGGATTCGGAAGAGTCCTTCGCGGCCTGGCGGGACGGACCTGCGCGCGAGGCGCACGCGGGCGAGCGCCAGAAGCCGGTCTCGACGGGTGCTTCGCTGCTCGAGTTCGAGGTCGTGCTCGACGTGGACGCGAAGCCCGCCGACTGAGTCCGGGGCTCACCGCCGGGCAGGCCCGCCTGCCCGGCGACTCGCCCGACGCCGTGGTACGCCCGTGCCGGACCCGGTTGACGCCGAGGGTGTGCGGGTGTCACAGTTCGAAGGACAAACGCGAGGGTGACGCGGTAATTCCGGTGCGAATCCGGAGCGGTCGCGCCACTGTGTTCCACGCACCGAGTCCGGTGCCGGAAAGCCAGACACCGGCACCGTCGCGCCACCACCCTACGGGACGCGTATCCCAAGGAGGACTCGAATGGCCATCGCGCATTCACCCAGCCGGGCAACCGATTCCCTGGCCACCGTGCTCGTCACGGTCGGTGTCGTTCTTCTCGCACTGCTCACGCTGTACCTGGTCGGTTTCGACCAGGGCGTCATCTCGCGCAGCGGGATGTACCTGCACGAGCTGATGCACGACGGACGCCACCTGCTGGGGCTTCCGTGCCACTGATCGGTTCGCTCCGAACACTGCTGTTGCGCGGCCTGCTGGCCGGTCTGATCGCCGGACTGCTGGCCGCCACAGTCGGTTATTTCGTCGGCGAACCCAAGGTGGAAGCGGCCATCGCCATCGAGGAAGCGCACAGCGAACACGCCGGAGCCCCTGATGGGCACTCTCACGGCGACCACGCCGAATCTCCTGGCGGCCATTCCCACGGTGACGAGGAAGAACCGCTGGTGAGCCGCGGCGGCCAGAAGTTCGGACAGTTTCTCGCCCTGGGGTTGGCCGGTCTCGCTCTCGGCGCCATCTACGCCTCGGTCGCGCATTTCGCGCGGCGCCACACCACGCTGTCCGGGCCGCGGCTCGCGCTGACGCTCGGTCTGGCCGGTTGGGCCGCGATCGTCGCGGTGCCTTTCTTCAAGTACCCGGCCAACCCACCGGCGGTGGGCGACCCGGACACCATCAACGAACGCACCCTGCTGTGGGTGGCGGCCGTCGTGCTCGGCATCGTGGCGGTCGGTGCGGCGGTGGCGGCGTTCACCGCGCTGCGCGCGCAACTGCCCACCTTCCGGCTGATCGGTGGCGTCGCCGCGTTCGTACTGGTCACCACACTCGGCTACGTCCTGCTGCCCGGCGTGAACGAGGTGAGCGCGGATTTCCCGGCCACCCTGCTGTGGCAGTTCCGGGTGGCGTCGCTGGCCGAGACCGCGACCCTGTGGGCCTGCCTTGCTCTCGGTTTCGCGGCGCTCACCGAGTTCGCGACGCGTACCGATACCCGGGTACCGGTAGCTGCCGCTACCGGGGAGTGATTCGCGTCCGGAAACATTGAGGCAGTGTCGGTCCCATGACCGGCACTGCCTTTTCCGTCCGGCCCGCTTCGCCGCGTGTCCACCCGGGTGGACCGCCGCGCGCCCTCGGCGTCGCGTTCGTCGCTCTGGTCGTCGCGTTGGTCGCGGGTGGCGCCGAGGCGATCACGCGAGCCGTCCGCGCGTTCTCGACTGCCGACGCGGCAAGCCTCGCGATGGGGTTGGGGTTCCGCGCAGCGCTCTACCTTCTGGTGCTGGCCGTCGCGGTGCGCATGACCTATGGTGACCGCTGGGCCCGCCTGCTGATCACCGTCGGCATCGGCGTGTTCGGCCTGCTGTCCCTGATCATCGAGCCGCTGGCCGCGGCCATGTCCGCGAACCAATTGCGCGATCTGGTCCGGGACGCCGCACCCGAGTCCTTGCTGCTCGCGACGTTCCGCACCGTGCACGTCACAGCCGTGCTGATCGCCATCCCGGCTCTCTACACCCGCCACGCCCGGCGCTACTTCCGCAAACGCTGACCGCGCCCGGCAGTTTCGTGCCCCGCACCTGTCACGGTACGGGGCACGAAGCCTGCGCGGACTACGCGAGGGCAGCGTCGAGGGTGATGTGGTCGACGCCGGCGAGGGCCTTGCTGACGGGGCAGCCCGCCTTGGCGGCCTCGGCGGCGGCCTGGAAGGCGTCGGCGTCGATGCCGGAGACGCGACCGCGAACGGTCAGCTTGATACCGGTGATCCGAAAGCCGCCCGCCGGATCGGGGCCGAGGGTCACGTCGGCGGTGACGTCCAGGCTGTCCGGGGAGCCGCCCGCGTTGCCGATCTGCGCCGACAGCGCCATCGCGTAGCACGAGGAGTGCGCGGCCGCGATGAGTTCCTCCGGGCTGGTGGTGCCGTCGGCCTCCTCGGCGGAGCGCTTGGGGAACGACACGTCGTACTTACCGACCCCCGAACTGGCCAGTTCGACCTGGCCCGAACCCTCCTGCAGGGTGCCGGTCCAGGCGGTACGCGCGGTACGTGTGGGCATCACGGTCCTTTCGCCGATGATCGTTTCACGATTCAGCACGAACCTACCCCGGCCGATTCGTCCCGGCCCACCTGTTCGCCGATCGGGTTCGACCGACGCCCCGCGCACCCGCGCCGCGCGGTAAAGCAGCGGCGCGCCAAACGGATCCGCGCGGAGTTCTACTCCGGATTCGTGATCCTCGCCAGCACTATGCCGCCGAGGATCAACGCCAAGGCCAGCAAGCGCCCCGCACCGAGCGGGTCCTTGTGGACGACGATGCCGAGGGTGATCGCGCCGAGCGCGCCGATGCCGGTGAACACGGCGTAGGCGGTACCCACCGGCAACGTCTGCATGGCGCGCGACAGCAGATACACGGCGGTGACGCCGAGAACGAAGCAGATCAGGGTCGGGACGAGCCTGGTGAAGTTCTCGGTCGGTTTGATGCTCTGCGACCAGACGATTTCCACCACTCCGGCGGCGGCGAGGACTACCCAGTTCACGTCAGTGCTCCCCGGCCAGAGCGCGCGCGGCGGCCAGAGCGCGGGCGTAGGACGTGTCGTGCTCGGCACGCAGGTGTGCCAGCGCTGGGTCCTGGCGGGAATTGGCTAGCTCCGCGTGCACGAAAACGGTGTCGGAAACCGCGAAATGGCCCGCGAAGAAGTCACGCAGGAAGCGCTCCTGATAGTCGTAGGCCGCTTTCGGAGCGCCGGGCGAGTAGGCGCCGCCGCGTGCGCTGGTCACGACGAACTTCCGGTGGCCGAGCGACATTCGCGGAAATGTCACCTGGTCCAGCCAGGCCTTGAGCGAAGCCGGAATCGAGTAGTTGTACATCGGGGTGCCGATCAGGATCACATCCGCCGCAAGCAACTCGGTCAGCAGGGGCTCGACGATCTCCCACGCGGCGGCATGTTCGGGAGTGCGCACCAATTCACCGATACGTTCGGCATCCGTGTTCGGCAGGGTGAGCACAGCGTCGCACAGCTGAGTCCACCCCTCCCCGATGAACGGCACCGGCTCGGCCGCCAGGTCACGGTAGTGGTAGCCGCCGTCCGGGTGCCGTGCGCGCCACGCGTCCGCGAAAGCGGCGCTCAGTTCCCGGCTGATCGACCGTCGCCGGGCGCTGGCATCCAGATGCAACAAGGTTCTCATGACCAACCTCCGATTAAGTGGACAAAGCGTCCGATTCCTTCCGAGATCGACGATACGACCAATATGGACAGATTGTCCACTTATTGCCGAATCGGCTACAGTCGGGGGCATGGAACCCCGATCCGACCTGCTCGCCGGTCACGGGCCGGACCGGTCGGCGACCCCGCCGGAACGCGCGGACGCCGCACGCAACCGGGCCAAAGTGCTCGCCGCCGCCGCGGAGTTGTTCGCCGCCCGGGATCCCCGCACGGTGACGATGGACGACATCGCGAAGGCTGCCGGCGTCGGCCGAGGCACCCTCTACCGCCGTTATCCGGACACCAACTCGGTGGCGGTGGCCCTGTTGGACGAACACGAGCGAGCGCTGCAAGAGAAACTGCTCTCCGGTCCTCCGCCGCTCGGCCCCGGAGCTCCCCCCGCACAGCGGCTGGCCGCGTTCTACGCCGCGATGGTCGAATTGCTCGATACGCACGCGCATCTGGTGCTGGGCGCCGAGATCGGCGGCGCACGCTTCACGACCGGTGCTTACGGCTTCTGGTACGCGCATGTACGAGGACTGCTGGTCGCGGCGGGCATGCGGGAACCGGACGCATTGGTCGACCCGCTGCTCGCGCCGCTGGCAGCGGAGGTCTACCGGCAACAACGTGAGCGCGGCTTGACCTCCGGACAGATCGCCCACGCGCTGCGAATGATCGCCGAAACCGTTCTCGCTCCAGGGTGATTCCCCGGATACCCCTCCTCGCTCACACCAGATCGCGTCTGCGCATCAGCCAAATCGTGCCGACCGCGAACAGCACCGAGTAGACGGCCAGCACGACCAGCGATTCCGTCCGCGAAAGAATCCGCAGCACACCGGGCGTGGCGGGACCGTCCACGGTGCGCATCGCTCCGGCCAGCGACCCGGCCGCCGTGCCCGGCAGATGATCGGTGACCACCTCGATCGCCGCGAAGATCCCGGCTACGCCGCGCAACAGGTTCTCCACCACCAGCACCCAGACCAGGCCGAGCCCCACCGCGAGCGCGGGCCCACGGGCGAGCGCGCCGATCAGCGCCCCCGCCAACGTCCACATACCGAGAATGGCTACGCCGGTGGAAATTCCGAGCAGCGACCGATCCAGTGCGGGCATGGTGAGCGCCTGCGACTGGGACGCCGCGATCAGCGCGGCGACCGCGATGTCGACGACGAATGCCGCACACACCAGCGCCACCACCACGGTCCCGAGATTCAACACCACCGCGGCGACCGCGTGCACGCGCGAAGGCCCTTGGGTGTAAACGGTTTTCCAGGTTCCCCAGCCGTATCCGCTGCCCACGGTCAGCGCGCCGAGGATGAGCATCAGCGCCCCGCCGAACATGGCCATGCCTTGGGTGAATACTTCGGGAACCGCCGCGGGCAGCATCTGTTGCAGCAATGCCTCGCGCGGCAGCCCGTTGGACATCCGGCTCGATTCTCCGGAGGTGTAGGCCAGATAGTTGAACAGATACGCGAACGTGAGGTTCAGCAGAATCCACGTTCCGAGAACGATCCAGAATGCCGGCCACTTTCGCAGCCGCAGCATCTCGGCATTCGTGCTCGCGATCAGGTCCCGGATCGCCATGCCGTTCATCGCGCCGCCTCCCATCGCGTCATCTCGAAGAACACTTCTTCCAGGGACTTCTCCTCGACCCGCAGCTCCAGGAGGTCCGCGCCCGCCGCCACGACCGCACGCGCCACCGCGGGCGCGGTGACGGTGTCCGACTCGATCCGGATGCCGCTCGCGGTCAACAGCGCCGAACGGTCACCCACCAGCTCGCGCACCGCGGGCAGGGCCACCTCCACCGGCTCGGCCCGCACCACCAGCGACGAGTTGCCGCGCAACTGCGCGACCGTCGCTTCGGTGCGCAGCCTGCCCTGCGAGATCACGCCGACCCGGTCACAGATCGCCTGGACTTCGCTGAGCATGTGACTCGACAGCAGCACCGTGCGTCCCTCGGCGGCCAAAGCGGTGATCAGCTCCCGCATTTCGGCCATACCGGCGGGGTCGAGGCCGTTGGTCGGCTCGTCCAGGATGAGCAGGTCGGGGTTGCCCAGCAATGCCGCGCCCACGCCGAGGCGCTGTTTCATGCCCAGCGAGTAGGTCCGGTACTTGTCCTCGGCACGGGCCGCCAGCCCGACTCGCTCGAGCGCGTCCTCCACCTCGGGGCGCCCGAGCCCGCGATATCCGGCGAGCACGCGCAGGTTGTCCCGGCCGGAAAGGTAGGGATAGAACCCGGGACCCTCGATGAGCACGCCGATCCGGCGCACCACCGCTGGATCGCCGGGCCGATGCCCCGCGACGGTGGCCGTACCCTCGCTCGGACGGATCAGCCCGGCCAGCATCCGCAGGGTGGTGGTCTTGCCCGCACCGTTCGGGCCGAGGAAGCCATAGATCTCGCCGTACGCGACGCTCATGCTCACGTCGTCGACAGCGGTGTGCTCCCCGTAGCGTTTGGCCAGCCCTCGGGTGACCACGATCGAATCTGCCATGCACCGAGAATCCGCCGCCGACCCCCTGCGGACATCCGTCGCCGGGCGACGATCCGCATACGTAACTGGAACGACGGATCGATCCGTGGCCGTAACGGATCAGCTGGTGCGGAGCAGCTTCCATGGTCTGCGAACCCCCGAATCGGTGCAATCTCCGCGAAATACGTTTCCAGGCGGACGTCGAATCACGACCGAGCCGCATAGGCTACGTGGGTGCGGGTGGCAGGGATGACAGATCGGAGTTCGGTCGGCTGGGATTGGGGCGTCGCGCTCGTCGTCGCCGCGGTTCAGTTGGTCGGAGGCACTTTCGCGAACATGCGGCAGACCGGGGTGCACTCCCTCGACGCGCTCGGTTACCTGCTCTTGCTGGCCGGCCCGGTGGCGCTGATCCGGCGGCGCGCGCAACCGCTGCCCGTGCTGATCGTCGTGCTCGCCGTGTGCCTGGCGTACCTTCTGCGCGGCTACGGATACGGCCCGATCTTCGTCTCGTTGGTCGTCGCCTTCTTGACCGCCGCGAGCAGCGGATCACGGTGGTGGACTTATCCGCTCGTCCCGCTCGGTTACCTGGCGCTGGTCTGGCCGCTGCCGGCACTGCTCGACCGCCCCGCGAACCTGTGGCAGGTGTTCGCGCTGATGGCATGGCTGGCCGTGCTGCTGCTGGTGGCCGAGGGCATCCGGCAGCGCAAGGCCGTGCTCGTCGCGCGCGGGCAGCGCGCCGAGGCCGCGCGCCGGGACGAGGAAGCGCAGCGTGAGCGGCGGGCCAGCGAAGAGCGGCTCGCCATCGCCCGCGAGCTGCACGACGTGCTGGCGCACAGTCTGTCGATGATCAACGTGCAGTCCTCGGTGGCGCTGGAACTGCTCGACAAGCGCCCGGAGCAGGCGGAGACGGCGCTCACGGCGATCAAGAACGCCAGTCGCGACGCCCTCGCCGAGGTGCACGCGCTCCTGCACACGATTCGGTCCGGAAGCGCACCCGCGGCGCCCAGCGAGCAATCGCCCACAGCCGAGGCGAATCCCGAGGAGACCGGCCGGACGACCGAGGCCGAGCCGCCGCCTGCCCCGCGTACCCCCGCGCCGAGCATCGGCGATTTGGACGACCTGTTGCAGCGCCCGCGCAGCACCGGACTGACCGTCACCACGCGAGTGCTCGGCACCCCGCAGCAATTGCCCAGCGTCATCGACGTGGCAGCGGCGCGAATCATCCAGGAGTCGCTGACCAACGTGCTCCGGCACGCACCCGGCGCCGACGCAACGGTGACCGTGCGCTACACCCCGGACTCGGTCGACATCACCGTCGACAACAGCCGCCCGGCCAGTGCCCCGTCGCGCTCCGGGAACGGCGGCGGCAACGGCATCATCGGCATGCGCGAGCGCACGCACGCCCTCGGCGGCGCCCTCACCGCGGGCCCGCGCCCCAGCGGCGGGTTCCGGGTCGCGGCCCGGCTGCCCACGCGAACACCCGAACCCGGCGCGGCCACGGCGTCACCGGGAGTGCCGAACCGAGGCGCCGGGGCGGCAGAAGCGGACCGGAACAACGCGGTAGCGCAAGCTCCGGACCAATACACCGTGGCGACGAGCACGCCGAGCCGCGGCGACGCGGCCGCGAGAAGAACCGAGCAGAGCGGCACGACATCGGACGCGCCCGATCAGAGTTCCGCGAAGGCTGCCGGGAATCGCACTCGATGACCACGGGCACGTCGAGCGCCACCGGCCCGAGCGAGAGCGAGTCGCGTGCCACACCGGACCGACCCGCCGATACGACCGGACGACCGAGCACCTCGGCCGGTCGCGCGCAGCGCTGACGCGATCGTCAGCCCACGGCAGAGGAGATCCGATGCACGACCACCACGATCCGGTCCCGGCACGCGCTCCATCCCGCATCCGGGTGCTGGTGGCCGACGACCAGGCGTTGGTGCGCGGCGGGTTCGTGGCGTTGCTGGATGCCCAGGACGGCATCGAAGTGGTCGGCGAGGCGGACAACGGGGAGCAGGCCGTGCGCATGACCCGCGACCTGCGTCCCGATGTGGTGCTGATGGACATCCGCATGCCCATCCTGGACGGCTTGGCCGCCACTCGCGTGATCGCCGAGGACCCCCTGCTGGCCGAGGTGCGCGTGGTCGTGCTGACCACCTTCGAACTCGACGAGTACGTCTTCGAGGCGATGCGCTCCGGCGCGACCGGGTTCCTGGTGAAGCACACCGAACCGTCCGATCTGGTTCGTGCCGTCCGGGTGGTCGCCGCCGGCGACGCACTGCTGTCCCCCGGCGTGACCCGCACGCTGATCGCGGAATTCTCCACACGCGCGAAAACGCCGCCGACGGCCACGCTCGCCGAGCTCACCGATCGCGAACGCGAGGTGATGACGCTGGTCGCCGAGGGTCTCACCAACGCCGAGATCGGCGAACGGCTCTACATGAGCCCGGCGACCGCCCGTACCCATGTCAGCCGCATTCTCACCAAACTGCACGCCAGAGACCGCACCCAACTGGTGGTCATGGCTTACGAATCCGGACTGGTCCGCCCCGGCTGGCAGTGAGCCGCCGATCGTTGCCCAGGGGCCGGACCGCTTCGCCGCACTGCCATGGAACCGGAATCAAACGACCCCGGCGCCCATCATCCGAATAAAGACGGCAGGACGGCGACCAGTCAGTGGCAAACCCGCGCCGAATTCCGGGATTCGCGGTCGGACCATCCGGCAGAATGAGCGTCCCGACCCTTCTTGCGCGTTCTTCGGCGCGCGACTACGGCCAGGACCAGGCACAGCCGCAGCCCAGTCCGAGATTCTTCCTCCTCGCGCGGCGCCAGCGCAGTGCGGCACGGTCCGACTTCTCCCGATATCAGCCGATAGCAATTTCTCAGCGAACATTAATTCGTCCGGTCTGATGCCGATTAGCAAATAACTGGTAAATCACCGCGGGCAGAGCCTTCGCACTCCGGACGTACGTATCCAGGCGTATTACGAGTGCCGACGCGCGACCGATGCCCCCGGCATGCCCTTCGGCGCAGTCTTTCGTCATGAATATTTTCACTCGACCCGAGGCCGTGAGTTTTGATCCCACCATGAGCATGACCTTCGGCATAGTTCTCACTCCGCGTTCGGGAGCGGACTGGGCGCGCGAGGCAGCCGCCGTCGAACAACAGGGCTACCGGACCATACTGCTGCCGGACACCCGGTTCACCCCCTCGCCGTTTCCGGCCCTCGCCGCGGCGGCCGCCGTCACCACCACCATTCGGCTGCGCCCGAACGTCCTCGCCGCACCGCTGCGCACACCGGCCGCCACGGTCAGGGAGACCGCGGCATTGCAGCTGCTGTCGGACGGGCGTTTCGAACTCGGAATCGGCTCGGGACGCCCGGACGCCGCCGCCGAAGCACAGTGGCTCGGCACGTCCTGGGGTTCGCCCGCGCGACGGCGCGCACAGCTGGTCGCCACCATCGCCGCCGTGCGGGCTGGAGTGAACCCCACCCCACCGGTCGTGGTCGCCGCCAACGGACCCAGAATGCTGGCGACGGCGGCGGAATTCGCCGACCGCATCCTGCTGGCCGCTGCGCCCGCGGCCACCGAGACGGAGCTGGCCGAGCTGGTCCGCACCGCCCGGGACGGTACCGACCGCACCCTGCGCTTCACCCATCAGGTGGTCGGCATCGGGCAGCGGCTACCGATCTGGACCGCGACGAAGCTCGGCCTGACCGCCGCCGCCCTCGCGGACGCGGGCGCGGCGGGCATGATTCCCGCGGAACCGGCCGCCGCCGCCGAGATCCTCGACCGACGCCGGGAAAAGTACGGCATCGACGAGGTGATCGTGCCCGGCGAACTCGCCGCTGACTTCGCACCGATCCTCGCCTACTTCGCCGACCACGATTGCTGACCCGGCGCAGCGAGCGACACCGCATACGAAAAAGCCCGTGCCCACAGGTGGGCACGGGCTTTTTCGGCGGTGACTTACTCGCCCGAGGCAGCTTCGGTGGAGCCTTCCGTCGCGCCGGTGAGCACGACTTCGGGCTTCTCCTCGCCCGCGGCCTTGGTCAGCTTCGCCTTACCGGTGAAGGTGAACTTGGCGTCTTCGCCGGAGCCCTCGCCGTCCCAGCCCTCGACGTC
Source organism: Nocardia sp. NPDC004718 (assembly GCF_053601535.1). Taxonomy (NCBI): domain Bacteria; kingdom Bacillati; phylum Actinomycetota; class Actinomycetes; order Mycobacteriales; family Nocardiaceae; genus Nocardia; species Nocardia sp. NPDC004718. The sequence goes on from NZ_JBSGCA010000008.1 coordinate 87,683, forward strand.
GACCTCGATGGTCTGGCCCGGACCGATCTCGCCGAAGAGAATCTTCTCCGACAGCTGGTCCTCGATCTCGCGCTGGATGGTGCGGCGCAGCGGCCGGGCACCGAGCACGGGATCGAAGCCACGCTTGGCCAACAGGTTCTTGGCGTTCGGGGTGAGCTCGATCGCCATGTCCTTGTTCTTCAGCTGCGTGGCGACGCGGCCGATCATCAGGTCCACCATCTCGACGATCTGCTCGTTGGTGAGCTGGTGGAAGACGATCACGTCGTCGATGCGGTTGAGGAACTCCGGCCGGAAGTGCTTCTTCAGCTCGTCGTTGACCTTGAGCTTCATCCGCTCGTAGTTCGAGCCCTCGTTGTTCGACTGGGTGAAGCCGAGACCAACGGCCTTCGAGATGTCCGAGGTGCCGAGGTTCGAGGTGAAGATCAGCACCGTGTTCTTGAAGTCCACGGTACGGCCCTGGCCATCGGTCAGGCGGCCATCCTCCAGGACCTGCAACAGGGTGTTGTAGATCTCCTGGTGGGCCTTCTCGATCTCGTCGAACAGCACGACCGAGAACGGCTTGCGGCGCACCTTCTCGGTGAGCTGGCCGCCCTCTTCGTAGCCGACGTAGCCCGGAGGGGCACCGAACAGCCGCGAAGCGGTGAAGCGGTCGTGGAACTCGCCCATGTCGATCTGGATGAGCGCGTCGTCGTCGCCGAACAGGAAGTTCGCCAGCGCCTTGGACAGCTCGGTCTTACCGACGCCGGACGGGCCGGCGAAGATGAACGAGCCGGACGGACGCTTCGGATCCTTCAGGCCGGCACGGGTGCGGCGAATGGCCTTGGAGACGGCCTTGACCGCGTCCTCCTGGCCGATGATCCGCTTGTGCAGCTCGTCTTCCATACGGAGCAGACGGGTAGTCTCCTCCTCGGTGAGCTTGAACACCGGAATACCGGTCCAGTTCGCCAGCACCTCGGCGATCTGCTCGTCGTCGACCTCGGCCACGACGTCCAGATCACCCGAACGCCACTGCTTCTCTCGCTCTGCCCGCTTGGCGACGAGCTGCTTCTCCTTGTCGCGCAGCCGCGCGGCCTTCTCGAAGTCCTGCGCGTCGATCGCGGACTCCTTCTCCCGGCGCGCCTCGGCGATCTTGTCGTCGAACTCGCGCAGGTCCGGCGGAGCGGTCATGCGACGGATGCGCATCCGCGCGCCCGCCTCGTCGATCAGGTCGATCGCCTTGTCCGGCAGGAACCGGTCGTTGATGTAGCGGTCGGCCAGGGTGGCGGCGGCCACCAACGCGCCGTCGGTGATGGAGACCCGGTGGTGCGCCTCGTAGCGGTCGCGCAGACCCTTGAGGATGTTGATGGTGTGCTCGACGGTCGGCTCGCCCACCTGCACCGGCTGGAACCGGCGCTCCAGGGCGGCGTCCTTCTCGATGTACTTGCGGTACTCGTCGAGGGTGGTCGCGCCGATGGTCTGCAGCTCGCCGCGGGCCAGCTTCGGCTTCAGGATCGAGGCCGCGTCGATGGCGCCCTCGGCGGCACCCGCACCGACCAGCGTGTGCAGCTCGTCGATGAACAGGATGATGTCGCCGCGGGTGTTGATCTCCTTGAGCACCTTCTTCAGGCGCTCTTCGAAGTCACCGCGGTAGCGGCTGCCCGCGACCAGGGAGCCCAGGTCGAGGGTGTAGAGCTGCTTGTCCTTCAGCGTCTCGGGGACCTCGCCGTTGACGATGGCCTGCGCGAGCCCCTCGACGACGGCGGTCTTGCCGACGCCGGGCTCGCCGATCAGCACCGGGTTGTTCTTGGTACGGCGGCTGAGCACCTGCATGACCCGCTCGATCTCTTTCGAGCGGCCGATGACCGGATCGAGTTTGCCCTCGAGCGCGGCCTGGGTCAGGTTGCGACCGAACTGGTCGAGCACGAGCGAGGTAGACGGTGTGCCCGCCTCGCCGCGCGAACCGGATTCGACCGGCTCCTTGCCCTGATATCCCGACAGCAACTGGATGACCTGCTGGCGCACACGGTTGAGATCGGCGCCCAGCTTCACCAGCACCTGCGCCGCCACGCCCTCGCCCTCACGGATGAGGCCGAGCAGGATGTGCTCCGTGCCGATGTAGTTGTGGCCGAGCTGCAGCGCTTCGCGAAGGCTCAGCTCCAGCACCTTCTTGGCGCGCGGGGTGAACGGGATATGACCGGACGGGGCCTGCTGGCCCTGGCCGATGATCTCCTCCACCTGGCTACGCACGCCTTCCAGCGAAATGCCGAGCGACTCCAGCGACTTGGCCGCGACGCCCTCACCCTCGTGAATCAGCCCCAGCAGGATGTGCTCGGTGCCGATGTAGTTGTGGTTGAGCATCCGGGCCTCTTCCTGGGCCAGGACAACGACACGCCTCGCGCGGTCGGTGAACCTCTCGAACATCGCTCCCTCACTCTCCTGCTCCGACATTCTGGCAACAGACGCCGCAGTGTGCTGTGTACAACAACCGTGGGCGTCAGCCTGCCATGAAGCCCGGGGGTTGCGGCCCCCGCCTCCACTCTAGTTGGCGGGGGATGCCACCGCCGCCGGTCCACCCTATTGCCGACCGGCGACAGCACGGTCATTCACTCATAACGTGGGCGTCGCGGGATTCGTTTCCGGCCGGGTTTTGCCCTCAGCGAACAAACCGTCCGCCGACCGGATCTGCGCCGCACACGTACGACCTCGGCCGCCTACCCCGTGTACGGGTCGACGAAACCGCAGGGCACCGGGCGTTGATGAGCGGGATCGAGCGCGTTGAGCACGTAGGTCGCGGCCCTCTTGCTGCCCGCTATGCCCGTATGCCCAGAGTAGTCCGTCGCGCAGCCGTCCTGAACCACGATGTTGGTCACATGGGGGCCGGTGACCAAGCCGGAGGTATACGGCACCACCAGTTCGTCCAGCTGGGTCGCGATATTGGTGTAGGTCACGTCGGGGTGGTAGACGCCGTCCGCGTTGAGCTCGCGCACGAACTCCGACCCTTGCAACACCTGCCTGCAGGCATTGCACGGCGATCCGGCCACGGCGTCGAACAGCGGACCGAGGCCGAGGCGTGTGCCGAACGCGTTCAGGTCCGCCATGCCGTACGCGTTCGAGCCTTGCCACGGCGGGGCCAGACCGACCATCTTGTCCACCTTGCCCGCGCCAGCGAGCCGTTTGACGAAGTAGTTGCCGATGAAGTTGCCCTGGGAATGGCCGACGAGGTCGACCTTGTGCGCACCGGTCGCGGCGCGCACCCGGTCTACGAAGGCGGCGAGCTGAGCCGCGCTCTGCTCGATCGGGAGCATGCCACCGATGGCCGACGCGGGCCACGGCAGGTCGTAGGCGCCGAACGTGGCCGAGTACACGCAGTAGCCCTCGTTGGCCAGCAGCGGCGCGTACACGCCCCAGTTCGTCTGTGCGCCACCGCCCGTGCCGTGCACGAGGACCACGGGGTTCGGATGCTCGGAGTTCGGCCGGCAGGACCAGTCGTTGGTGCCGGGCAGCGAACCACCCGGATTGGACAGTTCGGCGGGAATGCCCGCGAAGAAGTTGAACTCGACCGGATATCGCTCCTGCGCGTGCGCAGCGCCCGCGGTGGCGCACACCGCGGCGAGCAGAACGATGAACAACGAAAAGCCTGGGACACGCCGCACGATAGCCTCCCGGTCCGGATCGTCTTCGGGGAAGCTACCGCACGGAGTGGCCCAGACGGCGCAGATTCCGGCGGGTCGTTGCGGAAACTAGCTCTGACCGAAGGCCGACGCGCCGGACGGGTACGGCGCCGTGTACTCGCCTGCGGTAGTCCGGCCCGGCGCCGCAGCGGCGGATGCCTTCCCCTGCTGGATTCCCGCGACGAACAGCGCACCGCACAGCACCAGGAAGGCCAGCGTGTGGAAGACGCCGCGCACGATGTTCCAACGCACCCAGGCGGATTCGAAATCGGCGCGCACCGCCGCCGGGTCGGCGATCGACGCCGGGTCGCCCGCGGCGGCCAGTTGGTCGTTGAGCGGAACATTCAGCCCGGAGGTCACCGCGAAGGCGATCACGTTGAGCACCAGAGCCAGGCCGATCCAGATCAGCGTGCTCCGGTGCTCACGTCCCAGATGCAGCGCCGCGGCCAGGATGGTGAACCCCACCGTGCCGAGGAAGCCGATCATGAACCAGGGATTGATGATCACCACGTTGATCTTCTGCATCGCGTCGATCATCGCGCGATCGTCGGTGCGGGCCAGCGCGGGCATCACCGAATTGGCGTACGCGTAGAAAAGGCCCGCGACCAGGCCCGTAGCCAGTGTGGCGAGCACCAGTGCGGCGAGACGTGTGGCGGTCATGACTTTCCTCCTGCTTCGGAAACCGGCCGGAGCCATCGCCCCGGTCACTTGTCTCCGAGTCAAGCCGTCGCCGCCGCGACTCTCCATGGTCGAGAAGCTCGATCGGATGAGCGAGCGTCTACGGTGGACGTCTCACAGGTCCCGATCGGAAATGAGCCCACTCTGCATGGCCAGTCCAGCCAGCCGCACCCGCTTCTGGTTCTGCGGCAGATCCTCCACCCCGAACTTGGCGAACAACGCGCGTAGATGGGTCTTGATCGCGTCGACGCTGAGGAACAACTCCTCGGCGATCTGCTGATTCGAGGCGGGAGTGGCGAAACCCGCGCCGTGCTTGTACGGGCGGCACAGCGCGACCAGGACCGAGCGCTGCGTTTCGGTGAGCGACCGCGCGGTGGGTATCGAGCCGGTGGAGGTACGGGTGATGTCGTCGGACACGCCGCCGAAGTCGTGAAAGGACACCCGAGACGTACCGACCCGGATGACGTCGCCCGCCATCAGTCTGCGGCGGCCGACCAGCCGGTCCCCGTTGACGAAAGTGCCGTTGCGGGAGAGGCCGTCGTCCACGATGGTCCAGTGCGCACCCAGGTATTCGACCGCCGCGTGCAGCCGGGACACCTCGGCGTCCCAGCTCAGGGCGAGATCGGCATGCGGGGAGCGGCCGATGGTGACGCGGCCGCGGTCGGGCGTGAGCGTGAGCTCCTGCTGCCGACCGGCGTCATCGGTGAACCGCAAGAATGATCCGACGAATCCTGTCACTGCGCCGATACCTCACCTCTCCATACCGCCAGTGACCTTCGCACGTTTCCATGGTGCCGCTTCCGGGTACCACGAGCAAGATCGATTCATCCGCCGTGACGGGCCACCGTGCGATCCGGTCTCGCTGCTATATCGAAGCCCTATCACAAACAAGACCGCCGTCCCGACGTCGCACGATTCGCCGGGACGGCGGCCGGAAAAAGAACTATCCCTTCGCGGCCTTGTTGTACGCGTCGGTGATGTCGGCGGAGATGCGGCCCCGCGCGGACACCTTGTGTCCATTACGGCGCGCCCACTCACGAATTGCGGCGCTTTGTTCCCGATCGATCGAGACCCGGCTCTTCGGAGTGCCCGTTGCGGCCGCGGCGGCCTTGACCCGGCGCCGGCCGCTGACCCGGCGCGCATTCGAAACCCACTCCTCCAAACCGTCGCGCAGCTTCGCCGCATTTGCCGACGACAGGTCGATCTCGTACGACACACCGTCGATCGCAAACTCGATGGTCTCGTCTGCGATGGACTCACCGTCGACATCGTCGATCAGGCTAACGGTGACCTTCTTTGCCATGAGATGAACGTCCTCTCGAAATCGTGCGACCCGCATACTAGGCCGATTACCCGAGGCAAGAATACCTCGAATTCCGGAAATTCCAAGACGGAGCCGCTGCTTTGCAATCCAGTGGTCACCTGGTGACCGGACGCACAATTGGGAACAGTATCGTTTCTCGGATTCCCAAACCGGTCAACGCCATCAACAACCGATCGATTCCCATACCCGTTCCGGTCGTCGGCGGCATGCCGTGCTCCATCGCGGCGAGGAAGTCCTCGTCCAGCACCATCGCCTCGTCGTCGCCCTGCGCGGCCAACCTGGCCTGGTCGACGAACCGCTCCCGCTGGATCACCGGGTCGACCAACTCCGAATAGCCCGTGGCCAACTCGAAGCCGCGCACATAGAGGTCCCACTTCTCCGTGACGCCGGCGGTGCTGCGATGCTGCCTGGTCAACGGGGATGTCTCCACCGGGAAGTCGCGCACGAAAGTCGGTGCGTACAGCTTGTCACCATACTGGTGTTCCCAAAGTTCCTCGACGAGTTTCCCGTGACCGTAGCCCTTGCCCTCCGGAATTTCCAGACCGACCCGATCCGCGAGTGCGCGCAATTCGGCGACCGATGTTTCGGGAGTGACCTGCACACCCAGCGCATCGGACAGCGACGGGTACATCTCGACGGTGGCCCACTCGCCACGGAGATCGTATTCGGTGCCGTCGGCCAGGGTCACCACCTGCGTGCCGAACGCCTCCTGCGCCACTTCCTGCACCAATTCCCGGGTCATCACCGCCGAGTCGTCATAGGTGCCGTAAGCCTGGTACGTCTCCAGCATCGCGAACTCTGGGGAATGCGTGGAGTCCGCGCCCTCGTTGCGGAAGTTCCGGTTGATCTCGAAGACCCGCTCCAAGCCGCCGACCACGCAGCGCTTCAGGAACAACTCGGGTGCGATGCGCAGGAAGAGGTCCATATCGAGGGCATTGGAATGGGTGACGAACGGCCGGGCCGCAGCGCCGCCGTGCAGCGTCTGCAGCATCGGCGTCTCCACCTCGAGAAAGCCTCTGCGCTCGAGCGCGTTGCGCAGCGCGCGCACCACGGCGATGCGGGTACGGGCCATCTCCCTGGCCTCAGGGCGCACGATCAAGTCGACATAACGCTGCCGGACCCGCGACTCCTCGTTCATCTCCTTGTGCGCCACCGGCAGCGGCCGCAGGGCCTTCGCCGCCATGAACCAGGAATCGGCCATGACGCTCAGTTCCCCGGTTCGCGAAGAGATGACCTCACCGTGCACGAAAACGAAGTCACCGAGGTCGACGTCCGCCTTCCAGGCGGCAAGCGCGTCCGCGCCGACCCCGTTCAGACTGATCATCGCCTGCAGCTTGGTGCCGTCGCCTTCCTGCAGTGTCGCGAAACACAACTTGCCGGTATTACGAAGGAATATGACACGCCCGGCGACGCCCACCTCTTGTCCCGTGGAGGTGTCGGCGGCCAGGTCCGGATATGCGGCCCGAATTTCCGCCAGGGTATGCGTACGCGGCACGACGACGGGATACGCCTCGCCACCGGCCGCGAGCAGCCGCTCCCGCTTCTCCCGGCGAATCCGTATCTGCTCCGGGGCATCGTCGGCGGCGGGCGCCACAGCGGGCCGCGAATCCGATGTCGATGCGGTCGAAGAGGCAGAGTTCGGGGTGCTCACATCGAACAACCCTAGCGTGCACCGGAAATCGTTTTGCGCGCCGCCCGGACTCCGACCCGGAGTAACGAAACGGTATCGATGCGGCGCACCGCCCGGGACGTCCCGGTCCGTGTCCCGGAGACGCGAAATAGCCGGTGCGCATCATAGTGTGTGCGAAAACACCTGCGCGCCCGGCTATTTCGAGATGGAAGTGTTGGCGGGAAATTACAGCGAGGCGAGCGCCTCGGCCTCACGCACGAAGTGCGACGCCCCGACGGCGACGTTCAACAGCCCCGCCGCCTTCAACGCCTGGTAGCCGCCCACCAGATCGGTCGCCCGGTGCAGCCCGAGTTGCTGCAGGGCGGCGGCGGCCAAGCTGGAGGTATAGCCCTCGGAGCAGACGACGATCCATTCCACGTCGTGATCGGCGGCCAGCGCCAAGCGGGCCGAACTGGTGGGGTCCAGCCGCCATTCCAGGACATTGCGCTCGATCACCAAGGCGCCGGGCAAGGTGCCCTCGCGTCCGCGTTGCGCCTGCGGCCGGATATCCACCAGAATGGCGCCCCGCTCGATGGCTTCCGGCAATTCGAAGGCATAGATCCGGTCGAGTTGTGCCCGTGCGTTCTCGAGCATCTGATCGATGGTCAAACGGGTCATCACATGTCACCTTCGGGCTGGTCGGTGAGGACGGTTCGGGTGCGCCGCAGGGTGCCGTGGCCGGTCACCTCGTAATACGACATGGCGGTGAGCGGCGGGGAATAGGCGTGCACGCTGAGCGTCGGATCGAGCGGGCCCGCGGATTCGACGGCGCCGGGCACGTCGGCGGGCGCCCGCATGACGTCGTGCACCCAGCCGATCGGGAACGAGGCCTGGTCACCCGCCGCCAGCGTACGGAAACGTAATTCCGTTCCGTTCCAACGGTATTCGGATAACGCGCCGCTGAGCACGGTGAGCGCGCCGAGCGACCCGGCGTGGTCGTGCAGCTCGGTCGACTTGCCCGGCGTCCAGCTGATCAGCCAGACGTCGACCTCGTCGTCGGCGAGCAGCCTGGTCGCCCAGCGCTCGTCGTGCGGCCATTTCCCATCAGCGGGAAGCAGATGGTCATAGCGACCGGCGAGCACGTCCTCGGCGCCCTCGTCGGTCAGCCGCAGCAGATCGGCCGGGCGCAGCCGAGTGGGCAGAGCGGGTGCCACCGAGCGTTCCACCGGCGGAGTAGCCGACAGCGCCGTACGCGCGGAAGAAAGGGAAAGAACAGAAGAACGCATGAGCGAATCTCCAGGAGGAAGGTAACGGTCGAGGGCGGGAACTCAGCCTCGATCGGTCGAGGCACGTCAGCCTCGACAACACTCCTGGGTGCTCACGATGAAAGTCACGAGAGGGAGTTTAACAGCATGCGATGCGGTGTCGACAAGTCCCTGGCCTGCGACGAATCCAACACCGCGCATATCAGACATTTCCCTTGCGCCGCTGGTTGCGTTCGTATACGAGCCGCAGGCCGGTCAACGTGAGATGCGGATCGTGGTCGTCGATCGTTTCCGATTCCGGGACGATCAGCGGCGCGGTCGCGCCGGTCGCCACCACCGCGACATCGTCGCCGGCGAAGGCGTCGAACTCGTCGCGAATCCGATCGATCAGGCCGTCGACCAGCCCGGCGAAACCGAATACCGCGCCGGACTGCATGCATTCCATGCTGTTCTTCCCCAGCACCGACCGTGGCCTGGTCAACTCCGCCCGCCGCAGCGCACTGCGTTCTACCAGGGCTTCCGTGGAGATCTCCACACCGGGTGCGATGATCCCGCCAAGAAACTCGCCCTTCTGCGACACCAGATCGACGCAGATCGCCGTGCCGAAATCGACGACGATCGCGGGCCCGGAATACCGCTGGTAGGCGGCCAGGCAATTGACGATGCGGTCGGCGCCGACTTCTTTCGGATTGTCCACCAGCAGCGGAATCCCAGTGCGCACACCGGGTTCCACCAACACGTGCGGAACGTGTGCCCAGTATTGGCCGAGCATGCCGCGCAGTTCGCGCAGCACGGGCGGCACCGTCGAAAGCGCCGAGACGCCGATCACCTCGTCCAGTTGCGCGCCGACCAACCCGCGCACCTGCATGGCGAATTCGTCGGCGGTCAGCAACGGATTGGTGTGGATACGCCAGTGGCGCACCAGTTTCGAATGCGCTCCGGAACCGGAGAACAAGCCGAGTTCGATACTCGTATTGCGGACATCGATGGTCAGCAACATGTCCGGTCGCCGCTGTTCAGACGAACGACAGCGAGCGCGGCGAGGTCAGGCCCGAGCCCTCCGGTGCGTGCGCCGGGTCCGAACCGAGCTCGACCGGGCGGTTGCGCTCGTCGACGAAGACCACCTTGGGGTCGTACTCCTTCAGTTCCTGCTCGTTCAGCTGGCCGTAGGCGATCAGGATGACGAGGTCGCCGGGATGCACCAGGTGGGCGGCGGCGCCGTTGATTCCGATCACCCCCGAACCCCGCTCACCGGCGATCACGTAGGTCTCCAGGCGGGCGCCGTTGTCGATGTCGACGATGCAGACCTGCTCGCCTTCCAGCAGATCGGCGGCGTCGAGCAGATCCTGGTCCACGGTGACCGAGCCGACGTAGTGCAGGTCGGCGTGCGTCACGGTGGCACGGTGGATCTTCGACTTCATCATGGTGCGCAGCATTGCGTCGACCTTTCTAGTTCGCGGGAGGAAACGGGGCGGGATTCGACACCGCCGGAACGGACCGGGGGTCCGCGGCGGGCCGCGAACCGGAGACGTTGGGATGGCCATCGATCGGAGCGCCGAGCGTGACGGCGATGTTGTCGATGAGCCGGGTAGTGCCCACCCGGGCCGCGATCAGCAATCTGGCGTTGCCCGCGGCCGGGGCGGGGCCCAGGGTGGCCGAGCGCAATTCCAGGTAGTCGACGTCCACGCCGGGCACGGCGTCGAGCACCTGACGGGCGGCCGCGAGCACCGCGTCGCCGCCGAGTCCGCCCGCGTGCTTGCCCGCCGACAGGGCGGCCGACAAGGCGAGCGCCGATTCGCGCTGCACGGGGTCGAGGTAGCGATTGCGTGAGGACATGGCCAAGCCGTCGGCCTCACGGACGGTGACCACCGGCGTGATCTTCACGTCGAAGTTCAGATCGCGAACCATCTGCCGGATCAACGTGAGCTGCTGGTAGTCCTTCTCGCCGAAGAACGCCTCGGTCGGCCGCGCGATCTGCAGGAGCTTGGCGACCACGGTGAACATGCCCGCGAAATGGGTCGGGCGGCTCGCCCCTTCCAGCTCCGCGCCGAGCGGGCCTGGCTGCACCGTGGTCCGCGGGCCGTCCGGATACATGTCGGACACGCTGGGCGCGAACACCAGCTCGACACCCTCCGCGCGCAACAGCTCGACGTCGGCGTCCAGCGTGCGCGGGTACTTGTCCAGGTCTTCGTTCACCCCGAACTGCAACGGGTTGACGAAGACCGAGACGATGACCACCTGGTTGGTCCGCTTGGCCAGCCGCACGATCTCCAGGTGCCCCTCGTGCAGCGCACCCATGGTCGGCACCAGCGCGACGGTACGGCCGACGCCGCGCAGCGCGGCGGACACCGCGCCGAGCACTGCGGGATCGTGGTGCACGGTCAGTGCACCGGGCCGGTAGGCGCCGCGCAGTTTCGGGTCCAACATCAGCGTCCTTCCAGCAGTTCGATGACGGCGGGGGCGGTGCCCGCGCGTTCCGCCGTGCGTAGCGACAGTGCGCGATACGCCTCAGCCAGCTTGGCGTCGACCGACGCCAGCGCGGTCAGATGCGCGGCCACCGCGTCCGCGTCACCACGGGCAACCGGGCCGGTCAGCGCGGACTGGCCGCGCCGCAACGCGTTGTCCAGCGCCGCCGATGCCAGGGGCGCGAGCAGGCGCTCGGCCAGGCCGTTGGGCTGCTCGTCGACCAGCTGCTGGCCCATCAGGCCGGGGCCGGCCAGGGCGGCGCGCAACGCGGCCACCGCGTCGACGATCACCGTGACCAGGTGATTGCTCCCGTGCGCGAGCGCGGCGTGGTACAGCGGCCGGTTCTCCTCCGGCACCCGGACCGGCTCGCCGCCCATCTCGATCACCAGCGACTGCGCGATGGCGTAGCCGACCTCATCGGCGGCGGTGATGCCGAAGCACGCGTTGCCGAGGCGGTTCACGTCCTCGTCGTGTCCGGTGAAGGTCATGGCCGGGTGGATGGCCAGCGGAAGCGCGCCGATCTCGGCCAGGGGCGCGAGTACGCCGACGCCGTTCGCGCCGGACGTGTGGGCGACGATGGTGCCAGGACGGACGACTTCCGCACCGGCCAGACCGCGAACGAGGCCGGGAAGCTCGGCGTCGGGCACGGCCAGCAACAGCAGCTCGCTGCGGGCGGCCACCTGTTCGATCGGCAGGATCTCCGAATCGGGCAGCCGGGTCCGGGCACGCCGCACCGACGCGTCGGAGATCGCGCAGACGCCGAACACGACGTGTCCGGCGCGCTCGAGTGCGACGCCCAATGCCGAGCCCACGCGTCCCGCCGAGACGATTCCCACCGTCAGGCGTGCGGGCGCGGGGTCGTGGCCCGAAGCAGCGTTGTCGGAATTCACGCTTCTCGAGGTCAACGTTGTCCTCTCGATGTCGTTCCAGTCCCGCCATGCGGGTACCGGACGGTACGCCACGAGGATATCTACAGGTGCTTCGCCGCCGCCACGGGGTGTCCGCGTGATCTAGGCCGCAGTACCGGGCCGGGCCCCGGGCCGCTCACCGGCGGTCGCGCTCCTCGGATTGCAGGTTGGCCATGATCTCCGCGACCGAGAGACGACGTGACGGCGTCTCGTCGTCGCTTTCCGCCCGGCGGCGCCTGCGCGCGCTCGGCGTGCCCATGGCGGGCGCCGAGGCCGGCCGAGGGGCCGGTTCCGGCGTCGGCTGGGGCCGTGCGGCGGGCTGGGTGGGTGGCTCGTCCAGCGGCTCCTCGTCCACCGTCTCGGTGAAGGCGTCGGCCCAGCCGCGCGGCCCGGCGTAGCGCGCCCGCTCCGCGTCGGCCTGGTCGGCGTCGTCGAGGGAGACGACCGCGGTCTCCGCGGTGACCGGATCATCGAAGGGGCTGGCGAACACCGGTGGCTCGGGATGGTCGGGCTCGAAGATCGGCGTCATACTGCTACGTGGTTGCTGGTCGGCGAACATCGACCACATCCCGGCATTCGCGGAGCTATTGTTCCCCGGTTCCGTGCCGGAGCTGGTCAGCTCCTGGATCCTGGTCGCGTCGGCGCGCAACGCGGGGCGATCCATCGGCAGATCGCCGTCGAACAGCCGCTGCAGGCTCTGCCGCAGCACGGTGAGCTCCGCGCGCAAGGCCGCGAGTTCGGTCGCGTCGGCGCCCACCTCCTCGCGGACCCGCGCCTCTACGCCGAGCTCGTACTCGCGGCGCGCGCTGACCTCACGCTCCAGCTGCAACGCGTAGACGGTTTGCAGATCGCGGACCTTCGCCTTGTCGATCGTCGCCTCTTTGCGGTACTTCGTCGCAGCAAGAGCCCCGATCGCCGCGGCCCACAGGGCCGCGACCAGACCTACCCGTACGAACTCGACACTGTTGCTGAAGATCAGGAAAACACTGGCAACCAGACCGAGCACGATCAGGACGCCGACGAATAATTTTCCCGCGTCGTCCCGCCGTCCACGGGAAGTGCTGCTACGGGAGGGTGAAACCATGCCAGCCAGGGTAGCCAATTGCTTCGGCCACGCCCAGATTCCGGTTTTGTGATTAAGTTCGTGAAACTAGCTATGTAGTTGCCGCATCGTCGGTGGGATCCTCCGGCGCCCGGCAGCAGTACTCCAGCCAGAGGGCCGCAGCAACCAAAGCGAAGCCCGCCAGCATCCCGACGATCGCGCCGGGGCTGTCGGCCGCGGCCGCGCGCAAGGTGCCGCGCTGCGGGAAGACCCAGCACAGGAATCCGAGCCAGATACCCGCGGCGATCGAACCGACCTGCGCCGACGCCTTGGCCAACGCGACGGCGCGGGCCGCCGTGATCGGATGCAACTGGTGACGTCCATCGCCGATCTGGTGGTCGTTGACCCGCGCCCGGATGACGAAAGCGAGCACCGCTTCGATCGCGGCCACCGGATACAGCGAGGCGCCCGCGAAGATCGAGATCGGCGGGAAGCTGTCATAGGCCACCCGGGTGGCGATCCACGCGACGATCGCGGCGATCAGCACGTTCGCCACGAGGTCGAGTATGCGAGTCGGCTTCAGTTTCACGACGGCGCGCCCGTCAGCGAGAACTCGGTGCGACGCACCCCGGCGCGTTCGTCCGGATCGAGCCCGGCCAGCAGATCCGCGACAGCGTGCGGCACGCCGTCGACCTCGAGCACCGCGTCCGGCATCACGTCCAGCCACGGCGCCAGCACGAAGGCGCGCCGATGCGCCTGCGGGTGCGGCAGGATGAGATCCGGGTCGGCGCTACGGCACGCGACCGGCACACCGCCGCGCAGTTCGGCGCACCACACCACGTCCACGTCGAGTGTGCGTGCGCCCCAGCGCACTTCACGCACTCGTCCCGAGGCCTGCTCCAGCTCCTGCCCGCGAAGCAGCCAGTCGGCGCAGCCGAAGGCCGGATCCTCTACCAGCACAGCGGCATTGAGATAGTCGCCTTGCGGGACGCCACCCCAGGGCGCGGTGGAATACACGGCGGAGACCGCCAGCACGCGATGGCCGAACCCGTCCAGGACGCTACGCAGATGCGCGAGCCGATCACCCAGATTCGAGCCGATGGACAGCACGGCACGGGTCATCGGCGCACCTCCGCGGCGCCCGGCACGGTGAAAAACACCGCGCCGCAGTTCCGCTCGCTCATCCGGCGGGCTCCCCCCGGTGACGGGAGGTGATCACCCGCACATCGGCGAACGTGTGCGGGATCGGCGCGGACGGCTTGTGCAACACCACCTCGACCGACCGGACCCGCGGATCGGTCATCACGTCGTCGGCGATCTCCGAGACCACCGTCTCGATGAGATTGCGCGGCGGTCCCTGGACGATGCGCACCGCGCGTTCGGCCAGCGCGCCGTAGTCCACGGTGGCCGCCAGGTCGTCGGACGCCGCCGCCACGTCGAAGTCCACCCATACCGTCAGGTCGACCAGGAACTCCTGGCCGTCGCGGCGCTCGTGCTCGAACACGCCGTGGTGCCCGTAGGCGCGCAGGCCGCGCAACTCGATGCGGTCGGCGCCGCGCCGGATCGCCGAATCACCCGGCGGTGACTCATCTTCGGCGTGAATCGGGGACCGGCTCATCGTCGAGCTCCTTGCGCACTGGATCGGGCGGTGTCGTGCTGTTCGGCGCGCTGCCGTGCGGCATTCTGCCACGCGTCGGTGACCGTGATGGCGTCCAGCGAGGCGCGCACGTCGTGCACCCGCACACCCCACGCGCCGTGCACCGCGGCCAGCGCCGAGATGGTCGCGGTGGCCGTCTCCCTGCCGTCCGGTGGACGCGGCCCCGCCTCGTCGGCGAGCAGGGAGCCGAGAAAACGCTTGCGAGACGCCCCGATCAGGACCGGGAGCCCGTTCGCGACCAATTCCGGCAGCGCGCCGAGCAGAGCCCAGTTGTGTTCGGCGTTCTTCGCGAAGCCCAAGCCGGGGTCGAGAATCAGCCGGGACGGCTCCACGCCCGCGGCGACGGCCGAGTCCACCTGCGCGGTCAACTCGGCGAGCACCTCCGCGACCACGTCGTCGTAGTGGTCCGCCGGCCCGGTGTGCCGGTAGTCGGCGCCCGCCCGCCAGTGCATGAGGATCCACGGGACCCGCGCGGAGGCGACCACACGCACCATGTCGGCATCGGCGCGGCCGCCGGAGACGTCGTTCACCACCGACACCCCGGCTTCGATCGCGGCTTCGGCGACGGCGGCGCGCATGGTGTCCACGCTGGTCGGCACGCCCTCCGCGACCAGTCCGCGGATGACCGGTGTCACCCGTGCGGTCTCGGTAGCCGCGTCGACGCGGACCGCACCCGGCCTGGTCGACTCGCCGCCGACGTCGATGACGTCCGCGCCCGCGGCGTGCAGCCGAACGCCGTGCGCGATGGCCAGCTCGGGATCGAGGTATCGCCCGCCGTCGGAGAACGAATCACTGGTGACGTTCACCACACCCATCACCACACAGGAGCGCCCGTCGCGGGCGCCGAGGCTCTCGAAGCGCCTCGGTTCGGGCACCGCGGGCCCGCTCACTTCCGCAGGATCAGATCGAGCGCCTCGGCGCGCGAGGCGGCGTTGGACTGCAGCAGTCCACGCACCGCGGAGGTGGTCGTGCTCGCGCCCGGCTTGCGGATGCCGCGCATCGCCATGCAGAGGTGCTCGGCCTCGACCACGACGATCGCGCCCCTCGGGTCCAGCTTGCGCATCATCGCGTCGGCGATCTGGCTGGTCAGCCGCTCCTGCACCTGCGGGCGCTTGGCGTACAGGTCGACCAGGCGGGCGAGTTTGGACAGGCCGGTGACCCGGCCGTGCGGACCGGGGATGTACCCGACATGGGCGACACCGTGGAAGGACACCAAGTGGTGCTCACAGGTCGAGTACATCGGAATGTCCCTGACCAGCACGAGTTCCTGATGGCCCTCGTCGAATGTGGTGTTGAGCACCGAATCCGGTTCCACGTAGAGCCCGGCGAACGTCTCGCGGTAGGCCCGCGCGACCCGGGCGGGCGTATCGAGCAGGCCGGGCCGGTCGGGGTCCTCGCCGACGGCGATCAGCAACTCCCGTACCGCCGCTTCGGCTCGCGCCTGATCGAACGACCTGCCCGTTTCCAGTGCCACGAGGCCCGGCTCCGGCAGGCCGATGTCGATGCCGTTGTGCTCCGCACTGTCCACTTCGGCGAGGGTGTGACCACCGCCATGCTCGTTGGCCGACAATCGAGGACACCTCCAAACTCCCCGGGCGCCGGCAATCTCTCGGCACCCCAGATGGTCGAGCCTAATCGTCACAGGTCAGTGACGACCGTTCGGTCCATCCCAATCACCGTCGCCCTCGCCGTTCGGATTCGTCCGGCGCGGCTCGTCGTAACCGCCGTGGTCGCCGTACCCGTCGTAGCCGCCTTCGGGCGAACCCTGCGGACCCCACGGCTGGTAACCGTGCCGCGGCTGCTGCGGGTCGCCCCAGCCGGGCTGCCCCTGCTGCGGCTCGTCGCGCGGCGGCCAGCCGGGAGCGGACCAGCCCGCCGGAGCACCGTAGTCCGGCCGCGAACCGTGCGTGCCCTGGCGCGGATAGGCCGGAGCGGGCGCCTGCGGCAGCGGGTAGCCGGGCGCGGACGGGCGGGGATACTGCGGCGGAGCGCCGTAACCGCTCTCGTGCGGCGGATACCCGTTGGCGGGCTGCGGCTCGCGCTGCGCGGACGCGGCCACCGGCTTCACCACCGGCTCCGGCGGCCACGACTCGCCGCGCTCGGCGGCCAGCTCGCCCGGGGTCTTCACCGGCGGCTTGTCCGAGGGGACGCGCTCGCCGAAATCGTTGAACGCGGTGATCCGCGGGCGCTTCTGCACGGAGGCGAGGATCTGCTCGAGATCCTTGCGGTGCAGCGTCTCCCGCTCCAACAGCGCGGTGGCCAGGTCGTCGAGGACGTCGCGGTACTCGTTCAGGATCGCCCACGCCTCGGTGTGCGCGGCCTCGATCAGGTTGCGCACCTCCACGTCGATCGCGCCCGCCACCTCGTGCGAGTACTCCGAACCCATGCCCATCGAGCGGCCGAGGAACGGGTCGCCCTGCTCCTGGCCGTAACGGACCGCGCCGAGCCGGGCGCTCATGCCGTACTCGGTGACCATCGCCCTGGCGATCTTGGTGGCCTGGTCGATATCGGAGGACGCGCCGGTGGTCGGCTCGTGGAACACCAGTTCCTCGGCCGCGCGGCCGCCCATCGCCATGACCAGGCGGGCGATCATCTCCGAGCGGGTCATCAGGCCCTTGTCGTCCTCGGGCACCGTCATGGCGTGGCCGCCGGTGCGACCGCGCGCCAGGATGGTGACCTTGTAGACCGGCTCGATGTCCGGCATCGCCCAGGCGGCCAAGGTATGGCCGCCCTCGTGATAAGCGGTGATCTTCTTCTCGTGCTCGCTGATGATCCGGCTCTTGCGGCGCGGGCCGCCGATCACCCGGTCGACCGACTCCTCCAGCGATTCGCCGGTGATCATCGCGCCGTTCTCGCGGGCGGTGAGCAGCGCGGCCTCGTTGATGACGTTGGCGAGGTCCGCGCCGGACATGCCGACGGTGCGCTTGGCCAGGCCGTCCAGATCGGCATCCGGGGAGATCGGCTTGCCCTGCGAGTGCACGCGCAGGATGGCGCGGCGACCGGCGAGGTCCGGATTGCCGACCGGGATCTGCCGATCGAAGCGGCCGGGACGCAGCAGCGCAGGGTCGAGGATGTCGGGGCGGTTGGTGGCGGCGATCAGGATGATGCCGGTGCGGTCGCCGAAGCCGTCCATCTCCACCAGCAGCTGGTTGAGGGTCTGCTCGCGCTCGTCGTGACCGCCGCCGAGGCCCGCGCCGCGCTGGCGGCCGACCGCGTCGATCTCGTCGACGAAGATGATGCAGGGGCTGTTCTGCTTGGCCTGCTCGAACAGGTCGCGCACGCGGGAGGCGCCGACGCCGACGAACATCTCCACGAAGTCCGAACCGGAGATGGTGAAGAACGGCACGCCTGCCTCGCCCGCGACGGCACGGGCCAGCAGGGTCTTACCGGTGCCGGGCGGACCGTAGAGCAGGACGCCCTTGGGGATCTTGGCGCCGAGGGCCTGGTAGCGGACCGGGTTCTGCAGGAAGTCCTTGATCTCGTAGAGTTCCTCGACCGCCTCGTCGGCTCCGGCCACGTCGGCGAACGTGGTCTTGGGCATGTCCTTGGACAGCTGCTTGGCCTTCGACTTGCCGAAGCCCATCATGCCGCCGCGGCCGCCGCCCTGCATGCGGGCCATCACGAAGATGAACAGGCCGAGCAGGATGACCATCGGCAGCACGAACAGCAGGATCTGGGTGAACCAGCTCTCCTGCTTGACCACGGTGTTGTACGGGGCGCCGGAGTTCTTCACGGCCGAGAAGACCTGGGCGGAGGTCTCGCTACCGCCCGGATACTTCGCGATGATCTTGTTCTGTCCGCCGGTGGCGTCGTTGCCGTCCTTCAGCTCGATGCGTAGCTGCTGCTCACGATCATCGATCTGGACGTTCTGGACGTTGCTCTTGTTCTCGAGCTGGCTCAGGGCAACCGATGTATCGACGCTCTTCCAGCCCCGCGTGTCGTTGCCGAAGTAGCTGAACGCATAGATCACGAGCAAGATGCCCGAGACTATGGCCAGGGTGCGAAACACTGTCTTGCGGTTCATAGAGCGTCGGCCGGGGCGGCCAGTCCTTTCCGGTGTCTCCGGTTCTTGCCTAGCGATGCGTCTGGCGCGTCCGGTTCCGCAGGGTTCGGATGCGGACAAGCCACGTTACCGCGTACGGTCTACTCGATACATCGCGCAGTTCGGCTGCAGGTGCAGTTAAAGAGGTAAACGACCGGGGATCGACGGTGGTTCCCGATGTCTCCGGTTCGGCTTCCTCCAAGTGGCAACAATCATGGCATGTTCGGCCTATCGTGAGCGACGACACAACATCGCGGCGCGAGCGACGGGCACGTAGGCGGTGGCTCGCACACCACGAAAGGCCCCGGGAGCGCCGCAGACCAGACACGAGCGCAGGGGGTATGGACATAGTCGAGTTACGAACACCCACAGCGATACTGCGTCACGGCCGCGGCAGGTTGATCGTCTTGCGACCCGGATCCGACGGCGAGCGCGTGCTCGATGTCCCGGTCTCCGACCTGCTGAAGGTCCGGCTGAATCGGCGCGCGGACGACGCGGTGGTGATCGAGATCTATCTGCGCTACCCGACGCCCGTGCTCACCGGCGTCCCCGCGGACCGCACGCCCCTTCCGGTGATCATCGCCGAGCACGACGTTCCCGCGGCCACCGAGATCGTCGACCGCATCAACGCGCACATCCTGGCCACCCAGCGCATCGACGTGGCGGCGCCGGACCTGCGCCCGCCCACTCCTACCTGGGGACG
The DNA here is from genome assembly GCF_053601535.1 of Nocardia sp. NPDC004718. Lineage (NCBI taxonomy): Bacteria > Bacillati > Actinomycetota > Actinomycetes > Mycobacteriales > Nocardiaceae > Nocardia > Nocardia sp. NPDC004718. The sequence goes on from NZ_JBSGCA010000008.1 coordinate 107,027, forward strand.
TGGCGGCCCCACCCGCGCGGACGTGGAACGGGCGACGCGCAGGATGTCGCCGCGCCGTGAGGCGAAGCAAGCGATAGCGGCTCTGCATCGTTACGTGACGCCGGACGAGTACGTCCTGGAGACCGCCGTCGCGGTCGCGCACCCTCCGGCGGGTAGCGGCTCCGGCCTGCTCGCCGCCACGACGACGCGGCTGCTGTTCATCGCGATCGGCGACAGCCGGTACGCGTACGAACTCCCGATTCCCGTGGTCGTATGGGCGCGCGTGACCGATACCCCCACCGCGGGGCGCGGCGAGATCGGCCCCGGGCGCGGCGCGACCGGCGCCGAGGTGCACGACGGCAGCCGCACGCTGCAATTCGCGGGCGCCGACCGCGCCGACACCGAGCGGGTCATCTGCGCGGTGAACTTCGCGGTACGCCGGGAGTCCGCCGACGGCGCCGCGGGACCCGCGGATCCCGGTGTGGCGCAGTTGTATTCGGAGTGGGAGCTGCTGGTCGAGCGACACTCCCTCGGCATGGTCGACGACGCGCAGTTCCAGCGCTACGGCCGCGGGATCCTGCGTTCACTCCCCGACGGGAGCTGAGTTCAGCGCGATCCGCCGCCACGGGCTGGTCGGACGCAGCCACAGCCGCAGCAGCTCCTTGCGGCGGTCGACGCCGCCGTTCTTCAGCTCGGCCAGGTCCTCGCAAGCCTGCCAATAGGTCCAGCCGGTGAGGTAGGCGTCGCCGAACTGGCGCCAGTTGCGGTACTTGCTCTGGGCCAGCGGCAGGGCGCGCGCCAGATAGCTCCAGGCCACGTCGGCGTCGAGGTACCCGGCCGTGTAGGCCATCCTGGCCACCGCGACGACCCTGGCCAGATCCCAGGCGTGGATGTCACCCGGCAGCGGCCGGGCAAGATGGTCGGTGAATCCGATCTTGATCGCCTGCGACCAGATGTCGTAGTCGCGGACCAGCGCCTCGGGATTGTCCATCCCCCGGAACGCTCCGACCTGCCGCAGGAACGCCCGGTGCCGGTCGGCGCGCTCACCGAAACGATCGCGCTCACTGGCGTTGATCGAGGCCGTCACCAGCGGGTGCACCAGCGCGTAGAGCGGGGCGTGCATGCCGTCGAGCAACTGCTCCATCGACGCCTGCGCCTCGGTGCCGTCGGTGATGCCCCACGCGCCGGTGAGCGTGTCGATGGCCAGTTCACGCCGGTCACCGAGCGGATGCGCGCGTTCCGGGCCGAGCAGCAGCGCGTCGTGGAAGGCGTCCCAGCGCGCGGAGTAGAAGGCGCCGAGGGCCAGCGCCCGCAGTTCGTCGTCGGATACCGCGGCGCCGGACCAGTGGTCTTCCTCCCGCTCGTCCAGTTCCGCGTACGGAAAGGTCGTCAAGGTGGGTACGCCGCGCGAAGACATGCCCCGATTGTTCCCCATCCCGCGCGGGGTACGCGCGGGATTCGCGGATGGCCGCCTCTGTCGGTCGCGACGCCGGACCGCGGGCGGGTCCGCCGGGCGAATCGATTTCGGACTCGGTTGGTTCTTGCACTGACGCATGTCGTGATCTGGGGCTAGTGTGCTCGCATGTGTAGAAACATCACCGTCCTGCGTGGTCTGGAGCCTGCCGCAACCGAGCAGGAAATCTATGCCGCCGCACTGCAGTACGTGCGCAAGGTCGGTGGCGTGTCCGGCCTGAGCTCGACCACCAAACCGGCCGTCGACAAGGCCGTCGCGGCCATCGCAAACGCGACCACCACCTTGCTCGCCGAGTTACCCGACCGCAGGGTGGCCCCGACCACCGAACCGCCGCTGCGCCGGATCGCCGCACGGGAGGCCGCGGCGGGAGAGTAGACAGGCGGCCGGTTCAGGGCAGTGCGTCGGCGCCGTAGACGGCGACGCACACCAGCGCGATCTCCAGCGGCAGCCCGCGCTCTTCGATCGGATATCCCAACAGCTGTTCGATCCGCTGCACGCGGTAGCGGACCGTGTTCTTGTGGACGCCGAGCACCTTCGCGGTGGCCTCCGGGCTGCGTTGGCTGCGCAGATAGGCGTGCAGCGTCTCGCGCAGCCGTGCGGCGTTCCCGTCGCGCGCCGCCAGCGCGCCCAGTTCCCGCTCGACCAGTCCTCGCATGGCCGCTTCGTCCGCGCCGGCCAGATAGGCGATCTCCACCGTTCGATACCCGGTGACGCGCCTCCCGCCCACGGGTGCGCGCTCGGCAACCTGCCGCGCGGCGACCGCCTCGCGATGACTGCGACGGAAACCGGCGATTCCGGCGGCGGGCACACCGAACGCCACCCGTACCGGCGCCTCGACCTGCGCCGCGGCCAACCGCTCCACTTCGCCAGGCACCGCGAGTTCGGCGCCGTGTTCCCCGTCGTCCGATCCGGCCCACGCCCACATCGCGCTGGCGCCGGAGGGAACGGTGAGCACCCGCGCGCTGCCCAGTGCCGCGGCCAGCCGCGCCGCTACCCGATCCAGCAGTCCGGTCGACTCCGCCTCCGCACCGGCGGGTTCTCCGGTCGGCTCGTCGGTCCATAACACGAAGGCCAGGTGCCGCTGGGAGAGCCGGTAACCCAGCCGCACCGAGGCCTGATCGACGTCCACGTGCTCGCCGTCCAGCAGGGCGCGGACGGTCTCGGCGCGCCGGTTGAAGGCAGCGCGCAGTACCTGCTCGCGCTCCTCCATGTAGGTGTCGGTGAGCAACTCGACCGACGTGCTGATCCACTTGGTGACCCGTTCGAACAGCCGCAGCAGCACCACGCGTTCGAGTTCCGGCGTGGCCCGCCGCTGCTCGACGACCTCGGTCATGTAATCCAGCACCGCCTCCATGCCCACGTGATAGACCCGCAGCAGCAACCGCAGCTCGAAACCACGCCTGGCCACGCTGCGCGCGAACGCGTGCGCCTCCTCCGGGAGTGAGAACTCGAAGGTGTCGCTGGCCAGGCGGCTGAGCACGATCCTGGCGTGCGCCCTGGTGCTGGCCGCGAGGTCGCGGCGCATATCGCGATCGGCGAGTTCGGGGATGCGCGCGATGATCACGTCGTCGAGCCGGGTGACGATGCGTTCGAGCGCTTCGGCGCGCGTCGTCTCGTAGACGTACTCCGCGAGCCAGTCGCGCACTTCGTCGGGAGCGGGGCTCGGCCCGGCCGCGGCGCCCGGCGAAGGCACAGCGGTCATCGCCCTCTCCTTCGGCTCGGCGGATACCGAACCATTGTTTGTTTCATAGACACAAAATCACCCGTTTTCCTTGACAATCTGGGCCAAGAAAGTCTGTTCGGATTGTGTCACGATCATAGTTCAGTGGCCTGCCTCACAGCAGTCAGCAGACCGCGGTTCAACACGACGTCAGTGGGAGAACAGCAGTGACCAACACCGAACCAGCGCCCGCGACCGAGAAGGCGCGGGCACGCGAAACGACCGCGAAGAAGGACGGTCCCGCCGTCATCGAAGTGCGCAATCCCGGCACGGGCGAGGTCGTCGGCACGGTGCCGGACGAGACCGCGGACGCGGTCGCGGCCAAGGTCCGCGAACTGCGGCTGTACCAGCCGGAGTGGGAGGCGATCGGCCCCGAAGGGCGCAAGGTCTGGCTGCTGAAGTTCCAGGACTGGTTGATCGATAACACCGACCGCCTTGCCGCCGTGCTGCAGTCGGAGACCGCCAAGCCCCGGGTGGACGCACTGATCGATCCGGGTTTCGCGACCGATCTGATCGGCTACTACGCCCGCCGCGCGGCCAGGTTCCTCGCCGACGACCACCCGTCACCGCACAGCCCGCTGGCCCGCGTCAAGCGCTTGACCACGGTCTACCGGCCCTATCCCGTGGTCGGCGTCATCACGCCGTGGAACTTCCCGCTCGCCATGCCGGTGATGGACGTGTTTCCCGCGCTCGCGGCCGGAGCGGCCGTCATCCTCAAGCCCTCCGAGGTGACCCCGCTCTCCGCGATCGAACTGGCGAAAGGCTGGGCGGAGATCGGCGCGCCGCCGATCTTCGCGGTGGTCACCGGCGCGGGCGCGACCGGAGCGGCCGTGGTGGGCAACGCCGACTACATCCAGTTCACCGGTTCCACCGCGACCGGCCGCAAGATCGCCGCAGCGTGCGTGGAACGGATGGTGCCCTACAGCCTGGAACTCGGCGGCAAGGATCCCGCGATCGTCCTGGCCGACGCCGACCTGGATCGCGCCGCGCACGGCATCGCCTTCGGTGGCATGTTCAACTCCGGCCAGGTCTGCATCTCCGTGGAGCGGGTGTACGTCGAAGCGCCGGTGTACGACGAGTTCGTCGCCAAACTCACCGCCAATGTGCAGGCGCTACGCCAAGGCTTGGACGGGCGCGAGTCGAAATACGACGTGGGAGCGCTGGCCAACGAGAACCAGGCGGCCATCGTGCAGCGCCACGTCGACGAGGCCGTCGCGGCGGGCGCCAAGGTGCTCACCGGGGGCAAGCGGGCCGGATTCGGCACCGCGTTCGAGCCGACCGTGCTGGTCGATGTCGACCACACCATGGCCTGTGTCACCGAGGAGACCTTCGGCCCGACGCTGCCGGTGATGAAGGTGGCCGACGAGTCCGAGGCGATCCGGCTGGCCAACGACTCGGTGTACGGCCTGTCGGCCTCGGTGTGGACCGGCGACAAAGAGCGCGGCGAACGGATCGCACGGCAGCTGAACGCGGGCGCGGTCAACATCAACGACGTCTTCGCCAACCTGTTCAACTACGCCCTGCCCATGGGCGGCTGGGGGCTGTCCGGCGTCGGCGCCCGCTGGGGCGGCGCGAACGGCGTGCGCAAGTACTGCCGCCAGCAGGCGATCACCACGCCGATCCTGCCGACGCAGCAGAAGGAACTGTTCTGGTACCCGTACTCGATGCCGAAGCTGCTGTTCGCGCTCGGCGCCATGCGCGCGGCAGGCGCCCGCGGGCTGCGCCGCCTCGACCTTCCGGCACTGCTGAAGCTCAAAGGGGACGACAAGTGACCGAAGCGAAGCAGATCCGCGCCAAGGTCGTGGTGATCACCGGTGGGGCACGCGGCATCGGACTCGCCACCGCGACCGCGCTGCAGGCTCTCGGCGCGCAGATCGCGATCGGCGATATCGACGAGACCACGGTCAAGGAGTCGGGCACAGCACGCGGTTTCGAGCTCTACGGCAAGCTCGACGTGACCGATCAAGAATCGTTCGACGGCTTCCTCGACGAGGTGGAGCGCACCCTCGGCCCAATCGATGTGCTGATCAACAACGCGGGCATCATGCCGACCGGCAAGCTGGTGGACGAGCCGGACCCGCTGACCCGCCGGATCCTGGACATCAACGTCTACGGCGTGATCCTGGGCTCCAAGCTGGCGCTGCGCCGGATGCTGCCGCGCGGCGGCGGGCACATCATCAACATCGCCTCACTGGCCGGGGAGACCCATATCCCCGGCCTGGCCACCTACAACGCCAGCAAGCACGCGGTGCTCGGCTTCACCGACACGCTGCGGGAGGAGTACCGCGGCACCGGCGTGCGCTTCTCCTCGGTACTGCCCACGCTGACCAACACCGAGCTCGGGTCCGGCGTCACCGCGCCCAAGCTGATGCGGGCCGCCGAGCCGGAGGAGATCGCCGACGCCATCGCGAAGCTGATCGTCGCGCCGAAGTCGAAGGTCAGGGTGACCGCGGTGGCCGGGTTCATCGCACAGTTCGTCGGCCTGCTGCCGGAATCGCTCGGTGACAGCATCGGCCGCGCGCTCGGATCCGGCCACGCCTTCCTCGACGACGTCGACGGCGAGAAGCGCAAGGCCTACGAGGAGCGCGCTCGCGGCGCGTGAGCGCGGCGCGAAGCAGGGGCGCCGCGGCCGGGATTCGTCTCGGCCGCGGCGCCCCGTCGTGTTCGGGCACATCGGGAGCGCCACACACCGACGGTATTGTGAGGAAAATCACGCGCGCACTCGCCGACATCGCGGAGCGGGCCAGCGGCAAATCCTCAGCCGATACTCGACGGCCACAAAGGTGTCCATAATCCGCCACAAAGACTCCCGATTCATGCTGGTCAAGTGCCCAAATCGAAGAACCCGACGGTAAACCGCCACGGCATGCCGAAAATTCGCCAACCACCTGGTGCGCAGCACCATCGCAGGCAATATGCTGTCCCTAACAAACCTGCCGACTGTTTCGGCACCAGTATCCGAACTTTTCGGCCTGATAAGGCTGGAAATTCCGGACCGATTCTGATAGCAAGGGGCTATGGACCCGCATTTGCGCGACCTGCGGTATTTCGTCGCCGTCGCTGAGGAACTGCATTTCACGAACGCCGCTCAGCGGCTGCACATCGCTCAACCCACCCTGTCGCGTCAGATCCGGCAGCTGGAACGTCAGCTCGACGTGGTCCTGTTCGACCGCAACCAGCGCAGTGTCGCGTTGACCGTCGCGGGCAAGGAACTGCTCGAAGGCGCACGCAAGATCCTGGAGTTGTGGGAGGTCACCAACGTCTCGCTGCAGGAGGCGGGCGAGGTGTTGCGCGTCGGCATCCAATCCACGCTCGGCCGCGGTCTGCTCAGTGATCTGGAGAGCGCGAGCGGACATCGTCTCGCACTGCACGCGGCCTCCTGGACCGATCCCTCCAGCGGCCTGGCGGGTCGGCAGGCCGATCTCGCTCTGGTCTGGCTGCCGTTGCCGGACCAGAGCCGCTACCGGTGGCAGGTGCTGCGCACCGAACCGCGCTGGGTGCTGCTTCCGGAGAACCACCCGCTGGCGATCTCGGAGACCATCGAATTCGCCGATCTGCTCGACGAACCGTTCGTCGCACTGCCTACCGAAGCCGGTGCGGTGCGCGATTTCTGGCTCGGCAACGACGGACGCGGCGGCCGTCCGCCGAAGATCGGCGCCGAAGCCGCGACCGCGGAGGACAAGCTGGAAGCCGTGAGCCTCGGCCTCGGCGTGTGCCTGCTCGCCGAGAACAACGTGCCGATGTACCGCTGGCCCGGGCTGACCGCGCGTCCCGTGTCGGGGCTCGCGCCGTGCGAGCTCGCCGTGGCCTGGCGGGCCGACGACAACCGGCCGACCATCCTGGAGTTCGCCGGACGGGCCGTCGAGGGCGGGTTCGCGGCGCAGCAGTCGCCGGTCAGCGTCTGAACCGGCCCGGCGGGGTCTCGGGGGCGGTGCGCTGCCACGGACGGAGGGTCTCCAATTGCGCTGCCAGCCGTAGCAGGGTGGATTCGCTGCCCGGTGGTCCCGCGAGCTGAGCGGCCACCGGCGTACCCGACCAGGGATGCATGCCCATGGGAACGGAGGCGGCGGGCCAGCCGACCAGATTCCACAGCGGAGTGAAGGGTGCCAACCGCGCGCCGGTGAGCAGAGTGGCAGGACGATTGCGGAAGTGCCAGGCCCGCGCCGTCGGCGGCGGGGCGGCGAGGGTGGGAGTGATCACCACGTCGTAACGCTCGAAGAACTCCAGTAGTCGCGCCTCCACCCGGTCGATCTGGGCGGGACGAGCGAGCCGTAACCGATGCACCGTCCGGCCCAGAGCCAGGCGGTGCCGGGCTCTCCGCGATAGTCGGCCGGGCTGGAGTAGCGCGGGGGCCTCGCGGGCACCGAGGGCGAGCCAGCGTAGCGAGGCCACGAGCAGGGCGTTTCCGTACGGTAGGGCGGTCGGTTCCACCGAATGGCCTGCCGCCGCGGCCACCGAGGCCGCCCTGCGCGCCGCGGCGGTCCAGCGGCGGTCGACGCGCAGCAGGCGAGAAGGTGGATCCACCGCCAGTCCGATACGTAGTCGGCCGGGTGGATCCACCTCGGCTAGGTCCGGTCGCGCCGCCAGGACCGACAACGCCAGCGCGGCGTCGTCCACGCTTGTCGCGAGGACACCGTTCTCGACCAGGCTCGACCACGGGCCCGCAGCGGGGACCGTGTACTGCCCCGGCTTGATCCCGAAGATTCCACAGCACGCGGCCGCGACCCGCACCTCCCCCAAGCCGTCGCAGCCGTGCGCCACCGGAACCAGTCCGGCCGCGATCGCGGCTCCGGCCGCGCTACCCGCGTAGCGCGTGGGGTTCCACGGATTGCGGATGACACGCTCGGTGCCCGCGCTGGTCACCCACCGACTCGGCTCGGGAGCCGCGACAAGGCCAATGACCACCGCTCCCGCGGCGCGCAGCCTGGCCACCACGGGGTGATCCGCGGCGGCTACCGGCCCCCACGGCACCGGCTCGCCCGCGAGGGGAACGCCGTGCTCGACGACGACGGGGACACCGGCCAGGGGCAGCACGTCGAGGTCGTCGCGTTCCATCAGGCCGACCGACTCGGCCGTCGCCTGTTCGGCGCGCAGGACGCTGAAGGCATGGCGTTTCCGGTCCGCCGCCGCGATCCGCGTCCCGGCATCCGCGGCCACTTGCCCGGGGTGCAGCAGGCCGTCTCGCACGCACGCCGCGATCGTCGCGGCCGGGCCGCGTTCGAGGGCGGTCTCGGCTTCCGGAGCGCCGTCGGGCCGCGCGTCTGCGACGGCTCCCAGCAATCGGGCGGGCATCGGCTCGCCGGTCTTCGGGTTCGGAACGGCGGTGTGCGGAGCGGCGTTTCCCGCTGAGATCGAGCCGTCCGCCATGATTGCGGCCTCGTCGGACATGTGCTGGTCATCCCCCGTCGCGTCGTTGTCGAAATCGGGTGATCCACTGTCGAGCCGCAAGTTATCATTTCGAATACGGCACGGGGGATGATGGTGTCGGGTGTGGCGGAAATTTTCGGCACATCGGACAACAACCGGTGCGGATTCCGCGGCGTCCGCCGAGCCACTAGGTCCGAGCATGAGTGCGAACTCTGAGAGAAGGTCCGACCCCGACACGGGTATTTCGACCCGGCCGAGGAGTGGCGACGTGTCACGTGCCGAATCCGAGGCGGTGGCCGCGTTCACTGCGGAGTGGGAATCCACCCGGCGCCCACCGGCGATCGCCGAATATCTGCCGGACGCCAGTACCTTGCGTCGCGAGGCATTGCTGGAGCTGATCCGCGTCGACCTGCGTCATCGCTGGCTGCTCGGCCGCGGTAAAGGCGCGGGCACCGCGCCGGAAACGGCCGCGCGCATGCGCTTGACCGATTACTGCGCCGAATTCCCCGAACTCGCTTCCGACGATATTCCCGCCGGCTTGGTGTACGAGGAGTTCGTCATCCGCCGCCAGAGCGGCGAGCGGGTCGATCCGCGCGAATGCCTGCGCGAATATCCGCGGCAGGCGGAGCAACTGCGCGAGTTGCTGAACGCCGACGAGATCGACCAGAGCACCCGCCGCGCGACCCCGGAGGATTCCGTCTTGACCGCGGTCGCGCACAGCGACTCCGTTCTCGCCGACACCGTATTGAACCAAACCGCGGGGTCTGTTCGTGATTCCGAGGTGACCAGAACGACCGCCGCCGATCTGACGGGTACGGCCACCGCCGTGCCCACGACGATCGGGACCGGGCCGGGCCGCTCCGACCCGCTCGACCGGATCGAGATCGGTCAGCGGATCGACGACTTCGATCTGCTGACCGGTCTGGGCAGCGGTGCGTTCGCCCGGGTCTTCCTCGCGCGGCAGCGCTCGCTGCAGCGGCTGGTCGCGGTGAAGATCTCCAGCGATCACGGCACCGAACCGCAGACACTGGCCCAGCTCGACCACGACTACATCGTGCGGGTCTTCGACCAGCGGCTGCTGGACGACGCCGAGGGCGCCGCGCGCCGGCTGCGGCTGCTCTACATGCAGTTCCTGCCCGGAGGCACGCTGCTCGGCGTGCTGCGCTGGGTGCGCGCGACACCACCCGAGGAGCGCAGCGGCAGGCTTCTGCTGGACGCCGTGGACGCGGCCATGGAGGAGAAGGGCGAGATCCGGCCGACCGACTCCAGCGTGCGCGCCGAGATCGCGGCGCTGAGCTGGCCGGAGACGGTGGCGTGGCTGGGCCGCAGGCTGGCCGAGGCGCTGGACTACGCCTCCTCGCACGGCGTGCTGCACCGCGACGTCAAACCGGCCAATGTCCTGCTCACCGCCGAGGGCGTGCCGAAACTCGCCGACTTCAACATCAGCTTCAGCCGCAACGTGGAGGGCACCAGCCCGGTGGCCTACTTCGGCGGATCACTGGCCTACATGTCACCGGAACAATTGGAGGCCTGCCATCCCGGTTTCGGCCGCAGTGCCGCCGACCTGGATACCCGCGCCGACATCTATTCGCTCGGCGTGGTGCTGTGGGAGCTGCTCACCGGTGCGAAGCCGTTCGACGACCGCACGGCGGGGGCGGGTGACCAAGGCGACGACACCACGCTGGAGGCCATGCTGGAGCGGCGCAGCAGCGGCGTGAACGAGGCCGCGCTGCAGCAGGTTCCGGCCGACTGCCCCGCCGCGTTGCGCCGCATCCTTTTGACCTGCCTCGCCCCCGAGCGGGCCGACCGGTGGTCCAGCGGCGCGATCCTGGCCAGGCAGTTGGAGATGTGCCTGGACGAACGCGCGCGAGAATTGGTCGACCCCGCGCCGAACAGCTGGCGGCTGCGGCTGCGCCCGTACATCGTGCCGGTGGCGCTGGTGGCGATGGCGCTGCCGAACGTGCTCGCCTCGCTGTACAACATTCAGCACAACCAGCACCTGATCATCAGCCGGATGACCGAGGAGGCCCAGCAGACTTTCCTCGTCATCACCGGCGTCGTGAACGCGATCTTCTTCCCGGTCGGCATCGCGCTCGTGCTGTATATGGCGAGATACGTGCTGACGGTGACGCGCGGTCTACGCAAAGGACGAAGATACGATCCGGAAACCCTGCGGCGTGCCAGACGCGACGCGTTGCTGATGGGCGATCGGGCCGTGGCCGTGGCTTTCTCGCTGTGGGTGCTGGCGGGACTGATCTTCCCGATCGCGCTACAGGTGTCGACGGGAGATATATCGGCACAGGCCGTGGTGCACTTCTTCTCCTCGTTGGTGGTGTGCGGCGCGATCGCGCTCGCCTATCCCTTCTTCCTGCTGACGTTCTACCTGGTGCGGTGCGTCTATCCCCTGTTCCTCCGGCACGGGGACATCAGCCCTGAGGACGCGGTCTGGTTGCGCGGCCTGGACCGGCGCTGCAACGGTTACCTCGCGGTGGCCGCCTCGGTGCCGCTGCTCGCGGTCACCGGGGTGACCTTCCTGCCCCCGTCCGACATCCCCTCGGTCATCGTCGCGGTTCGGTTGCTGTGTGTGGGCGGCATAATCGCGTTCGTGGGCACCTATCTGCTGTTCCGTGCGCTGGAAGCGGACCTACGGGCGCTGGAGCGGGTGGTCGATCCGGAATCCGCCGAATCGGGGGCCGCCGAGGGCCGATCCGCCCGACCGACCGCGCCCGCGACCGCCGTGGAGACCGACACGTGAGTTTGCCCCGCACCGATGCCGTCGCCCGTTTCTCCGCCGACTGGCAGCGCAGTCTCCATGGTGATCGCTTGCCGCCACAGATCCGCGACTACGTACCCGACGGCACGCAAGTGCGCCTCGGGGTACTCGTCGATCTGATCCGGGTGGATCTGCGGCGACGCTGGGAGCGCGAAGGGCTCGGCAAACGGATCGCCGACTATCGCGAGGAATTCCCCGATGTGGAGACCAGCCCCGAGTTGGTCGATCTGCTGTGCGAGGAATTTCTGGCGCGTCGCGGACGCGGACCGCTGCCGCTGGAGGACTTCCTCGCCGAATACCCGGACCTCGCCGGCGCGGTCCGCGAACACCTCGCCGATCTCGCCACCGACGACGCCCACCCGGACGCCGACTCGAGCGAAGCCGTCGCCGCGCTCGCCGATCTCGCGCCGGGCCTGCGGATCGATGACTTCGATCTGCTCACCGACCTGGGCGCGGGGCTGCTCGGCCGGGTCTTCCTGGCCAGGCAGCGTTCCATGCAACGGCTGGTCGCCGTCCGGTTCTCGGCGGGCCGGGCGGGCGCGGCGCACACGATGGCCCAGCTCGATCACGCCCACATCGTGCGGGTCTTCGACCAGCGAGTACTCAGCGCCGACGCCGCGCAGGCCCTGACCGTCGCGGGTCGTCCCGCGAACGGCCGCCACACCGCGGCGAACACCGCCATCGCCGCGCCGCGCCTTGACCTCGACGCCGCGGCCGTCCCGGCCAGCCGGACGAGCCGCCCCGGCGACGACGAGACCATCGTGCCGCCGACAACCCGAACGACGAGCCACCCCAGCGACGACGAAACGGTCCTCGACCCGCGCACGCACGGCGCCGAGAGGCGCGCCCCGGCCGTCACGGGTGATGCGACAGCCACCGCGCCAGCAGGTATCGATGACGAGACCGTGGTCAGCGCGTCCGACACGACCGCTGCGGTCCGCCCACGCAGTGCTCTGATTCCCGATTCCGGACGATCGGCCGAACCTCGTGACGCCGCCGCGGTTCCGGCTCATCCATACGCGGTGACCGAGCGATCGAGCGATCCGGACGCGACCATCGCGGCCCCTCCGGACGACATCGCGTCCGCGCCCCCGCGACCGGCCCTCGCACCGGAGTCCAGGACGACCACCCTCCCGCGTCTGGTCTACATGCAATACCTCCCCGGCGGCACGGCGGTCGACCTGCTCGAGCAACGCCGTCGCGGCCCCGTGACCGACGGCGGCGTCCTGCTGCTGCGCGCGGTGGACACCGCCATGGAGGCCAAGGGCGAGATCCGGCCGTCGGATTCGAGCGTGCGCGCCGAGATCGCGCGGCTGAACTGGCCGGAGACAGTGGCGTGGGTGGGCAGGCGGCTGGCCGACGCGCTGGATTACGCCGCACACCATGGCGTGCTGCACCACGACATCAAACCGGCGAACGTGCTGTTCACCGCAGAGGGCATTCCCAAGCTGGCCGACTTCGCCCTCGGTGAGGTACCTGGGCGCACCGCGCCGCACGATCCCGGGGGGACCGACGCACTGGTCTACCGCTCTCCGGAGCAGCTGAGCCGCTACCTCGACCCCGACGCGCCCGCCCCCGGCGACGCCAGCGACGTCTACTCCCTCGGTGTGCTGCTCTGGGAGATGCTCACGGGCGCAACCCCTTTCGACGATCCACCACTGGAGCAGAACGACCCCGGCACCGAGACGTACACGCGGATGCTCACGGAGCGCCGCGGCGGCGTCTCGGCCGCGGCGCTCGCGCGCCTGCCGGAAGACACGCCGGCCACGCTGCGCCGCGTACTGCTGGACTGTCTGCACGAAGACCCGCGGCGGCGCTGGCGCGGCGGCGCCGAGCTCGCGGGACAACTCGACCTCTGCCTGGACACCCGAGCGCGCGACCTGGTCGATCCCCCGCCCGGCAGCCTCGCCCACCGTGCCCGCGGGTGGCTGCTTCCCGTCGCGGCGCTGTGCGTCGGCGTGCCGAACGTGCTGGCCAGCTTTTACAACATCCAGCTGAACCAGACCCTGATCATCGACCGGATGTCGACCGCGGACCAGGAGAAGTTCGCGGCGGTCGGATTGATCAACAACCTCATCGCGTTCCCGGTCGCCGCGCTGCTGCTGTTGTTCATGACCCGGCGGCCGCTCGCCATCTCCTACCGCCTCGGCCGTGGCGACGGCTACTCCGCGCGCACGCTCGCGAAAGCACGCCGCGACACCTTGCTGATGGGTGACTGGGCGGTGTGGATACCCTTCGGCTTCTGGCTGGTCGCGGGCATCATCTGGCCGCTCGGGCTGGCCTTCTCCGGTGTCGACCTGCCGCGCGGCACCTTTTTGCACTTCTTCGCCGCACAGATCGTGTGCGCGGCGATCGCGCTCGCCTATCCGTTCTTTCCGATCATGGTCTACTCGGTGCGCGCGATCTATCCACAGCTGCTGGTGCGCGGCGGTATCGGTCCCGACGACGAACGCCAGCTCCGCGCGCTGGCCAGGCGCGGCAGTTTCTACCTCGGTGTGGCGGCCTCGGTTCCGCTGCTCGGCGTGGCGAGCGCGACCTTCGTCGAGGCCGACGACCTGGAGCTGGTGATCGTTCCGGTGCGTGTGCTGAGCGTGGGTGGCATCCTGGCATTCGTGCTGACCTATCGACTGTTCCGGCTCTTGGAAGCGGATCTGCTCGCTCTGGCCAGGGCGATTCCCCAGCGGACGCGATGACCACACCCCGCCCGCTCGGACGGCTGGTGAACCTGTCGCACGTCCACGATCCGGTCACCACACCGCTGTACCCGGAGGATCCGGAATTCCGCACCGACATCGTGGCCACGATCGCGAACGACGGCTACCTCCTGCGCTATATCCAGCAGGGCGAACACACCGGAACCCATTGGGGTGCGCCGATTCATTTCCGCGCGGACGGACTGGCCGCCGACGAACTCGACCTCGACGATCTGCTGCTGCCCGCGGTGAAGATCGATCTTCGGCAGCGCTGCGCGAACGATCGCGACTACGCGATCACGGTCGACGATCTGAAGCGGTGGGAGGCCGAACACGGCCGGATCCCGAACGGCGCCGCGATCGTCGCCTGGACCGGGTGGGACGCCAAGTGGGGCACGCCGGAGTTCGTCGGCACGGGCGAATCAGCCGGTCGGCAACCTGGTTTCGCGGTGCAGACGGTGGAATGGCTGCTGCGCGGCGGCAGGCTCGGCCGCCGCGGCGCGCTGGGCATCGACACCTTCGGCCCCGACGTGGGCGCCGACGAGACGTACGCGGTGTCGAAGCTGCTCTACGGCGAGCACCGGATCAGCTTGGAATGCTTGGCGAACCTGGCGGCACTGCCCGCAACGGGGGCGTGGGTGCTGGTGGGCGGACCGCTCTATCGCGGCGGTTCCGGTTCACCGGCAACGATTTTCGGCATCCTGCCCGGCTGACGTCTCAGCCGCCGTAGACCTTGGGGTCGAGGGTGCCGATGTAGGGCAGGTCGCGGTAGCGCTCCGCGTAGTCGAGGCCGTAGCCGACGACGAATTCGTTCGGGATGTCGAAGCCGACGTGCGCGACCTCCACCGGCGTGCGTAGCGCGTCGGGCTTGCGTAGCAAGGTGACCACCTCGAGCGAAGCCGGGTTACGGGTGGACAGGTTGCGCTTGAGCCACGACAGCGTGAGCCCGGAGTCGATGATGTCCTCGACGATGAGGACGTTGCGGCCCGCGATGTCCTTGTCCAAGTCCTTCATGATGCGCACCACACCCGAGGACGAGGTCGACGACCCGTAGGACGAGACGGCCATGAACTCCATCTGGGTCGGGATCGGCAGCGCCTTGGCCAGATCGGTCATGAAGAAGATCGCGCCCTTGAGCACGCCCACCAGCAGCAGATCGCCCTCCGGAGCGTCGGGTGGATACCGCTTGGCGATGAGTTCGGCCAGCTCCTGGGTCTTGGCGGCGATCTGTTCCGCGGTGATCAGCACCGACGCGATGTCATCCCCGTACACGTCAGCTGGATTCCCTTCCGTGGTGGTGAGCCCGTTCGGCCGGTTCGGTCTGCGTCATCGGTCCGATGCCAGCCTCACCCAGCCGCAGTGTCAGCCTGCCATGTTCGCGCCCCGCGACCAACCTGCTACCCGGCCTGCCGCCGCCGACCGCGACGCCGCCCTGCCCGCGCCAAGCCGTAACCAGTTCGTCGACTGCCTGTAAATGCTTGGTGGTCAGGGCTTTCGCACCGTGCTCCAGCAGCCATGCCCGAATCGCCCGTTTCCGCAGAGCCGCGGGTGCAGTGGCGAGGGTCTCGATCACCAGCGCCCGCCCATCACCGGCGGTGTGCCGAAGCTCGGCGGCGAGCGCGTCCAGAACCGCCCCGTCCTCCCGCAGTTGTTCGGCCGTACGCGCCAGCGCCGGGGCCACCCCGCCGCCGAGGATCTGCTCCAACAGCGGCAATGCCTCGGTGCGTAGCCGGACCCTGGTGAACTCCGGCGCCGCGTTGTGCGGGTCGTCGTGCGGCGTCACGCCCAGATCGGCGCACACGCGCCGGGTGGTTTCCCGGCGCACGCCGAGCAACGGCCGCCCCCACGGCTCGGCGCACGCGGACATCCCTTGGATCGAGCGGCCGCCGGAGCCGCGCGCGAGCCCGAGCAGCACCGTTTCGGCCTGGTCGTCGAGGGTGTGCCCGAGCAGCACCGGAAGACCGTGGCGCGCGGAGTCCAGCGCGGCGTAGCGCGCCCGGCGCGCGGCGGCTTCCACACCGCCCTCGGTGCCGACCTGGACCGCGAGCACGCGCGCGGACCGGCAGCCGAGGGCGAGTGCCTGTGCCGCGGCCTCGGCGGCGACGGCGCCGGAACCGGGTTGCAGGCGATGATCCACCACCAAGGCGTCGACCGCGCTCGTCTCGACGACTGCCGCCACGGTGAGGGCCAGCGAATCCGCGCCGCCGGACAGCGCCACCGCGACCGCCTGCTCCTCGGTCTCACTCGGCCCGAATCTGCTCAGCCAATCCCGGACCGCTCGACGAACGGCCAGCACAGCGGCGGTCTCGGGCAATCGCCGGGCGGCGGACGGCCGCCCGGATCCGGATGTCCCGCTCTCCGGCCCGAAGCGCCCGGGTGTCGTTCCTGGCGCACGCCCCATGGGCGCAGCCTACCGGCCGACCGCCCACGGCGAGTCGCCGCCGAGCCGGAAACCCTCGTTCAGTCCAGTACTCGTTCGATCCAGCGCTGCGGCTGCTCGATCTCGTCGGTACGCGGCAGCGTGTCGGCTTCGGTCCACACCGTGTTGAACCGCGTCATCCCGACGGTGGCGACCACCTCATCGACGAATTTCTTGCCGCGCACGTACTGGGCGACCTTCGCGTCCACGCCGAGCAGCGCGCGCAGGAGTCGCTGCACCGGGTTGGTCGGACGCCTGCGGCGCTGGTCGAACGCGGTGCGGATCTGCTCGACCGACGGGACGACCGCGGGACCGACCGCGTCCATGACGTGATCGGCGTGCCCCTCCAACAGGGTGCCGAGCATGAGCAGGCGGTCCAGCGCCGCACGTTGCGGCGGCGCTTGGGTGGCACGCAGCAGCCCGACCACACCGCGCGCGGCCGGATCGTCGGAGGCGGTTCCGCGACGGCGGTCGCGCACCTCTTCTACCAGCCTGGACAGCATGTCGCTCACCGGCTCGTCACCGGCCTCGCCGAGCACCTCGACGTTCGCGCGCATGTATTCGCCGAGCCAGGGCGCGGAGGAGAACTGCACCCGGTGGGTCACCTCGTGCAGGCACACCCACAGCCGGAAATCGCTCGCCGACACCCCGAGCGCCCGCTCCACCGCGACGATGTTCGGCGCGACCAGCAACAGAGTGCCGTCCGGCCCCGTGAACGGGTCGTATTGACCGAGGATCGCGGTGGACAGGAAGGCGAGCATGGCGCCCGCCTGCACACCTGCGGGTTTGCCCGCGAGGAACTTGCGGTCGGCCTGCGCCTCATCCGCCCCGGTGAGCTGGGCCATCGAGTCGGCGGCGGCCGTGATCCACCCCGGCCGGTCGACGATTCTGGCCGCGGGGACCGGCCGGTCGTCCAGCAACCCGCTGACCTCGCGCACCGGCGCCTCGGCCCGCACGGAGGCATCGGCGAGCTCGGCGACCACCTGCTCGGCCGAATAGCGCGACGTGCGCGGACCCGCCGGCACCAGAACGGAGCCGGTCCGCGCGGCCAAACGCCAATCGACCACGCCGGACAGGCCCGAGCGGAGTTTTCGCCGCTCGACCGCGCCGGCGGAGCCGAAATCGGCTGTCTCGGAACCTTGCTGGGTCATGATCAACCACCCGTCACGAGCATCCACAGTTTCGCAGCGTGCCTGCGATCGCGTCCAACGCGGGCCTGCTCACCTCCGGTGGTCGATCGTTCGACATCAGTGCGAAGGTCAGCACCCGCCCATCGGCGTCCAGCACATATCCGACCAACGCGCTGGAGACCGACAGAGTTCCGGTCTTGGCTCGCACCCAGCCCGCCGCCTGACGATCCCGGGTGACGTAACGGCTGGTCAGCGAGCCCGTGGCGCCGGCGACCGGCAGGTTGTCGAGCATCGGCGTCAAGGTCGCCGCGACCCGGCCGTTCTCGGGCTCGGCCTTGGTGCCTGCCGGCCGCACCGCCGTGGCGCCGGTGGGCTCGGCCGCGGTCGCCACGACCCGGTCGAGCAAGCGCGCGGGAATCCGGTCGTCTACCGAAAGCCCACTGCTGTCGTGCATATCCAGGCCGGACAGATCGAAACCGGCCTTGCTCAGCGCCGTGCGCACCGCGGTGACCCCTCCGCTGAACGAGGCCTCGCCGCCGGTGGCGGTCGCGATCTCCCGTCCGATCGCCTCGGCGAGCACATTGTCGGAGTAGACCATCATGTCGCGCAGCCGGTCGCGCAGCGGCGCCGAACGCACCGAGGCGACCTCGGCCGCGCCCGCGGGTGCGGCGCCCGCCCGGACCCGCGCCGGGTCGAGCCCCAGTTCGGTGGCCAGCCGCCGTCCCGCGTCCAGAGCGGGCGTCGCGGTGCGCGGCGAGTACTCGACGAGCGGTTGCAACCGGCCGCCGTCGATCATCACCGGCTCGATCGGGGCGATGGAACCCTCGGGGATGTCGACCGGGTCCCAGCCCTGCGCCATGGTCGGGCCGGTGTAGGCGGAGAGGTCGACGACGATCGTGTCCACCGCGCGGCCCGCGGACTTGATCTGGGTGACCAGGTCGGACAGACGCGGTCCGTTCGGGTAGTACCCCTTGCCGTCCGGCTGCGCGGTGAGCGTCGGATCGCCGCCGCCGACCAGCACCAGTTCGTTCGGCGCCGCACCGGCGACCACCTTCGTGGTCACCCGTTGCTCGGCGGGCAGCGTGAGCAGAGCGGCCGCGGTGGTGAGGATCTTGGCGGTGGACGACGGGATCATCGGCCGGTTCGCGTCGCCGCTCCACAGCACCGTCCCGCTGTCGGCGTCGGTCACCTGGCCCGCGAACGCGCCGAGGTCCGGATTGGCGATCACCGGGGCCAGCGCGGCTGCGATCCCGGCGGAACTCGGCGCGAAACCGGTGGGCCGGGCCGGGACGACCTGCCCGGACGGCTCGGGCGGCGCGGGCGGGGCGGCGATGGTCAGGCCACCGTGCCGGAACTCGTCGGTCCACGGCCGCACCGCGAGCAGTGCCACCGCGGCGGCCACGGCCAGCACGACCAGCACGGTCGAGATCAACAGCCATCTGTTGCGGCGCCGCCGGGCGGCCAGCCCACCGATGTTCTCGTTGCCACCAAACACGTCGCCGCCGCTCTCCTGACCGATTCCCGCAGCAGCCGCCTGCCGCACCCATGTCCCCGACGACCACACTATCCTCGTTGCGCAACCGTTCCCCTGAACAACCTGGCGAGTCGGCGCACTCCGCAGCGGCCGAGTCGGCAGTGGCCGAATAGCAGCCGAGTCGCAGAACTCGGCACCGATGCACACACAAAGGAGATGGCGTGGAGTTCGACGTCACGATCGAGATCCCCAAGGGTTCCCGGAACAAGTACGAGGTCGATCACGAGACCGGCCGGGTCCGGCTCGATCGGTTCCTGTACACGTCCATGGTCTATCCCGCCGACTACGGCTACATCGAGAACACCCTCGGCGAGGACGGCGACCCGCTGGACGCGCTGGTCCTGCTGCCCGATTCGGTGTTCCCCGGCGTGATCGTGGAGGCCAGGCCGGTCGCCATGTACAAGATGACCGACGAGGCGGGCGGCGACGACAAGATCCTGTGTGTGCCCGCGGGCGACCCGCGCTGGGACCACATCCAGGATCTGAAGGATGTCCCGGAGTTCGAGCTGGCCGCGATCAAGCACTTCTTCGAGCGCTACAAGGATCTCGAGCCCGGCAAGTTCGTCAAGGGCTCGGAGTGGGTCGGGCGGGCCGAGGCCGAGGCCGAGGTGCAGGCGTCCATCCAGCGGTTGAAGGACCAGGGCGGACACTGAACCCCTTCGGTCACAACGAAAGCGGGGAGTCCGGTAGACACCGGACTCCCTGCTTCCGGTCGGTGTCACGAAAGGCGAAAAGGGACACCCGGAATCCGGATGCCCCTTCTCTGTGACAGGTGGCTCAGTAGTAGATGTACAGGTCGTAGCCGTCCCAGGTCTCGATGCACTCCCAGTAGTAGCCGCCGGTGCTCGGCGACTCGCCGTCGGCCCGGCACGCGCTCAGCGTGGCGTAGGTGCCGACGTAGGTGCCGCCGTAGGCGACCTCCTGGTAAACCGGTGCGGCGGAGGCCGTAGCGGCCGTCGACACCCCGGCGACGGCAGCGGTGGCCAGCAGACCAGCGGCGAAGAAGGACTTGATACGCATCGCTCTTGCTCCTGAATGCGAGATGAAATTTTTGACGCTTCAAACGATATGGGCGATCGGCATCTCGCACAGCCACCCCTAGGGTGAGGGCAACGCAACCCTGAGGCGAATCACCTTGCCCACCCTCGATACCCACCCTTGGGGTCGGTGACGGCGCACTCGCCCGGGTGCGAGCGCGCCGCCGGTGTCAGTGGCCGCGGAATTCGGGCGCGCGCTTCTCGAATACGGCCTTGACCGCCTCGGCGAGATCCTCCGACGGCAGGAACGCGGCGTTCCACGCGGAGACGTAGCGCAGGCCCGCGGCGATGTCGTCCTTGCGCCGCTGCTCCAGTACGTCTTTGACGCCCTGCACCACCAGCGGCGGGTTCGCCGCGATCTCCCGCGCGGTGGCGTGCGCCGCGTCCAGCACCGCCTCTTGGTCCGGGAAGACATCGTTGACCAGGCCGATCTTCTCCGCGCGCGCGGCGTCGATGTCCTTGGCGGTGTAGGCGAGTTCGCGCAGGTGCCCCTCACCGATGATGCCGGGCAGCCGTTGCAGCGAGCCGACGTCGGCGACGATCGCGACCTTCGCCTCGCGCAGACTGAACTTCGCCTCCGCGCTGGCGTAACGGACGTCGGCCGCCGCGATGAGATCCAGCCCGCCTCCGATGCACCAGCCGGACACCGCCGCGATCACCGGCTTGCGGCAGTCCGCCACGGCCGTGATCGCGGCCTGCATCTTGCGCACGTCGACGAGGAAGTCGGTGCGAGGGGCGGCCAGCGCGCGATCGGCCAGCAACGGGCCGAACGTGCCGCTCATCGCGGGCAGGTCCAGACCGTAGGAGAAGTGTTTACCGGAACCGGTCAGCACGATCGCGCGCACCTCCGGATCGGCGTCCAGCGCCTGGAACACTTCCGGCAGCTCGCGCCAGAAGTCGGGACCCATCGCGTTGCCCTTACCGGGGCCGATCAACGTCACCTGCGCGACGTGATCCTTCGTTTCGACGGTGAAAGCCTGCCAATCTGTCATTTGTACAGCGTATCGAGACAAATCGGAGCCCGTGTCCCGACCCGGTGCTGCGCGACTCGGAAAGAAACCTCGCCGCGTGTAAACCCTGCGCAAATTTCGCAATGGTGTACTGGTTCGCGGTGGGCGGAACAGCGGATCATGAGCAAGTCAGCAAACCTCATTCACCGGCTTCGGAGGACGTCATGCTGATGCATCGCGGGATCGGTCTCGACCGCTTCAACGAAATGCCCCGCGGCCGGGCGGTGCACGCGCTGTACGAGTGCTGCTGCAACGTCACGTGGGCCGCGACACTGGCCGACGCTCGCCCCTATTCCGATCGGGACGCGCTGCTGAGCAAGGCCGATGTCGAACTGCTCGCGCTGTCTCAGCGGGACGTCGACCGCGCCTTCGAAGGGGTTGCGCACGAACCGGTCTCGGCGCGAGATGTGACCGAACTCGCGCGGATAACCCGTGGGCGGATCGCCGGGATGCTCGGCCCGGCCGAGGGCTATCCGGAATACTGAGCCGACCGCGTGACTTCCCCGGCGTCCCGACCGCAATCGCTCTACCCTGGTGGGATGCGCAGGTCGTCATTGCCACCGGTCGCCTGCCGAGTCGCGGACACCCTCATCTCCCGGGGCCATCACGGTCTCATCGTGGCCCAGCCGGAGCCCACCCACACCGCCGACGACGCCGCGCGGGCGCTCGGCGTCGACGTGGGGGCGATCACGAAGTCACTGGTGTTCCTGCTCGACGACGACCCGGTGTTGCTGCTGGTCTCGGGCGCGCATCAGGTCGACCTGGCGAAGACCGGCGCGCGTCTGGAAGGGACGCTGACCCGCGCCCCCGCCGACATGGTGCGCCAGGTGACCGGTCAGCCCATCGGCGGCGTCGCACCGGTCGGCCACCCGACCAACCTGCCCACTTGGGTCGACAACGCGCTGGCGCACCATCGGGAGGTATGGGCGGCGGGCGGGCATCCGAACACCATTTTCCGCACGTCGTTCCCGGAGCTGCTGCGAATCACCGCGGGTCTTCCGATCGACGTCGACTGACCGGCGCCGACGTCGCGAGATCGTGCCGGACGCCGCGAAACTTCGATACTCGACATCCGCCCGGTCCAATGACAACCGGGTCGCGCTCGACATGTGCCACCGCCGCGGGCCGCGAGAGCCGCGTAGTTTCGTGTTGTGACCGAAGCACCACGGCCCGAGACGGAACTACAGGTTCCGGACGATCTGAGCGGCATCACCGCGGAGCAATATCGTGCGTCGATGCGCCACTATCCGGCCGGCGTCACCGTTGTCACGCTGCGTTCGCCGCAAGGGCCGGTCGGCTTCACCGCGACTTCCTTCGCCTCGCTGTCGCTGGACCCGCCGCTGGTGTCGTTCAACATCGCGCACACCTCCTCCAGCCTGTCCGGCATGCTGGACGCCGAGTCCGTCGTCATCCATTTCCTGGGCGAACACCAGCAGCACCTGGCCCACCGGTTCTCCCGAACGGCGGAGGAGCGTTTCACCGACCGATCTCTGTGGACCGCCCTCGACACCGGCGAACCCGTCCTGCACGGCACCCCCATCTGGCTACGCGCCACCGTGCACCAACTGATCCCCATCGGCGACCACACCTTCGTCGTCGGGTTGGTCACCCGGGTACACGACAACACCGACGAGAAGCCCTCCGCCGCACCGCTGCTGTACTACAACGGCCGCTACTACCGGCCGACCGCCCTCGGCGACTGACCCGAGTTCGCTACGCCACCCTCGGCCGCACCTGCACCACCAACTCGGCGTCGAGCGCACGGGCCAGCCGCTCCAGCACAGGAAGGCTGGGCACCGTCCCACCCGCCTCGAACCTGGCGACCGCGGACTGGGTCATACCTGCGGCATCGGCCAGCCCGGTCTGACTCCAGCCCCGCTCCTCGCGCATCCGCCGAATTGTCCGCCCCAGTTCATAAGCCAACCGAGCCGCTTCATAAGCCTCCGCGGCGCCGGGTTCCTTCATCCGGCGGGTCCTGATTTCCGCCCAATCACCACGCTCAGCCATTGATCTCATCCTCCTCGGCCGTATGCCGCTCCGCGATGCAGCGGTCGAGCGCTCGTCGCCCATAGCATCAATGCTATATCGCCTGGGATCCTTAGTGCCCTTTTCGACGAGATCGAGGAACAAGCGTCGTTTCAGCCCACGAGGCAGGGAGCCGCGCCGGTGGGGGCGGTGGAGGTGAAGGGGCGCGTTTCCGGGGTGGGGTTCCATACGCCGTTCTCGGCGGCGTAGTTCCAGGTGGGGCCCGTCGCCACGAGGGTGGCGATGGCATCGATCAGGCGGTCCACGTCGGCGGAGGTGGTGCCGAGGCCGATGCTCGCGCGCAGTGCGCCGTCCAAGCCGAGACGGGTGAGCAGCGGGTGGGCGCAGAAGCGTCCGTCGCGGACGCCGATACCGTGTTCGGCGGAAAGATAGGCGGCGACCTGGCCGGGGGCGAAATCGTCCAGAGTGAACGCGACGATGCCGACGGAGTCGGGGCTGTCGGTCCAGATGCGCAACAGCCGAACGCCAGGAATCTCGGCCAAGCCGTCGCGGAGACGGTCGGCGAGCTGATGTTCGTGCGCGGCAAGGGTTTCGGCGTCGATGACACAGAGCGCGTCACAGGCGGCGGCCAGCGCGGCGGCGCCGAGCACGTTCGGCGACCCGGCTTCGTGCCGCTGCGGAGCGGGCGCCCACTCGGCCGCGTCGGTACTCACCTCACGCACCGCGCCCCCGCCGGCGAGGTAGGGCCGCGCCGCGTCGAGCCAATCCCGTCTGCCCACCAGCACACCCGCGCCGAACGGCGCGTACAGCTTGTGGCCGGAGAACGCCAGGTAGTCGATCTCACTGGCGCGCAGGCTGATTCGACGATGCGGGGCCAGCTGGGCCGCGTCGACCAGGATTCGGGCGCCGCACTGGTGCGCGACGGTGGCCAGCCGCTCCAGCGGAAGCACCTCGCCGGTCACATTCGACGCACCGGTCACCGCGAGCAGTGCGGCGGGCCTGCTGCACAGTTCGGCGACCAGCCTGCCGATGGTCTCCTCCACCGTGTCGGCGGCCTGCACGACCCGCCTGCCCCGCCTGGTCCAGGGCAGGAAGTTGGCGTGGTGCTCGATGTCGAGCACCACGGTGTCGCCGGGCACGCAGGACGCGAGCAGGTTCAGCGAGTCGGTGGTGTTGCGGGTGAACACCACCACTTGATCGTCGGCGGCGTCGAGGAACCGGGAGACCGACCCGCGGGCGGCCTCGTAGCACTCGGTGGAGATCCGGGAGGCGTAGCCCGCGCCGCGATGCACGCTCGCGTAGTACGGCAGCAACTGCTGTACCCGGTCGGTGACCTGCGTCAACGCCGGCGCGCTCGCCGCGTAGTCGAAGTTGGCGTAGGTGGCCGTTCCGCCTTGCACCAGCGGAACGAGCAATTCGTCGCCGGAGACCCGGGCGAGAGCGGCACAGGTGTTGTCGACAGTGGTAGTCATCACGTGAATCCCGTCGGCTAAGGGACCCGCAATCGAATGATTCGTCGAGTCCGCGCTTGCCGCGCCCGGTCGGGCGGCGGCCGGGTCGTCACCCGGAGCACCCCACCGCGGAGGAGGGTTGCCGGCCAGCAAGCCGGGGCTTCGCGCTGGCACTCATGACCTGACCCGAGGGTGGCAGAAGCGCCCCGGCGCTGTCAACCACGTTCGACCCCGAGTCCCAGGAGCACCGCGTGGAGATAACCACCAGGCGTGAGCCTTTACAAGCATCCCGACGACCGCCCGCGAGCCGCTGCCTCGACATCCCACGCGCCCCTCGGCAACTGACGCCTTCGACCGCGCTCCGAGGCGGCGGACCGGTCGCCGGCGCCACGAGCCTCCACGCCGCACGTGCCCATCCCGAGGTCCGCACCGCTTCGATGAGCGGAATCACACCCGCACACGAGCGATCTCCCGGCGAACCCGAGGGACGGCGGACCGACCAGCGATCGGCCTGTCGCGGCGGCGAATATCGATCCCACCTGCAACAACGCGCACAGCGCCCGCCGATCCGGCGCCCGCTGCGGTGAACAACGAACGACGACAACCCCGGGTACCGTGGACAACTGGCCATCGTGGCGTTTGCCCTTTGGTAACCCAGCTATGACACAACAACGGGAAAGTGTGAGGCGAGTCGATGGGAGGTGCGCAGAGCACCATGCTCGAGACAGACGTCGACGCGCCCGCGGGCCCGTTGTCGCGTGGTGACCGCGCGCCGGAAGCCAGGACACTGGTCGACATCCTGACCGCGACGGCGCTCGCCCACCCCGACGCCCCTGCCATCGATGACGGCCGAGTAGTGCTCTCCTACCTGGAGCTGGTCGTCGAGATCGAGAAGACCATGGCCCGTCTCGCCACCGCTGGTGTGCGACCGGGCGACCGGGTCGGCGTACGCATACCGTCGGGCACCCGTGAGCTCTACGTGACCATCCTCGCCGTCCTGTACTCCGGCGCGGCCTACGTGCCGGTCGACGCAGACGACCCGGACGAGCGCGCCCAACTGGTCTTCGGCGAGGCGCAGGTCACCGCGATCGTGACCGCGGCGGGCATCGAGACCACCGCCGCGGGCATCCGCGCGGCGGAAGAGCAGCGCGAGGAAGGCTGGTCGACGCTGCCGACTCCCCGCGACGACGCTTGGATCATCTTCACCTCGGGTTCCACCGGCACGCCGAAAGGCGTTGCCGTCACCCACCGCAACGCGGCCGCCTTCGTCGACGCGGAAGCCGACCTGTTCCTTCCGGACGCCCCGATCGGTCCGAGTGACCGTGTGCTCGCCGGATTGTCGGTCGCCTTCGACGCGTCCTGCGAGGAGATGTGGCTGGCCTGGCGCAACGGCGCCTGCTTGGTGCCCGCTCCGCGTGAACTGGTGCGCACCGGCGCCGATCTCGGTCCCTGGCTGGTGCGGCGGCGGATCACCGTGGTCTCGACCGTCCCGACCCTGGCGGCGACCTGGCCGGTCGAGGCGCTGGAGGCGGTGCGCCTGCTCATCTTCGGCGGCGAGGCCGTCCCGCCGGAACTCGCCGAGCGTGTCGCCGGAAACGGTGATGTGGCGCGCGAGGTGTGGAACACCTACGGTCCCACCGAAGCCACGGTCGTCGCCTGCGCCGCGCGGCTGGACGGTCAGTGGCCGATCCGAATCGGATTGCCGCTCAACGGCTGGGATCTGGTCGTCGTCGATGCGGCGGGTAACCCGGTGGCCGAGGGGGAATCCGGCGAACTGGTGATCGGCGGCGTCGGGCTGGCCCGCTACCTCGACCCGGCCAAGGACGCCGAGAAGTACGCGCCGCTGGCCTCCGTCGGCTGGGAGCGCGCGTACCGCAGCGGCGACCTGGTGCGCAACGACAGCGCCGGTCTGGTCTTCCTCGGCCGCGCCGACGATCAGATCAAGCTGGGCGGGCGGCGCATCGAACTCGGCGAGATCGATAACGCTCTGCAACACCTGCCCGGAGTCACCGGCGCCGCGACGGCCATCCGCACCACAAAAGCGGGCAACAAGCTACTGGTCGGCTATCTGACCGGACCAGGACCGGATTTCGATGCCAAGGCCGCGCGCGCGGTCCTCGCCGGACAGTTGCCCGCGCCGCTGGTGCCCCGGCTCGCGGTGGTCGACGAACTGCCCGCCCGCACCTCCGGCAAGGTCGACCGCGACGCGCTGCCCTGGCCGCTGCCCAACGCCGCCGAGGACGACGACGACAACGACCTGACCGGCACGGCCCTGTGGATCGCCGGACTCTGGGACGCCATCCTCGGCGCGCAGGTCGGCGATCTCGACGCGGACTTCTTCGACCTGGGCGGCGGTTCACTCGCGGCGGCCCAGCTGGTCACCGCCCTGCGCGAACGGTATCCGCAGATCGCCGTCGCGGACGTCTACGACCATCCCCGCCTGGGCGCGCTCGCCGAGCTGCTGGAGCAGACCACGCCCACCGTGGCCGTCGCCGACCGGACGGTGCGGCCGACGCCACCGCTCGCGCAAGCCGCGCAGGTACTCGCCACCATCCCGCTCACCACCCTTACCGGCTTGCAGTGGCTCACCTGGCTGGCGATCGTCGGCAACATCGCGGCCTGGTCGGGGTCGCTGCCATGGCTGCCACAGCTGTCCTGGTGGTGGACGCTGGTCGCGTTCCTGCTGTTCATCTCGCCGCTCGGCCGGATGACGATCTGCGTGGCGGGCGCGCGGCTGCTGCTGCGTGGTGTCCGGCCTGGGCGCTATCCGCGCGGGGGCTCGGTGCATCTGCGGTTGTGGGCGGCCGTGCGCCTGTCCGAGGCCAGCGGCGCCGAAAATCTGTCCGGCGCCCCCTGGATGGTGCCGTTCGCCCGCGCGCTGGGCGCGAAGATCGGCAAGGGGGTCGACCTGCACAGCCTCCCGCCGGTGACGGGGATGCTCGAACTGGGCGACGGTTGCAGCGTGGAGCCGGAGGTCGACCTGTCCGGCTACTGGATCGACGGCGACGTGGTGCATCTCGGCCCGATCACCGTCGGCCCCGGCGCGGTGGTCGGCTCGCGCTCGATCTTGTTGCCCGGCACGAAGATCGGTAAGAACGCCGAGGTTGCGCCCGGCTCCGCGGTGGCCGGCAAGGTGAAGGCGGAACAGGAGTGGGCCGGTTCGCCCGCGGTGAAGGTGGGCAAGGCCCAGCACCGCTGGCCCGCGCACACGCCCGATCGGGCCCGGCGCTGGGTCGGCGTCTTCGGCGTCACATCGATGGCGTTGGCCGCCATGCCGATTCTCGGCATCGGCGCCGGTGGCGCTTTCCTGGCTTGGTTCGTTCGCGACACCCGCACTCTCGCGGGCGGCGTCGCGCGCGCATTCGCCGTGCTGCCCTTCGCGACCCTGCTCAGCCTGAGCGTCTACGCCGCGGCGACCATCGTCGCGGTCCGGCTGCTGAGCATCGGCCTGACCGAGGGCTATCACCCGGTGCGCAGCCGGGTCGGCTGGCAGGCATGGGCCACCGAGCGCCTGCTGGATTCCGCGCGCACCTTCCTGTTCCCGCTGTACGCCAGCCTGCTCACCCCGCTGTGGCTGCGCTTGCTGGGCGCGAAGGTGGGCAAGAGCGTCGAGGCCTCCACGGTGCTGCTGCTGCCGAAGTTCACCACCGTCGCCGACGGGGCGTTCCTGGCCGACGACACCATGATCGCCGGTTACGAACTCGGCGGCGGCTGGCTGCACATCGGTGCGGCCAAGGTCGGCAAGCGCGCCTTCCTCGGCAACTCCGGCATGACCGCCCCCGGGCGACGGGTCCCGAAGAACGGGCTGGTCGCGGTGCTGTCGGCGGCGCCGTCCAAGGCGAAACCTGGCTCTTCCTGGCTGGGCAGCCCACCGGTCCGGCTGCGCCGCGCCGCGGAGAACGCCGACACGGCGCGGACCTTCGATCCGCCCGCCCGCCTGCGCGTCGCCCGCGGCATCGTCGAGACGTGCCGCTTGATCCCGGTTCTGGTGACCTTCGCGATCGGTCTCGGCGTGCTGTGCTCCCTCGCGTGGCTTGCGCAAACCTTCGGCCACCTGACCGCCGCGCTGCTCAGCGGACTGGTGCTGCTTTCGGCGGGCGGCGTCGCGGGGGCGGCCTCGGTGGCCGCCAAGTGGTTGCTGGTGGGGCGGATCCGCGCCGGGGAGCATCCGCTGTGGAGTTCGTTCGTCTGGCGCAACGAGGTTTCCGACACGTTCGTGGAAATGGTTGCCGCACCGTGGTTCGCGCGCGCGGCGACCGGGACGCCCGTACTGAACCTCTGGCTTCGCGGCCTCGGCGCCGGCATCGGGCGCGGGGTATGGTGCGAGTCCTACTGGCTACCGGAGGCGGACCTGGTGACTCTCGGCGACGGCGCGACCGTGGAACGCGGATGTGTGGTGCAGACCCACCTGTTCCACGACCGGATCATGGCCATGGATACCGTCACCCTCGGCGCGGGCGCCACCCTCGGTCCGCACTGCGTGGCACTGCCCGCCTCGACGCTCGGCGACGGCGCGACCATCGGCCCGGCTTCCCTGGTCATGCGCGGCGACGCGGTGCCCGCCTCGACGCGCTGGTGGGGCAACCCGATCGCGCCCTGGTTCACGGGCGATCCCGGGGCGCGCTGATGGCGGGCAAGTTCTACGAAGCCCCCATCGACGAGTACCTCCCGCAGAACGGCAACCGGGGGTATCGCGTTTCCCGGTACGAGCTGGAACTGGCTTACCGGGTGTCCGCCAACCGGCTCACCGGGCGCGCCGAGATCACCGCCGTGACCACCGAGGCGCGCACCCGGTTCGCACTCGATCTCGGCCAGGCGCTGAGCGTGTCGAAGGTGTCCGTCAACGGGATCAAGGCCGCGAAATTCGCTCATCAGCACGGCAAGTTGGTCGTGACGCCGCAACAGCGGATTCCGGCGGGCGGCGTGCTCGCGCTGGTGGTGCAGTACGGCGGCACCCCGAAACCGGTGCGCGGGCCGTGGGGCGAGGTCGGGTGGGAAGAACTCACCGAAGGCGCGATCGTGGCCAGTCAGCCCAATGGCGCGGCGTCCTGGTTCCCGTGTGACGACCACCCGAGTTCCAAGGCCAGCTACCGGATCTCGATCACCACCGATTCGCCCTACTACGCCGTGGCCAACGGAACCCTGCTGCGCAAGCAGACAAAGTCCAGTCAGACCACGTGGGTGTACGAGCAGGCCGAGCCGATGTCGAGCTACCTGGCCACCATCCAGATCGGTCACTATCGCAAGCACCGCATCGGTTCGTCGCACGCGGTGCCGATGCAGGCGATCCTGCCTGCGCGGCTACGCGCCGACTTCGACCACGACTTCGCTCGTCAGCCGAGGATGCTCGAGGTCTTCAGCGAGAAATTCGGCCCCTACCCTTTCGCGGACTACACCGTCGTCGTCACCGACGACGAGCTGGAGATCCCGATCGAGGCGCAGGGCATCTCTATCTTCGGCGCCAACCACTGCGACGGCCGCCGCGGCGCGGAACGGCTGGTCGCGCACGAGCTGGCCCACCAGTGGTTCGGCAACAGCCTGACCATCCGGCAGTGGCGGGACATCTGGCTGCACGAAGGCTTCGCCTGCTACGCGGAATGGATCTGGTCGGAGGCCGCGGGCGGGCCGACCGCCGATCAGCTGGCCCGCGCCGCACGGCACAACCTGGCCCGCGAGCCCCAGGACATCGTCATCGGCGATCCGGGACCGCAGCGGATGTTCGATGACCGCGTCTACAAGCGGGGTGCGCTCACCCTGCACGCTTTGCGCCTGGAACTCGGCGACTCGACCTTCTTCGACCTGCTCCGGGAATGGACCATTCGCTACCGCCACTCATCGGTGACCACCGAGGAGTTCACCGACCTGGCCGGGCACTACAGCCTGGTGTCGCTACGCCCCCTGTGGGACAGCTGGCTGCTCGCCGAGCGACTACCGCAGTTGCCTCCTTACGGCGGCGCATCGACGGCCTGATCAGAACACCAGATAACGCGCGGCGAGTTCCTCGACCAGCGGGTGGTCCTCCGGCACGTTGGCCAGCGCGTCCAGATCGGTCTCCACGGCGATCTGCCGGGGGTCGTCGTGCTCGGTGTCCCGCGGGTCCTCGATGAGCTGGCGCAGCAGTTTCTGCTGCACCCTGGTCTTCAGCGAATCTCTCATACCTGAGGGCTGCCCGTACATTCGCGTGTTACACCGGTGTGAACAGGGTTCCCCAAGGCGTATTGCGTACCACCGTGTAGATCGCCAGCAATGCGAAGAACGTCCACATGGTCGTCCGGCTGATCGACGGCAACCGCATCTTCCGGCCGCGCCACCCCTGAACCGTCCAGTCCAGTACCCACACCGCGAACGCGAGAACCAGCGGAAGCGCGAGCAAGTTGCTGTGCAGAGCATCGATGACGTGCCCGTCGGTGAGGTTGTGCACGGCGCGCATCCCGCCGCAGCCGGGGCAGTAAAAGCCGGTCAGCGCGTACACCGGACAGGTGCCGTAGGAACCCTCGACGTGCGGATCGCGCAGGTGCAGCAATACGCCGACGCCCACACCGACACCCGCCACCAGCAGCGGAAGCGCCGCCCCGCGCCACCCGGTCTTCGGCTCGGTTCCCGGGTCCGTCACGGGCCCGGAGGCAGGGTGCGCGATGTCCACGAGTCAACCGTAACCGGGCGATGAGGCGCGCCGCCACGGCAGCGCCCCGCTACTTCGGCTGCGCGAACCGCAGCACATTGCCGGACGGGTCGGCAAGGTCGAATCCCGGACCGCCCGGACCGTCTTCCGGACGACCAGGGTCGGCGTAGCGATAACTCTTCGCGGCGAGCTCGGCATGCCAGGCGAAGACATCGCCGACCGCGATCCACACGACGCTGCCCGGGGTGCCGTCCCCGTGGTGTTCGCTCAGGTGAAGGGTCGCCTCGGCCCGGGAGAACTGCGCGTAGAGCGGGAAGTCAGCACCGAATCGATGCTCCCAGTCCACTGCGAAGCCCAGGTAGTCCCGGTAGAACTCGTAGGTCCGCACGACGTCGAACATGCGCAGCACGGGAATCGGCGCGGCGAACTCGATAGCTGTCATGCCGCGATCTTGGCATCGCGGTCGGACATCCCAAACGAAGCGCGTCTGACTTTTTCTTTCGAAATGATCTTTTGCCGTACCGAATCCGGGGGTACTCCCCGATATAGACCAGGAATACCGTCGTACGGCGCTAACACTAGCAAGCACCGCTGCTTGCACTGTACGGTGACGGTGGACACAAAGGAGTGCCTGATGCTGGTGAAGTCGATGAGGACGCTGGCGGACGCGCATAACGGTGCGCTCACCGCCGATTACCGTGCCGGACTGCGGTCCCGCACCTTCCGTACCGCGTCGTTGAACGCGCCGACCGCTCGCCACGCGGTCATTCCGGTCACCACCAAAGACGGCGCTCGCTTGCGAGTACACGCGTACGGCCCGGCGCAGGGCGATGTCATCGTCCTGATCCACGGCTGGAGTTGCAGCATCGAGTACTGGAACCCGCAGATCAACGCGTTCGCCGACCGGTACCGCGTGGTCTGCTACGACCAGCGTGGGCACGGCGCGAGCGAACTCGGCAAGTCCGTCCCCAGCAAGGAGTCGCTGGCCGACGATTTGTCGGCCGTGCTGAACGCCACGCTGCGCCCAGGGCAGCGGGCCGTGCTCGTCGGCCACAGCATGGGCGGCATCACCGTGCAGGCATGGGCTGCTCGCTATCCGGAGCAGGTCCGTAAGCAGGCCGCAGCCGCCGTCCTGTTGAACAGTACGTCGGGCAACATCCGCTACGACACGGATCTGCTTCCGCTGCTGAACAAGCCGTTGACCTTGGCGGACCGCCCGATCACGGTGTTCGGCGCCACGGTGCGGATGCCCATGATCGTCGCCGAGACGCTGCTCACCGCCCCCGTCCCGCTGCCGGGCGGCTGGCCGACGAGCGCGCTGCTCAAGGCGCGGGTGATGAACCCGCACGCGACCGCGGACCAGGTTGATTTCGCGCTTGGCATCGTGCGCTCGTGCCGGCCGCTCACCCGTGGCAGGCACGCCGCAGCACTCGCCGACATGGATCTCGCCGAATCGGCCGCCTCCCTCACCGTGCCCACCACGGTGATCGCGGGCGCACACGACCGTTTGCTGCCCGAGCGCATGTCGCGCCGCATCGCCGACGCGCTCGCGGAAACCGGTCATTTGGCCGCCTACCACGTCTGGCCCACCGGTCATCTGGGCAATATCGAAGCCGCGGACCGCTTCAACGCGGAATTGGCCGCCATCGCCGAGCGCGCCCACCTGCGCTCCGCCGCCGCCGGCTGACCCCGGAGAACGTTCTCCTGGACCGGTCAAGGGCGCCCGGTCCAGGAGCGGCGTCTCCCGAAGCACGGTCGGCGACCCTGTCCGCTCCGCGGCGACGTCTCCATTCAGTTTGCTAATGCGTTACCGAATCGATCGCGCCTGCGGAAAAACCGTCGCTCATCGGAAATTTCCGGCGCGCCGACGCCGAATCGCCGCCGCCCACCGCACCCTTCGTACGCTCCCGTTAACACTCGGCGAACTCAGGTCGACACAGCAGGCAGACAATTCGTGTCCGACGAAGGGAGCAGCGGTGAATGTCCGGCATGGTGTAGCGGTCATGGCTCTGGCCATCGGCACACTCGGTGTGACCGCCCCGGTGGTATCCGCGCTTCCTCTCGGCGTCCCCCCGGCACGAACGCTCTGCGACGGTGGCGGCGCGGGCATCGGCATGGTCGCCGCCTACTACGACCCCGACCGCAACTACTCCGGTCTGCCCACGCTGTGGATCCGCCCCGAGTTCGTCTTCGCGCCCGACCGCCCCGGCGGCTCCTGCGGCGTGGAAGTCACGGTTTCCTGGCGCAATTCCGACACCGGCGTGTACGGCACCCTGCCACCGATCCGGGTCGACGACAGCACACCGGCCGAGGAGAACGTGGCCGGCTCATGGATACCGGTGCCCATTCCCTCCGGGCTGGGCCGCGTGGAAGTCCTCATCGCGACGGACGCTCCCCACGTCCCCGGAAAGGGAGTCTTCGTCGTGACGTAGTCGGCGGCTCAGCCGGTGCTGCGGCGTGACTTCATCATCCGAACCCATTGAGCGATGGCCGCCACGGCCGAGAACATCGCCGTCGCACCGGCGAACAGCGCGGTACCGGTGAGTTTCGCGGTCTCGAACTCGACCTTTCGCCGCCCTGGCAGCGGATATTGCCCGTTGCCGGAAGCCCATCGGATCACGAAGCCGACCTGCGTGCCGAGGTCGGTGGGCGGGCCGGAGCCGATCATGGAGCGCAACTCCGGCCCCTTGCTGTTGAGATAGACCAGCGTGAAGGCGATGAAAACCGCCACCGCCACCGCCGAACCGGTCGTCAAACGCGCGAGTGCCTCGGTGCGGGACCAGAGATTGGCCAACGCCGCCAGCACCGTGAGGAAGATCGCGATGGTGGCGAAAATGGCCCATGTGCCGCTGAGATTGGAGTGGGCGGGCGGATTCTTCGACCAGAGCCCCACGAGCGTGGTGGTGATGTGGGTCTGGCCGAAGGCGTTGCTCCAGATCGTGCCGTCCGGTCCGCCGGTGGCGAGCCACGGCTTGAACAGCAGGGTGAACGTGATGATGCTTCCGACCGCGGCACACAGGTAACCCGAGTTGTCCCGGAGCAAGACCACCAGCGGTTGCACTGCCGCCCGGATTTGGGGCAACCGGGTCTGGAGTTTCGGCGGCCGCCCCCGAAGTTTCGGCACCCGCGCCCGGAGTTTGGCGACGTCTACCCGGCGTTTCCGAGTACCGCCCGGCGAGCGGCTCGTCGCCCCCGCCTGTTGCTGCCGGTCTCGACTCGCTCGCCAAGGAGTTGGCTGCACCATGTCGCTAGTCGCCCTTCATCGAGTCGACAACTGATGGGCCGCCAGATATCGGCTCGCTGATCAGCGGATCTCGTTCGGCTGGCTCCTCATGTCGACCGTCGACGGCCACCCCTTGAGCAGTCGCTGTTGGTTTCGCCACGGACAGCGGGTCCGCGATGTCCTCCAAGGACTGCCCCTCGGCGTTCACTCCGAAGAACCAGGCGACCAGGCCGCCGAAGATCATGAACCCGGCGCCGATGAGGTACCCGACCGTGAGCGGGAACCGGTCGGGGTTCGGGTTGTCCGCGCCGCCGACCAGATGCCCGAAGAGGAACGGCGCGACGACCCCGCCCGCGCCCTGTGCGATGGCGAAGAAGAACGAGATGGCCTGACCACGCAGTTCCAGCGGGAAGATCTCGCTGACCGTGAGATAAGCAGACGACGCCCCCGCCGAGGCGAAGAAGAAGATGACACACCAGAAGATGGTCTGGGTGGTGGCGTTGAGAATGCCCGCATTGAATGCCCATGCGGAAACGAAGAGCAACAAACCGGAGCCCACATACGTGGCACAGATCATCTTCCGGCGGCCGATACTGTCGAAGAGCGGGCCGAGTACCAGTGGGCCGATCAGATTACCGACCGCGAACGGGAAGAAATAATAACCCGTGTGATCGGCCGGCACGTTGTAGAAATTGATCAGCACCAGGCCGACGGTGAAGAAGATGGCATTGTAGAGAAAAGCCTGCGTGGCCATCATCGTGAATCCGAGAAAGGAACGCGATGGGTATCGTCCGAAGAATATCCGGGCCATCCGCAGGTAGGAGAGCCGATCGGTGTCCACGATGTCCAAGGCTTTGCTCTCGTCGACCGCGGGGAGCTCGATCCCCCGACTTCGCAACTGCCCTTCGATCTCGTCGACGGTCCGCTCCGCTTCCTCGGCCCGCCCGTGGGTGAGCAGCCAGCGCGGGCTCTCCGGAATGTGCCTGCGCAGGAAGATGATGATGAACCCGAGGACGGGTCCGATGAAGAATCCGATCCGCCATCCCCAGCCGGTCGGGATGAATTGCTCGTTGAACAGGATCAGGCTCGCCGCCGCCCCCAATGCCGCGCCACCCCAGTAGGTGCCGTTGATCGCGATGTCGACCCGGCCCCGATATCTGGACGGCATGATCTCGTCGATCGCCGAATTGATTGCCGTGTATTCGCCACCGATTCCGGTGCCCGCGATGAAGCGGAACAAGTACAGCGACCATGCGTTCCATGAGAAACCGGCCAACCCACTACCGATCAGATAGATCGCCAGGGTCAGGATGAACAGTTTCTTGCGACCGAGCCGGTCGGTGAGCCTGCCGAACACGAGTGCGCCGACGACCTGACCGGCCAGGTACCACGAGGCCATCGCGCCGACCTGCCCGGAGGTCAGATGCAGCGTTTCGACGTCTTGCAGCGGTCCACCCATGCTGCTGACGATCTGGATCTCGATTCCGTCCAGGACCCAGGAAACCCCGAGCCCGACGACGATGAGCCAGTGGAACTTGGTCCACGGAAGCCGGTCCATCCGAGCGGGAACCAGACTTCGTACGACCTTGGTTTGCGTTTCCAGCACTTGACGGATCTCCTCGATTTCAGAAGAAGGCCGGACCGTCGAGGGGCCTGCGCCGAGCCCCCGACCGAGCGCCACACAGGGATCACCTCGCCCCCTCACGAACTCGACCAATGGGCGGCACCGACGCCCGGAACGCGGAAGCCCCAGCACAGCGCGGTCGTGAGCCGGGATCGCGCCTCGACATCTGCACTGGTGTCGCTCCTCAACGGTCTGAGCGGAACACGGTTACGCCCGATTTACGTAAATATTGGATCGTTGTGAATTGTGCCACTAGTTGGCGGCTCAATAAACCCCGGCGTCGTGTTCCGGCCGCAGGCGACCCACGGCACAGCTTGCCGAGCGGCGGGTCAGGCGGGGATCAATCTTCGGGCTCGGCGGACTGATCGCGACTGCGGTGGGATGGGGGCCAGGCGTCGCCCCATTCCACGTCCCTTGCCTCGCGGTACGCCTCGCCCTGTCGCTTCGAGACGAGGGTTTGCCGCACGCCGTCGTCGGCCGTGCAGACTTCCAGCGTGACCAGGCCCTTACGTTTGAGCGGATGTCGCAGGATTCGACCCGCGGCGGGGGCGTGCGCGGTCCGAGAGGCGATCACATAGGAGAACTTCTCGTCTTCATGGCCGAGTTCGCCGCCCTTCAACCGCCGGTGCAGGGACGTCCGGTTGATTCGCGTGCTGAAATGGCACCAGTCCGTCCCGACGGCGAGCGGGCACATCTGCTGATGCGGGCAGGGGGCCACGACCGTCAGACCGGCTTCGATCAAGACGTCGCGGGCGGTGAGGATCCTGCGATGGCCGTCCGGAGTTCCCGGCTCGATGACGGCCACTACTTCCGCCCCATCGGCCGCCCGGGCCACCAGATCGGCTTGGTCTGCCTCGGAGAGTTCGCTCAGCACATAGGAAATCGTGACGAGGTCCGCTCCGCCGAATGCTTCCTGAGCGGCGAACGAGGTCGGCCGCCACACGGCGGAGCGCATCGCCTCGGAGGTGGCGTCGGCCGCGAGCTTGCGCCCCAGTTGGAGTGCTTCGTCCACCTGATCCAGTACGGTCGCCCCGGCCAAGGAAGGGAACAGTTCGCTCGCCGCCCACAGCGCCGCACCGGTGCCCCCGCCGACGTCGAGCAGCGTCTCGGGCCGAAAGCCGGGCGCCTGCTCGGCGAACCGCTCGAGCGCACTGTGCACAGCAGCCCACGTCGCGGGCATGCGATAAGCGGCGTAGGCGGTGACGTCGGCGGTCGAAGCGAGAATCGGCGCCGCCGCCGGGCGCGGGTCCCGGTAGCGCGAGATCAGCCGGTCGACCGAGGTGGCAAGCTGCCGCTGGGGAACGCCCGCGCATGCCCGGTCGAGGGCCTCGACAAGTTCGACGGGCAGTTCCACCCGAGATAACTCCTCTGGTCTGTAATGGCCGCCCGCCATTCTGTCATTGCGGTGCCGACCCTACTTTCCTGGCGCTGCGCGGCAGCGTTCCACGAACTGGAGGTGGCCCGCCGCACACTCACCGCGTTTCAGTGCGTCACGCCTGGGGCGGAGGTAGCTCAGGCCTGGACGTACCTTCACTCGAAGGATGTGCTGGTCGAAGTGATCAGCGACCAGGGCGAGATCTCGGTAACCCGTTCGTGGCACCCGAGGCCCGGCCCGCACCTCCGGTCCGGTGTTCAGCGGCGGAACCTACGTTCCAGAATGCGCTGGGCTTGGTTGCGGTGAACGGCAGACCAGGCTTGGACCCGGATTGCCCACCACGGGGCGATGTCGCGGGGTTTGGCCGTGACAGCGTGCGAGACGAGGTCGGAGGCTTCGTCGACGGTCAGGCCGGGGGTGCGGCTGAAGTCGGTGGGCGCGCTCATTCTGGTGTGGACCAGGGGCATGTAGATCGATGTAGTGGTGACATCGTCGCAGGCGATTTCGGCGGCCACGCTGCGCAGCCAGACATCGAAGGCCGCTTTCGAGGCGATGTAGGCCGACCAGCGTGGACTCGGCGGCAGGAGCACGCCCCAGGTGGAGATATTCACGATATGCCCCTGCTTGCGTGCACGCATATGGGGCAACAGAGTAAGCAGCAGCCGCACCGGGCCGAGATAGTTGATGTCGATGGTGCGGGTGAAATCGTGGAAACGATCGTAGGACTCGGCGATGGGCCGCCGAATCGACTTTCCCGCATTGCTGATCACGGCATCTATGTGTCCATACTCGGCCAGCAGTGTCCGGCCGAGCAGGTCGACGGCATCCAGGTCCGTCAGGTCGGTCGTGTACGCGCGGGCCGTGCCACCGTCGGCCGCGATGTCGGCGGCCAGCTGTTCCAGTTCCGGGCGGGACCGGGCCACCAGCGGCACCACCGCCCCCGCCGCGGCCAGCTTCCGCGCACTGGCCTTGCCGATACCGTGCGAGGCCCCGGTCACCAGCACCACCTTGCCGGCGACAGCCGCCCGCAGTGCTTCCTCGGTGGGCCGGGCTGTCGGATACAGCAACCGGATCGCCAGCCGTTCGGCGAGTGACCGTCCACTGTTCGTGGCCGGAGTCTCGTTCACAGCTCGACTGTATAAGGGCTGATCCGAGAACTCACGTATCGTGGCGAACTCGACCCGGGTCGGCGTCGATAGGCGCGCTCGCCCACTACCCCCCGGAACGAATGATCTGTTCGATATTGCGCTCCGCCAGCGCGCTGATCGTCAATGAAGGATTCACTGTTCCGGTGCTACCCGGCACAGCTGCTCCGTCCATCACGTACAGGTTCCGATAGCCACGCACCCGGCCGTATCCGTCCGTTGCGCGGCCGATCACTGCTCCGCCCAACGGATGGGAGGTGAACGAGGCGTCCGCGTCGAAGGCGGGGCGAGAGATGGGCTGACAGTTGCAGGCCGCGTTGTTGTTGACTTCCCTCGCTCGCGCGAGATAGCCGGCAGCGCCGTCGGCCGGCCACCGCAGATCCACGCGCCCGTCGGCCGGGTCGCAGACGAACCGGCCGCGGGTGTCGTCGAGCACGATGCCCAACGATGCGAGAAGGGTGGTGTCGAAGGGCGTCGTGCCGGGGATGTACCAGTTCTCCAGCGACACGGGTGTGCCCGCCTCGTCGAGAATCCGGCTCGCCGACGGTGTGCCCTGCGTGCCCACCTCGAGCGTGCTGAGCGGCCGCGCCAAGGCGACATCGCCGTTGCTGCCCCAGCCTTCGCCGACGTGCTCGTTCAGGTTCGGCAACGCGCCGGTTTCCCGCGCACGCACCAGCAGTTCGGAGGTGCCGATGGAGCCCGCGGCCAGGAACAGCATGTCGCAGGTCAGCGTCCGGGTGCGGAGCACTTCACCGGTCGGGTCGAGTTTGGTCACGGCGACGCTATAGCGACCCGACGCTCCCGGTTCCTCGGCGATGGCATCCACGCGATGGCCGGGGTAGATCCGGGCACGGCCGGTGCCCTCGGCGTAGCGCAGGTAATTCTGGTTCAGATCGAATTTCGCGCCGTTGGAGTTGCCCAGGTTCGAGCAGCCGACCGTCGCGGACGGCCTCGATCGCCCGGCCAGTTCGGCGCGGATGACATCCCAATTCCAGGTGCCGTCGATTCGTTGCGGCGTATAGCCGGCCGCGCGGACCTGTTCGTCCCAGGCACGCGAGTGCACGAACGCGAAAGAGTTGTAGATGTCGTCGGGTATCACGCTGGGCCGCAATATTTCCCGGACCTTGGGGTAATAGACGTCGTGCATCTCGCGAAAATCGACCACGCCGCGGAACACATGGTCGAAGAACCGCTGCTCCGGCTCGATCATCACCCCGGTGAACACCACCGAGCCACCGCCCACACACGCACCGCGCCACACGTCGATGCCCGGGTAATTCGTGACATCGAGGACCCCGCCGAACGGATCGATCTGCAACGGAATCCGGTTCACCCCGTTAAAGGTCGTTCGATGCCAGAAGCCGCGGCCGTCCGGAATCGTGTCGGTGGCGAAGATGTCACGCCACGGATCATTCGGCCATCGCGACCCGCGCTCGAGCACCGCGACCTCGATCCCCGACTGCGCCAGACGCAGCGCGGTGACCGACGCCCCGAATCCCGATCCGATGACGATCGCGGGCACATGATCGGCTGGATCCGGCAGCGGCGCGAAGATCTCCGGCACCAACATGCGGTACATCGACGTTCTCGGGCTCGGGCTGAAATCGTCGGCCCACGCCGCGGACGCGGCCGTGCTCGCACCGGCGACACCGAGCATCGTCGCGGCCAAGCCGGCACTCTTGACGAAACCACGCCGGTCCATCGTGCCCCTCGTTCGATCCGAACGTCGCTCTACAACACTTCAGCACCCGCATGGACGACCATGCGTAGTACCTTCCTGGCCCAGCTCATCGGCACCGCCCTGTCGGCGACAAACGTTAACGCTAATAGTTCAGCAATGTAATAGCTACTCTTTATCATGAGGAGTGGGTCGGGAGTGAGGAGGCGGCGATGTTGACTCGCGCCTGGATTCGGTGGCTACTGACTCATGGCCTGTTACGGACCTATCTCCGATGGGCCGCACACCGGGGTGACCCGCTCGGGCAAATCGCTGTCGGCCAGGATCGCTTGCTCGGCTCATCGCCGTATATCGAGGAGATCCGGCGGCGCGGCCGAATTCCTGGGATGTCGGGCGTACACGTGACGGCAGACTACGAACTGTGCCGACTCATCTTGCGAGACCGGCGCTTCGGTGTGGTCACCCCGTTCCATCCAGCCCTGCCCAAGCCGATCCGCTGGATGCTGGCCAAGACGGATCTGG
Source organism: Nocardia sp. NPDC004718 (assembly GCF_053601535.1). Lineage (NCBI taxonomy): Bacteria > Bacillati > Actinomycetota > Actinomycetes > Mycobacteriales > Nocardiaceae > Nocardia > Nocardia sp. NPDC004718. The sequence continues at coordinate 147,789 of NZ_JBSGCA010000008.1, forward strand.
GACTTCCCAACATCGGAGAGCCGCCATCGATGCTGGTGGCCGATCCGCCGGATCACACGCGGTACCGGCGCATGGTCCGGCAAACATTCGGTCCGAAGGCGATCGCCACGCTGGAGGATCGAATCGCCGAAGCCACCAACGACCTGCTCGAACGCCTGGAATCGAAGCCTCGCCCCGATCTGATCAGCGACTTCTCCGAACAGCTGCCGGTCACGATCATCGCCGAGATCCTCGGGTTGCCCGCCGACATGCATTCGACCCTGTTGAAATGGGGAGGCACCGGTGCGCCACTGCTCGAACGAGGCCTGAGCTGGACCACCTACCGCCACGCCATCGAAGACCTGGGCGAGGTCAAGCAGTACTTCGACCAGCACTTCGACGAGCTCGCCGCCGAACCGAACGACGACGTACTCAGCATGCTGGCGACAGATCGCGAGCTCACCCGCCGCGAGCAGGTGGCGAATGCGGCGCTGCTGCTGGACGCCGGCTTCTTGACGACAGTGAACATGCTCGGCAACGGAATCGTCCTACTGATTGACCACCCGGACCAGCTGGAACTGCTGGCCGCCCAGCCGGATCTGTGGCCGAACGCGGTCGAGGAGATCCTGCGCTACGACGGTCCCGTGCGAATGACCGGCCGGGTCGCGAACTGTGACGTCGAGATCGCTGATCAGCACATCAAGTCAGGGTCCCTGGTCCTGCTGTCCTTGGCGGGCGCCAACAACGATCCCGCGGTCTTCCCCGCTCCCCACCTATTCGATGTGACCAGGGACAACGCCGCGGAACATCTCGCGTTCGGCAGCGGGATCCACGGCTGCCTGGGAGCCAGGTTGGCGCGGCTGGAAGGCGCCGTCGCACTGCGGACCCTCTTCGATCGGTACCCGAATTTGAGCCTGGACGGCCCGCCGATCCCCCATCCCCTGCGAAATCTGCACGCCTACCGCTCCATGCCCGTCAAGCTGACTGCCGACCAGCCGAGGCGTAAACCCGGAAAAGTGGAGCCGCCTGGGGGAATCGAACCCCCGACCTTTTCATTACGAGTGAAGCGCTCTACCGACTGAGCTAAGGCGGCGTGCCTTTCGGCCAGGGAAGTCTATCGTCTCGCGGGCCCGATCGCGAAAACGGGTGGTCACGGTCACTGCGCGCGGGCTGCGATGAGGGCGGCGGCCATGGCCGCGAGGGCGAAACGGGGTTTGACGTTCTGGTCGAGCGCGGTGCGGCAGGCCAGAACGGCCTCGATGGACTTCAGCAGGCCCTCCGGGCGCACGCGGTCGGCCAGATCGTGGATCTCGTCGGACAGGTCGGGGTGGGTGAGCGCGACGCCGGAGCCGAGCCGGGTGGCCCCGAACCGCACGGCCAGTGCGTCCCGATAGACGCCCGCGACGTCGATAAGGGCACGATCGAGGGCGTCGCGGCCGGTGCGGGTCGCGCGGGACTTCTGCCGCCGCTCGAGGTCCTTGAGCACGCCCGCGGAACCGCGGGTGGCGCTCGCCGCGCCCTTGCCGGTGCCGCCCGCGCCCAGCGCGGTCGCGAGTTCCTCGCGCTCGCGTTCGTCGCGGGCCGCGCTCATCTGCTTGGCCTCGTCGTCGGCCGCGCGCACCAGTTCGTCGGCGGCGGCGTAGGCCGCACCGGGCTTCCCGGACGCGGTGACCAGAGCCAAGGCACGCTGACGGCGGGCGCGTGCCTCCTCGTCGGTGGCGAGCCTGCGGGCACGGCCGACATGTCCGCCGCTGATGGAAGCGGCCCAGGTAGCGGTCTTCTCATCGAGGTTGTCGCGCTCGCGGAGCACTCGCGCGATGGCGGGCACCGATGGCGTCACCAGATGCACGTGGCGGCAGCGGGAACGCAACGTGATCGAGATGTCCTCCGGGTCCACCGAGGGCGCACAGAGCAGGAACACCGTCCGGTCCGGCGGCTCCTCGACGACCTTGAGCAGCACGTTGCCCGCCGCCTCGGTCAAGCGGTCGGCATCCTCGATGACCACCACCTGCCAGCGCCCCGTGCTGGGCCTGCGCGAGGCCACCTGCACGATCTCGCGCATCTCCTTGGTGCTGATGCTCAGTCCCTCCGGCACCACCCGGCGAACGTCGCCGTGCGTGCCCGCCATGGTCGTGGTGCAGGCGTGACACCTACCGCACCCGGGCATCGCCGGATCCGTGCACTGCAGCGCCGCCGCGAAACACAGCGCGGCAACGGATCTGCCCGATCCGGGCGGGCCGGTGAACAACCAGGAGTGCGTCATCGCACCCTCGATCACGCCCCCGCGCGCGGCGACCGCGGCAGCCGTCAACTCGGACTCGACCGCCTCCTGGCCGACCAACCGATCGAAGACTCCCGCCACGTCGTACACCCTAGCCGCCCCTCCCGACAGATCCCGGACGGTCTCGGACACCACGCTCGCCACCATCGACGACCCACATACACAAGACCCGGACACACCGTCCGGCTCACCCGCGCACGCCCGGCGGGCCCACACCACCCGACTTCGCCACGCACCGCTCGGCCGGTCACACGCTGTCTGGCTGAGCCGTGCACACGCCGCTCGGCGGGAGTCGGCTGAGTCGGACCGCTATGGATCTTGTCAGCCCATGCGGCCGCAAGCCCTGTTCGGAACTAGGAGGCGCGCTGCTGCGTACTGTTCGCCCCGTCCAGCTCCTCCCGGATGATGTCGGCGTGCCCGGAGTGATGCGCGATCTCCCGCAAGATGTGCAGCACCGTGTAGCGCACCGACTGCCAGATCCGCTCCGGAGCCCACGGCGCCGTCGGCGTGGGAATCGAGGTGTCGAGACTGTCCACCGAACGGATCAGCTCGGCCGTCTCCGCCGCCACCTCGTCCCAGCCGGCCAGCAGGCCGGTCACGGTCTCCTCCTCCGCCATGACGTACTCGCCGCCGAACTTCGAGACATCCAGCTCCGCGTTCTCGTCCCGTCGCACGATCACCGAGGTCCAATGACGTTCGCAGCTGACCAAGTGGTGCAACAGCCCGCCGAGGGTCAGCTCGCTGACCGTGGTCCGCCGCCGCGCCTGCTCGTCATCGATGCCGCGCAGCGTGATCCGGAAAAGCTCGCGCTGGTCGGCGAGCATCGCGATCAGATCCTCGCGCTCCTGTTCGGTACTCATGGCGCTCAGGCTACGGCTGTGGCCACGAGCCGGGAACTCACGACTTCCCGACGCCGGTCTTCTTCGCCGCCGCCTTCTGCGCCGTGGTCTTCTTGGCCACCGTCTTGGTGGTGGTCGCCTTCTTGGCGGCGGTCTTCTTCGCCGCGGTCTTCTTGGCGGGCGCCTTCTTCGCCGCGGTCTTCTTGGCGGTCTTCTTCACCGGTCCGCGCGCACGCCGGTCGGCGAGCAGTTCCATCGCCCGCTCCGGGGTGATCGATTCGATCTCGTCACCCTTGCGCAGTGTCGCGTTGGTCTCGCCGTCGGTGACGTACGGGCCGAAGCGGCCGTCCTTGATCACCATCGGCTTGCCGGTGGCGGAGTCGTTTCCGAGTTCCCGCAGCGGAGCGGCGCTCGATGCCTGCCGTCCACGGCGCTTCGGCTCGGAGTAGATCTTCAGCGCCTCGTCCAGCGTGACGGTGAAGATCTGATCCTCGGTGTTCAGCGAACGCGAGTCGGTGCCCTTCTTCAGGTACGGCCCGTAACGCCCGTTCTGCGCGGTGATTTCCTCGCCGCTGGCCGGGTCGGTGCCGACCACACGCGGCAACGACAGCAACTTCAGCGCGTCGTCGAGTGTGATGGTGGCCAAATCCATGGACTTGAACAGCGAACCGGTGCGCGGCTTGGGCGCCGCGGCCTTCTTCGCGGTCTTCTTGGCGGGCTCTTGTCCCTCGTCGGCCTGCGGTTCGGGCAGGACCTCGGTGACGTACGGACCGAAACGTCCTTCCTTGGCGACGATTTCGTGCCCCGACTCGGGATCGACGCCGAGCGAACGGCCTTCCTGCGGAGTGGCGAACAGCTTCTCGGCGACCTCAGGGGTCAGCTCGTCCGGCGGGAGATCGTCGGGGAGATTGGCCCGCTGAGACACCGCATTGCCTTCGGGGTCATCGGGATCGGTGACCATCCGCTCCAAATAGGGCCCATACTTGCCGACCCGGACGACGACGTCTCGATCGGCGGCATCGCTGAACAGCTTGATGGAGTTGATCTCGCGGGCGTCGATGTCATCGAGCCGCTCCCCCACCATCTTCTTCAGACCGCCGGACCGCGCGACCGAGCCCTCCACGCCGTGATCGCCGCCGAAGTAGAAGCTGGACAGCCAGTTTCCGCGCTGCTCGCGGCCACCGGCGATGGCGTCGAGGTCGTCCTCCATGGCGGCGGTGAAGTCGAAATCGACCAGTCGGCCGAAATGCTCTTCGAGCAGGCCGATCACCGCGAACGCCACCCACGACGGCACCAGCGCGCTGCCGCGCTTGTAGACGTAGCCGCGGTCGAGGATCGTCTTGATGATCGACGAATACGTCGACGGGCGGCCGATGCCGAGCTCTTCGAGCGTCTTGATCAGCGACGCCTCGGTGTAGCGCGCGGGCGGATTCGTGCTGTGCCCGTCGGGATTCAGCTCGACCGCGGTGACCGCCTGGCCTTCCTCGAGCGCGGGCAGCCTGGACTCGGCGTCGTCGGACTGGCCGCCCGCCTCCTCGTCGACGCTCTCCACATAGGCCTTCAGGAAGCCGGGGAACGTGATGGTGCGGCCGGAAGCGGAGAACACGCACTCTTCGCCGGTGCCCGCGACGCCGGTGATGCGCAACGTCAGCGTGGTGCCCCTGGCGTCGGCCATCTGGGAGGCGACCGTGCGCTGCCAGATGAGTTCGTAGAGGCGGAACTCGTCGTTGTCCAACCGCGCGTGCAGTTGGCCGGGCGTGGCGAAGGTGTCGCCCGCTGGCCGGATGGCCTCGTGCGCCTCTTGCGCGTTCTTCACCTTGCGGTTGTATTGCCGCGCGGTCGGATGCACGTACTCCGAGCCGTAGAGCTGGGTAGCCTGCGCGCGCGCCGCCGCGATGGCCGACTCCGACAGCGTCGTCGAGTCGGTGCGCATATAGGTGATGTAGCCGTTCTCGTACAGTCGCTGCGCCACCCGCATGGTCCGCTCGGAGGTGAACCGGAGTTTGCGCCCCGCCTCCTGCTGCAACGTCGAGGTCATGAACGGCGGATAGGGCTTGCGGGTGTACGGCTTGGCCTCCGCCGAGGAGACCACCAGGTCGGCGCCGTCCAGCGCCTCGGCCAGCCGCCGCGCGTAGCCCTCGTCCAGCACGACGACGCCGTTGGTGGACTTGAGCCGTCCGTCCGATCCGAAATCCCGGCCGGTGGCGACCCGTGCGCCGTCGACGGTGACCAGTCGCGCGCCGAAGGTTCTCGGGTTGGTGGCGTCGCTCGCCTCGCCGTTGCCCGCGTCGAGCTTGGCGGCGATGTCCCAGTACTCGGCCGAACGGAACGACATCCGCTCGCGTTCGCGCTGCACGATCACCCGGGTGGCTACCGACTGCACGCGACCGGCCGACAGCCGCGGCATGACCTTCTTCCACAGCACGGGACTGACCTCGTAGCCGTAGAGCCGGTCCAGGATGCGGCGGGTCTCCTGGGCGTCCACCAGATCGTTGTCGAGGTCACGGGTGTCCGCGGCGGCGGCCTGGATGGCGGGCTCGGTGATCTCGTGGAACACCATCCGCCGGACCGGCACCTTGGGTTTGAGCGTCTCCAGCAGGTGCCAGGCGATCGCCTCGCCCTCGCGGTCGGGGTCGGTGGCCAGGTAGAGCTCGTCGGCGTCCTTCAGCAGACTCTTGAGCTCGGTGACCTTGGCCTTCTTGTCCGGGCTCACGACGTAGATGGGTTCGAAGTCGTTGTCGACGTCCACGCCGAGACGCGCCCAGGACTGGCCCTTGTACTTGGCCGGGACATCGGCCGCACCACGCGGCAGATCCCGGATATGGCCGACCGACGCCTCGACCGTGTAGTTACGACCGAGGTACGGCGCGATCTTGCGGGCCTTGGTCGGGGACTCGACGATCACGAGACGACGCAGGGGACGACCCTGGTCGGCTGCACCGAGGTCTCGTGTTGCCACCGGCGAATACACCTTTCCTGATCGACCCGCGCTGCGTCTTTTCCGCTGCGCGCGGCTGGGGTGAGCGGCTGCGACGGCTGAACATCGCACCAGACACGTTTATACCGTGACGCCGCGTGTGGTCGAGTGCTTGCGACTCGAACCACCGAGCGTACGCCCGTGAGTTCGAATCAGTATGCCTTGCCGTTTCGCCACACCTGCGCCGCGGCATGCTCGGCGGACCGTTCCGCCGGCGCACGCGAGCCGTGACTACCCCAGATATAGCTCGTCCCTCACCCCGTTGCCGGTGGTGAGGGACGAGCTGTGGATCCTTGCGCCGCTCAGCTGAGCGCACGCACTCCGGTGGCCTGCGGGCCCTTGGTGCCCTGGCCGACCTCGAACTCGACCTTCTGGTTCTCCTCGAGGGTGCGGAAACCCGAACCCTGGATCTCGGAGTAGTGGACGAAGACGTCAGCGGAGCCGTCCTCCGGCGCGATGAAGCCGAACCCCTTCTCCGCGTTGAACCACTTCACAGTTCCCTGTGCCATTCTGTTCCTTCTCTTTTCTTACCGGAACGGCGGACAACTGGGTTCGTCCACCGGGTCCGTTCCGACCGCTGTACTGTTGGTTCCCCCTGCAGGAAAGCACCAAGCACACCGTTCGCAACATCGATCCTGCTGACGGTTTGGACTTTGGATCCGTCCCTCGAACACAGAAGCTTGCGACCAGGAACCAGTGAACCATGTCTTCGGGCAATTCAACAGTCGAGTTACCGACAATTTGCAAAAAAGTTGATCTTGCGAATGCGCAGGTAAGGGACACAATGGCGGAATCCAGACTTGGGGTTCGTTTGCCTGGTGATAACCGAGTCGACGTTCAGCAAAGAAGCTGTGACCCAGGTCGCTATTTGGTATCGAAAAGGCAGGTGGAGGTTCCCGGACACACACGTTTCACACTCCCCGAGCGTGTTGCGGGGTTCCGATCGTGAATCCGCCCGACTTCGCGCTGCGCGGACGGCCGGGAACCGAGCTCGGCTACGGGACATCGTTGCTGAATCGTGTCCTAGCCGGAGGCCTCGATGGCGACCCCAGGCTCACGCATGTGGCCGAGTTGCCCGCGCGAGCCGCCGAACACTCCGAATGGCCCGTCTGGGCATCGCCGGAAGTGATTGCGGCATTGCGTGAGACGGGCGCGGCGGCGCCATGGCGGCACCAGGTGGACACCGCGGAGCAGGCGTTCCACGGACGGCACGTCGTCGTGAGCACCGGGACCGCCTCGGGCAAATCGCTCGGCTATCAGCTTCCGGTGCTCACGACGTTGCAAGCCGATCCGAAGGCCACCGCGTTGTATCTGTCGCCGACGAAGGCGCTCGGCGCCGATCAGCTGCGCGCGGTCGGCGAGCTCACCCACGAAGGTCCGTTGCGCGATATACATCCGGCCACTTACGACGGCGATACGCCTGCCGAGATCCGGCAGTGGGTACGGGCCAACGCGCGCTGGATCTTCACCAATCCGGACATGCTCCACCTCGGCATACTTCGATCGCACCAGCGCTGGGCGCGGGTGCTGCGCAGGCTGCGTTACGTGGTGGTCGACGAATGCCACGCCTACCGTGGTGTTTTCGGCTCGCACGTCGCGCTGGTGTTGCGGAGGCTGCGGCGGATCGCCGCACGATACGGCGCCGACCCCGTGTTCGTGCTCTGCTCGGCGACCTCAGCCGAACCGGCGGAGGCCGCGTCGCGCCTGATCGGCGCGCCGTGCACCGCGGTCACTCGGGACGGATCGCCGCAAGGACCGCGGACTATCGCGCTCTGGGAGCCACCGCTGCTCACCGCCGTGACCGGCGAGAACGGTGCGCCGGTGCGCAGGTCCGCCACCGCGGAGGCGGCGCGGATCATGGCGGATCTGGTGGCCGAAGGCGCGCGTACCTTGACTTTCGTGCGCTCCCGCCGAGCCGCGGAGCTGACCGCGATGGATGCCAAAAGGCTTTTGGGCGAGGTCGATCCGGACCTCGCCGCACGCGTGGCGTCCTACCGGGCGGGTTATCTCGCGGAGGATCGGCGTGAGCTGGAAGCCGCTTTGTCGGACGGATCGCTGCTCGGCGCCGCGACGACCAGCGCACTGGAACTCGGCGTCGACATCGCGGGACTGGATGCCGTGGTCATCTCGGGTTTTCCCGGAACGGTCGCGTCGTTCTGGCAGCAGGCCGGGCGGGCGGGACGGCGCACTCAGGGGTCACTGGTGCTGCTCGTGGCGCGGGACGATCCATTGGACACCTACCTGGTCCATCACCCCGAAGCGCTGCTCGGCAAGCCCGTCGAGGCCACCATCACCGACCCGCGCAACCCCTATGTGCTGGGTCCGCAACTACTGTGCGCCGCGCTGGAGTTGCCGCTCACCGACGCCGAGGTGGACGAACTGGGCGCCCGTGAAGTGCTGGCCGAGCTGACCGTGAAAGGACTGATCAGGCGGCGTGGAACGGGAGATCGCGCGCGCTGGTACGTGACCGCGGAGACGCAGCCGCACGACGCGGTGGACGTCCGGGGTGGAATCGGCGCACCGGTGGCCATCGTGGATGGCGAGACCGGCAGGCTGCTCGGCACCGCCGATGCGGGGCGGGCCAGGGCGACGCTGCACCCGGGCGCCGTGCACCTGCACCAGGGCGAGACCTATGTAGTCGACGAGCTGGATCTCGATGACGGCGTGGCCTTTGTGCACGCCGCCGAGCCCGGGTGGACCACCAGCGCGCGCCAGGTGACCTCGATCGTCATCGACGCGGTGACCGAGCACCGTGCCCACGGTCACGTGACGGCCGGCCTGGCCCGGGTGCGGGTCACCAGCCAGGTGATCGGCTATCTGCGCACACTGATCACCGGCGAAGTGCTCGACCTGGTCGAACTCGACCTGCCGCCGCAGACGCTGCCGACCAGGGCGGTCATGTACACGGTGACACCGGAATTGCTGGCGCTGGCGGGGATCGCGCCCCAGGACGTCCCGGGGGCGCTGCACGCGGCCGAGCACGCGGCGATCGGGCTGTTGCCCCTGGTGGCGACCTGCGACCGGTGGGACATCGGCGGTGTCTCCACCGCCGAGCACCCGGATACCGGACTGCCCACCGTCTTCGTCTACGACGGCCAAGCCGGCGGGGCGGGATTCGCCGAGCGCGGGTTCGCCCAACTGCGCCAGTGGCTTACGGCGACCTTGTCGGCCATCGAGTCGTGCGGCTGCGCGGCGGGCTGCCCCTCCTGCGTCCAATCACCCAAGTGCGGCAACGGGAACCACCCACTGGACAAGGCGGCAGCGGCGCGCCTGCTCACCGCCGTACTCGCCGAACTGTCCGCTGGTGCGGACGCGCCGCTCGATTCGTGACAGCGCAGAGCCGGACATGTGACCAATTGTCGACCTTGCCAGCGCGCACGCTGGGAGGGCTGGGAGAACTCCCAGTGGAATGACGCCGCTTCACCCCTGCCGAATAAAGAGGAATAGATTCATGTTAACTAGACTATTGCCACTTCATCGTTTGTCGACATGCGCATTCCACCCTTTTAGATATCCCGGGTCCACACGGGCATTTCCCTGAGTCCGCTTTTAAACCTGCCAGTTAAGTTTCCGATTTCCGCCACTGGAAGCGACGCGGGGCCGACTGTGTATCGAACTCCATCACTCTTCAACCGGTCCGGCCCGTGCGCTCGCCCGAACGATCCGATCGCCGTACAGACCTATTGGTACATTCCTTTCCACAGCCACCGTGGCGTCCCACTCCACCGCCTCGCAAACACGGATTCGCGCACCCATCCGCCGTGCCACCTGGTCCGCCTCAGCACATGCGATGTCGACGCCATCGACCAAGGCTCCCGCCGCGGTCAGCGCCGCCGAATCGGCAGCTGCCTGCGCCCGATGCCGCGCCACCACCACGGCCCCCACCTGCGCGATCAAGAGCGTCACCCCGATCAGGGCTATGAGCGCCCAGCAGGTGAACACGGTGGCCAGCCCCTGTTCGTCGCTTACCCGAACCCGCAGCATGCGAGGGACACGCCGCGGGCTGCGCTCGCTGATCCGAACCCGCTCAGCGTTCCCTGTCATGTCTCGCTCCGGGCAGCGTCGCGAACCGGAATCCGACCCCACCGCACATAACGCTCCGGCGGTGGCGGTTGGTGTGTGAACACCACCCCCAAGATCGAACCGTGGCCACCGTGTACGGCGTAGCCAGCCGACCCGCGGAGCTTCCGCAAACGCCGCCGACCGTGCACCCCGGTCGGTGCGCCACCCTGCACCGGAGTGACGGGCACCGACGCCCACGAGAAGCCAGACCACCATCAGCACCGCCTTCATTCGGTGGCTCCGGGCTCGAGAGTCGCGACCGCCTCCGCGCGGAGGGTGAGCAGCGGCAGAAGCGGGGTCCGCGCGGAAACCACGGCGATCACACGAGTGCCCTCGGTGCGGAGTGTGATGTCGGCCGACGGCGGGGCGATGCGCTCCGCCGCCGGGCGGGCGTTCGCGTGATCGCCCCGCGCGGCGAGGCGGGCGGCCTCGCCGGCGGCATCGACACAGCGGACCTGGGTCGATGCCGCCAGCAGAGCCCCGAGACAGAGCACGACGGTAGCGATGACCGAGGTCAGGGCGAGCGCGGCCTCGATCGTCACCCCTCCCCGATCGTCGCCGGGCCACGGTGTGGCGACAGCTACACCGATGTGTTCAGTGCCCGGTCGATGATCTTCGTCAGCGCGTTCACGATGCTGTCGCCCGTCACCACCCCGTACAGCACGGCGCCGAATGCCGCCGCCGCGATCGTGCCGATCGCGTACTCCGCCGTGCTCATGCCGTCCTCCGCGACCATCGCCCGCAGCGCCCGCGCACGCAGGCTGATATATACAGCCCGCACCCTGCGGTCCACGGACTTCACAACCCCCTGGATACGCACCCGATTCCTCCTTTCCGGCCCGTGCGGCCGGTCCGCACGAGCACGCTTCCTCCGATGCAGTGCGCGACGCTGACGTCCGAGCACGGTCTCCTTCGCTTCGGTCCACAACGAACCGCCGGCGGGTGGCGATCAGCGGCAGCGCCGGGTTCGATGAGCGACCGAACGCTGGATACGGCTCGGCGCGCAAAGCAGCCACCGAAGCGCCGAGTGCGCGGCACACCGCCGAGCTGCCGGTCCGTAGGCGGACCGACCAGCCCCGCGACGGCCTTCCCGACCGGTGGCGCCCGCGACGGTGCGGGGGCACCGAGCCACCCACCTGACCCGCTCTCATGAACGACGCGGGCCCGCCCGTCCGCCGTTCTCCCGATGCGATTCGAGGCGGATCCGCGAGCGCGGGCCGCCCGGTCACGGTCCGCCGAACCTGCGCGAAAGCCCCGCGTGAACGCTTCGGTGCGGACACCATGGGCGGCGTGGCCACTGCCCGGTGCGGGGTTACAGCAGCCCACCGCCCAGGACTCGGCCCGCCAAGCCGATGACCACCGGCACTATGCCGAGGCAGACGAAGGCCGGGAGGAAGCAAAGCCCCAACGGGCCGCCGATCAGGACGCCCGCGCGTTCCGCCTTCGCGGCCGCGATGTCTTCCACCGCGGCCCTGCGCTGCTCGGCCAGTTCCATGACCGCTGCCGCCAGCGACGATCCGGACCGCGCCGAACGCCGCGCCATCCGGGCCAGCGACTCGATCTCGTCGGCTCCTGGGCGCCCGTTCGCATCCCGCGCCACTTGGTGCCAGGCCGTGGCCGCGTCGGCACCTAGCGCGAGCAGGTCCGCCGCCCGTCGCAGTGCTTCGCCGAGTGGTTCCGGTGCCTCCGGCGCTACGGCCCGCGCCGCCCCTGCCATGGGAAGCCCAGCACGCAGGCAGGCGGCCAGCAGGTCGAGCACCGAGGCGACAGCCAGCGGATCGGTCTCCCGGTTCGGCCGGCGCGGCGTCTCGGCCGGTGCGTTGCGCGTCCGGCCGAGGGCATGCAACCGCCTGCTCACGGCCACTCGTCCCGGCAGCGATGCGAGTGCGGCCGCCATCAGCAGCAACGGCAGTACTGCCCCAGAGGTGAACGCCATCATCAGCCTTCCTCAGCGATCCTGTTGTGCGACGACCTCGTGCACGCCCCGCGGTCAGGCCATGCGACGGCACACCACGCGTCACCTGCGTGCCGTCGCCGGAGAGCGGACCGATGAGGCTGACCCGTCGCCGCTCGGCAGCGCGACCGTAGATTCGGCCGGTCTGCGGGTAGCCAGGGTTGAACGCGCCGTCGAGGTGGTGCGCATCCGCCATGTGCTGCAGTCCGATTGGATCGCGCGCAAACCGCCTCTCCCCGCCGATCGCAACCGGCTTCGAGTTCGACAACTGCTTCGACCGGCCGCGACCAGCCATCGAAGAAGACTTCATATCAGCACCTTTCGGGTGATGGCATCGGTCCACAGCAGGCCCGCGCAGGCCAGGCCCGCGCCGACCGGCAACAGCACCGCCCCCGCGGACGAGGCGAACAGGACGTGCAGCGGCGCGGCGCCCATCATTTGGCCGAGGGCGATGCCGAGGAGCGGCAGACACGCCAGGACACCGGCGGTGGCCCGTGCGCCGGCCAGCGCGGCGGTGGTGCGGCCGTGGAATCGGATGCGTCCCGCGAGATCCGTTCGGGCCGCGGACAGCAACTCGGCCAGCGCCAAGCCGTGCTGCTCGGCCACCTGCCACGCCCCGGCGACCCGGGCGAGTTCCGCGGCGATCGGGGAATCCGGCCGGCGCAGACCCTCGGCCGCCGAGCCACCGAGTCGGCTGCGCGCGGCGCCAACGGTGAACGCGCGGGACGACTCGCCCCACACCTCACGTGCGGCGGCCTCGGCGGCGGCGCTCGGATGCGCCCCCACCCGCAATTCCGCGATCACAGCCTCCAAGGCATCGAGTAGGTACCCTTGCTCGGCTTTCCCGCGCCGGTCCCGTACCGCCCGGCGAGCCCGTAGCCCGACGGTTCCGGCCACCAGGCCGGCCGCGAGGAAAGGACCCGTACCGAAGACGGCGAGCACGATCACCACGCCCACGCAGGCACAGACGCGGAACAGCGTGCCGCGGTTCGGCATTCGATACTCGACGCGCGCGGTGAACAGCTGTCCGAACCGGCGCTGCGACCGGGGCGCCGGAACCAGGACCAACGCCAGCGCGAGACACAACACCGCGCCGCTCAACGGTCGAGCCGTTCGGCGAGCAGGCTGGACAGGTCCGCGGCGGCGGGGGCCGCACCCGTGGTATGCCAGGCGGGCGTGATCCGCACGCCCCCATCGCCGGTGCGGTGCACGAGACCGACCTCGCGCAGCCCCCGCGAGCCGTCGGATCGGCGGTGCACGTGCAGGACGACCTGCACCGCGGCGGCGAGTTGACTGTGCAAAGCCGCTCGATCCATGCCGCCAAGAGCGGCAAGGGCTTCCAGCCGGGCGGGGACTTCTTGCGGTGAGTTGGCGTGCACGGTGCCCGCCCCGCCGTCGTGTCCGGTGTTCAACGCGGTCAGCAGGTCGACCACCTCGGCGCCCCTGACCTCGCCGACCACGATCCGATCCGGCCGCATGCGCAGCGCTTGACGGACCAGGTCACGGACGGTGACCTCGCCGACGCCTTCCACATTCGCTGTCCTGGCCACCAGCCGGACCACGTGGGGATGCGGTGGCGCGAGCTCCGCCGCGTCCTCGACGCAGACGATCCGCTCGGACGGGCCCACCGTGGCGAGCAGGGCCGACAGCAGCGTCGTCTTCCCGGCTCCGGTGCCGCCGACGACCAGGAACGCCAGCCTCGCCCGGATGATTCGTTCCAGCAGGAGTTTCGCGTCGGCGGGCACCGAGCCCGCCACGGCGAGCGCGGACAGCCCCTGGGTGGCCGGACGGAGTACCCGCAACGACAGACAAGTGCCGCCGTGCGCGACCGGCGCGAGGACCGCGTGCAAGCGGACCCCGAACGAATCCCCTGATGCCGCAGCCATTCCGGACAGCCGACCGTCCACCCATGGTTGTGCGTCGTCGAGTCGGCGGCCCGCCGACAGTGCCAGGCGCTGCGCCAGCCGCCGGACCGCGGCCTCGTCGGAGAAGGTGATCGAGGTCTTCTCCAGGCCGTGCCCGCGATCGATCCACACCGCGTCCGGACCGGTCACCAGGACGTCGGCCACTCGCGGATCATGCAGCAGCGGTTCGAGTACGCCCGCGCCGGTGAGTTCGGTCTGCAGCAGTCGCAGAGCCCGCAGCAGGTCGGTGTCGCCGAGCACCCCGCCCGCTTCGGCCCGGATCGCGGCGGCGACCTGAGCCGGATCCGGGTCGCCGGTCTCGCCCGCAAGGCGCTCCCGCACCCGGTCCAGCAGCTCGCTGGTCAGTATCGCGCTCATCGCCCCCTCCTCACCGCCGTTGTCCCGGTGGCGCACTCAGTACGCCGAGGACGGCGTCGGCCGCATCGCGCAGCGGCCCGCGGCGGCCTACCGGCATCCCGCCGCGCTCCAGCCGATGCGCGAGACCGGACTGGGCGCGGACGGCGGCGAGCAGCGGGAGATCGAGCACTTCGGCGACCTCGGCTCCGCGCAGGCCCCCGGGCGCCGGACCGCGAACGATCAAGCCCTGGTTCGGGTTTCGCCGCGCTATATGGGCCGACACCGCTTCGGCGGCGGCGACCGCACGCAGCCGGGCCGGAACGACCAGAACCACGAGGTCCGCGGAGTCGAGCATCTGGTCGGCATGCGGCCCGCGCTCACCGGAAATATCGCAAACTATGAAATCGCCTGCGACACGGCCCGCTTCGATGACAGCGCGGACCGCGGGCGCGCCGAGCTCACGTGGCAATCGTCCCGCACCGCAGCGCCCACAGGACAGCACCGCGAGCCCGGGCGCCGCGACGGGTAGGGCGCCGTGCAACGCGGTCGCGGAGACGCGCCCGTCCTCCACCACCAGGTCGGGCCAGCGCAGGCCCGCCGCGTTCTCCACACCGAGCAGCAGGTCGAGACCACCCGCGAAGGGTGCGCCATCGACCAGCAAGGTCTCGCGCCGGAACCCCTCCGCGGCGGCGCGCAGCGCGACCGCGACGGCGAGGGTAGACGCACCGGCCCCGCCGCCCGCGCCGACGACGGCGAGCACCACGCCGTCACCCGCACGCTGCTCGCCGTATTCAGCAAACATCTCGATGAGCCCCACCGCCGCGCCGGGCAAGGCGATAGCCCGCTCCGCGCCGACCGCGGCGGCGGCCTGCCAGTCGAGCAACCCTGGCTCACCATCGGTTACCACCACGACGCCGGCGCGGCGCAGGTAGCCCGCGGCGGCCGCTTCGCGCGCCGTATCGGCGTCCAGGATCACCAGTGGAGCGCCGGTCCAGGCATGTCGGCCGACGAGTCGCGTCCGCTCATCGAGTGGCCGTTCGGCGGCCGCCGCGATACGCCGGACTTCGTCGCGCAGACGGTCGTCATCGATGAGCACAAGGGCGGGCGCCGGCCCGCTCGGCTCCGATGCATCGAGGTTCATGCAGGTCAGCGTCGCGGAACGGGAGCAGGGACAGAAGGGGCGATATGCCGAATGTGGACAACTCCGGGGTTGTGGACAGCTATCCGAACCGGATGCCGTACCGCACTGTCCCTGAATAGAGGACGGCCCCAGCCGGGGGGGGAGGAGGCTGGGGCCGTCGGGGTTCAGCCCCGGGGGGTCGGGCTGAACGCGCCTGGACCATGTCCAGGTGCCAGCAATACTACACCTAAGCCCCGGCCACCACGCAAGTCTGCCGACGGACATCTTTGTGGCCGTCGTGGCTTCGGCGTCTGCGGGGCAAACTTCGTCGCTGCACCGGCCACAGCGCGCCACGGCGGGGAACACGCGTGCCGACCAGCGGCAGCCGTGGCGCAGCCGCCGCCCATCTGCGGCCGATCGAAGGCAGGACGGCCACACAACAGGCGCGGTGGCCCGAAAGCGCTGCCCGCAACCCGCGGTCGAACCGGACACGGGACACAGCGGCCGCACCACACCTGACACCTGACCGAGCGGAGACCATACCGCCGCCTATCCTGGTCGAGTGGACAAGTCAGCCACCGCAGGTGGACGCGTCGCGGCCTTCTTCGATCTGGACAAGACCGTGATCGCGAAGTCGAGCACGTTCGTATTCAGCAAGCCCTTCTACGCGCAGGGGCTTTTGAACCGCCGCGCGGTCCTGGAAAGCAGTTACGCCCACTTCCTGTTCCTGCTGTCGGGAGCCGACCACGATCAGATGGAACGGATGCGCGCCCACCTGACCAGCATGTGCGCGGGCTGGGACGTCGAGCAGGTGAAATCCATTGTGGCAGAGACGTTGCACGAGTTGGTCGATCCGCTGATCTACGCGGAGGCCGCCGACTTGATCGCCGACCACAAGATCCGGGGGCACGACGTGGTGATCGTCTCGGCCTCCGGCGAGGAGATCGTCGGCCCGATCGCCGAAGCGCTCGGCGCCGCACATACCGCCGCCACCCAGATGGTCGTGGCGGACGGAAAGTACACCGGCGAGGTCGAGTTCTACTGCTACGGCGAGGGCAAGGTCGCCGCCATCGAGAAACTCGCCGCGGACGAGGGGTACGACCTGTCCCGCTGCTACGCCTACTCCGACTCGATCACCGACCTGCCGCTGCTCGGCGCGGTGGGCCACCCCACTGCGGTCAATCCGGATCGCAATCTGCGCCGTGAGGCCACCGCGCGGGGCTGGCCGATCCTGACCTTCTCCAACCCGGTGTCGCTGTGGGCGCGCTTCCAAGCGCCGTCCTCGACGACGCTCGCGGCCACCGCGGCGGTCGGCTTGAGCGCGGTTGTGGCCGGCGCGATCAGCTACCGGATGCTGCGCCGCCGACGCTGAGATCGGACGCTCTAGCAGCCCGTCCAACTGGGTCGCCAGCGGCTTGCCGTTAACTCAGCCAACTTGACCGATGGGGCTGCGGACCAGGCATTTAACCACGAAACGCCGAGAAAAACGCCGATTATTCAATGTTCTCGCATCCCTTGATGTGAGTGCAGTCACAGTGTAGAAAGGTAACTACGGAAGGACGGAAGGCCAAGGCAGCACCGGAAGAGAAGGCACTGTCTCCCGACCCTTCTTCCCAGCACGGGCACCAGGCACCCACGCGGAGCGCGCCGCGACAAGGGCAGAAGCGTTGTGGGCCTGCGAAATTCGGATAGTCGACGGCGAAGGCCTCGCACAGGTTGCGGGGATGAACCGGCCGATATCCGGATTGTCGCCGAGGCCGCAGAACACAACCCACCTAGCACGCTTGGTAACCGGGTAGTCCGTGCTAGCGGGCGGTGAGGTCGAGAGACAACGCCGCCCGCTTTGACGTGTACGGGGGTTATCCCGCCGCCGAGTCTGCGATCGACGTGGCCTCGCGCGCACCGTCCTCGAACGCCCCGCAACAGAAGATCACCCAGCCGCCGACCGCCTCCGCCTCCCCGGTTCCGAACCCCGCGGCCGCGTCCAGATATGCCTGACGCCTGCGCAACCAGAACACCTCCGGTACGCCGAGGCTGTGCGGATCCAGCCCACTCGACACCGCAACCAGCCGGGAGGCCGCCCGCGCGACTACGCCATCGGCCGTGCCGAACGGCCGTAGCGCC
This sequence comes from Nocardia sp. NPDC004718, assembly GCF_053601535.1. NCBI lineage: Bacteria > Bacillati > Actinomycetota > Actinomycetes > Mycobacteriales > Nocardiaceae > Nocardia > Nocardia sp. NPDC004718. The sequence continues at coordinate 165,386 of NZ_JBSGCA010000008.1, forward strand.
AGTAGCTCACCGTGTACTACGGCGGCGAGCACCGGCGCGGGCGCCCGCGAACCGAGCACCGTCTGCGCCAGCAGATCCAGCCGCTGCGCGACGCCGGAGTCGCCGCGCGGCCTGCCGAGCGCCTCTTGCTCCGGGATCAGATCGGCCGCGGCGAGCAGATGCAGCCGCGCCAGCGCCTGCAGCGGGGCACGCTGCCAGGTGCCCACCAGATTCCGCAGCGCGTCCCCGTCCAACGCCTGCCCGACGCGCAGCGAGCCGGCCAGGATCGGGTCCGCCACCCGGCCGTCGGCGGGAATGTCCGTGCTGCCGCCGTCGATGGCCGCCGAGGACCGGGCCGCACGCACCGCGGCCTCGGCCGCCGTGGTGGGCCACCCACGCCGGTTCGCCTTGTGCCGGTGCACCTCGGCGAGCGCGTCGCGGGCGCGGTCGGCCGCGTCCCGGACACCGGGAAGATCGACGAGGGGCTGTAGCGGATCGGTCACGGCATACGAGGCTACTTGCGCTCGCGCGGACCGATCCGCGCGCCCGGCTCGCTATCCGGCCAGCAGATCGCCTCCCGGTATCGCGTCGAGCAGTTTGCGCGTGTACTCCTGCCGGGGATCGTCGAACACCTCGTCGGTCGTCGCCGCCTCGACCACCTTGCCGCGCTGCATGACGAGCACGTCGTCGGCGATCTGCCGCACCACGGCCAGATCGTGGGTGATGAACAGATACGCCAGCCCGAGCTCGGCTTGCAGCTCGTTGAGCAGGCGGAGGATCTGGGCCTGCACCAGCACGTCGAGCGCGGACACCGCCTCGTCGCACACCACCACTTCGGGCCGGAGGGCGAGTGCCCGCGCGACCGCCACGCGCTGACGCTGCCCACCGGACAGCTCGTTGGGGTAGCGCCGCAGCACACCGGCAGGCAGCGCGACCTTGTCGAGCAGTTCCCGCACGGTCGCCTCCCTTTCCTCGGCGGTACCGATCCGGTGGGTGCGCAAGGGCTCCTCGATGGTGCGGTAGATCGTGTACATCGGGTCGAGCGAGCCGTAGGGATCCTGGAAGATCGGCTGCACCCGGCGGCGGAAGGCGAAGGATTCCTTTCGGTCCAGGGTGGTTACGTCCTTGCCGTCGAATGTGACGGCGCCGGAGGTGGGCGCGAGCAGTCCGAGGACCATCTGCGCCACCGTGGTCTTGCCCGAGCCGGATTCGCCGACGATCGCCGTGGTCGACCCGCGCCGCAGCCGGAACGACACATCGTCCACCGCGACGAACTCGGTCGACTTCCACGGCGTGCGGTCGCGAATATGGAACGTCTTCGTCAGATGCTCGGCTACCAGTACGTCGTCCGGCACCACCGTGTCGGCTGCCGCCACCTGCACGGCTTGCGCGTGGATCGCGGCCCGACGCCGCACCGCCGACCGCCGCTGCGCGGCCAGCGACGGCGCCGAACTCACCAGCCGTTTGGTGTACAGGTGCTGCGGATCGCGCAGAATCCGCAAAGCGGGCCCGGACTCCACGACACGGCCGCGATACATCACCACCAGGTGTTCGGCACGCTCCGCCGCCAAACCCAAGTCATGGGTGATCAGCAGCACCGCGGTGCCGAGCTCGGCGGTGAGCCGCTCGAGATGGTCGAGGATCTGCCGCTGCACGGTCACGTCGAGCGCCGAGGTCGGCTCGTCGGCGATGAGAAGTTGGGGCCGGCAGGACAGGCCGATCGCGATCAACGCACGCTGGCGCATGCCGCCGGAGAACTCGTGCGGATACTGGTTCACCCGGCGTTCGGCGTCGGGCATGCCCGCTTCCTCGAGCAGCTCCACCGCTCGCTTCTCGGCGGCCTTGCCCTTCGCGATGCCGTTGGCTTCGAGCGTCTCGCGGATCTGGAAACCGATTTTCCACACCGGATTCAAATTCGACATCGGGTCCTGCGGGACCAGGCCGATGCCGCTGCCGCGGACCGCGACGATCTCTCGTTTCGAGGCCGCCGTGAGTTCCTTGCCGTCGAACCTGATCGAACCGGAGGTGACCCGGCCCGTGCCGGGCAGCAAGTCGATGATCGCGTGCGCGGTGGTCGACTTTCCCGAGCCCGATTCCCCGACGATGGCCACGGTCTGCCCCGGATAGACCGACAGGCTCACGTCCCGGACCGCGGGCACCGGCTTGCCGTCGGCGGTGAAACTCACGTTCAGATCGGTGATCTCAAGCAGCGGCCGGTCGGCCTCGCTCATCGCTTCCTCGCCTTCGGATCGAGGGCGTCGCGCACGGCGTCGCCCAGCATGATGAAGCTCAGCACGGTCAGCGCCAGCGCCGTCGCCGGATAGAACAGGATGGCGGAGGTGCGGATCTCCTTCTGCCCCGTGGCGATGTCCGCGCCCCAGGACACCACGGTGCGCGGGAGACCGACGCCGAGATAGGACAGCGTCGCCTCGGTGACGATGAAGACGCCCAGCCACAGCGTGGTCACCACGATCAGCGGTCCCGCCGCGTTGGGCAACACGTGGCGCACAAGCGTCTGCGGTCGAGAGACGCCCAATGCTTCCGCGGCCGTGACGTAGTCGCTGTTCTTCGCTTGGATCACGGCGCTACGGGCGATCCGCGCCGCCTGCGGCCAGGTGAACGAGGCGAGGATGACGATCACGGTCCAGATCGTCCTTGCGTCCAGCAGCTGCATGATCACGATGGCGGCCAGCATCAACGGAATCGCGTAGAAGACCTCCGCGACCCGCGAGACGATCGAGTCCAGCGGTCCGCCGTAGAAGCCCGCCAGCGCGCCCAGCGTTCCCCCGATCAGCACGAACAGCAGCGTCGCGCCGACTCCGGCGAGCACGGAAGCCCGCGCTCCGTAGACGGTGCGGGCATAGATGTCGCACCCCTGCTTGTCGAAACCGAACGGGTGCCCCGCGCCGCGCGGGTCCATGCTGAAGTCGCCGTTGCAGTACCGCGGGTCCTGATCGGTGAACAGCCCCGGCCAAATCACCACGATCAGCACGAACACGATCAGCACCGCCGCGACGATGAAGATCGGGTTGCGCCGCAGCTGCCGCCACGCGTCGCGCCAGATGCTGGTCGGCGCGCCCGCATCCAGCACGGCGTCGGTGGCGAGCACCTCTACCTCGTCGGGTGGCGCGACGAAATGCTCCTGGCCGCGGCGCGGACTCGCGGCCTCGGTGCGGTCAGGCATAGCGGATCCTCGGGTCGAGTGCGGCGTAGAGCAGGTCCACGAGCAGATTGGTGAGCAGGAAGATGACGATCAGCACCGTGACGAAGGAGACGACGGTCGGCGGCTCCCCCCTGGTGATGGCCTGGTAGAGCGTGCCGCCCACGCCGGGAATGTTGAAGATGCCCTCGGTGACGATCGCGCCGCCCATCAGGGCGCCCAGATCAGCGCCGACGAACGTGACCACCGGAATCATCGAGTTGCGCAGGATGTGCACGGTCACCACGCGCGGCCTGCGCAGGCCTTTGGCGGTCGCGGTGCGTACGTAGTCGGCGGACATGTTCTCCGCCACCGAATTCCGGGTCAAGCGCAGGACGTAGGCGAATGACAGCGAGCCGAGCACGATCGCGGGCACCAACAGTTCGCCGACGGTCGCCTTCCCGGAGACCGTCACGGGCGCGATGCCCCACTTCACGCCGAGCAGGAATTGGGCGAGGAAGCCCACCACGAAGACCGGGACCGCGATCACGACCAGGCTGATCACGAGCATCGCGGAGTCGAACAACTTGCCTTTGCGCAGTCCGGCGATCAGGCCGAACAGCACGCCGAAGATCGACTCGATCAGCACCGCCATGAAGGCCAACTTGATCGTGATCGGGAACGCGCGCGCGAGTTCGTCCCGCACCGGCCTGCCGGAGAAGGCCGTGCCGAAGTCCAGCGTGACGATGCCCTTCAGATACAACAGGTACTGCACGAGGAACGGCTCGTCGAGGTGGTAGCGCGCCCGCAGTTGCGCCTCCACCGCGGGCGTCATCGGCTTGTCACCGGCCAGCGCGTGGATCGGGTCGCCCGGGACGAGGAACACCAGGGCGTAGACGAGCAGGGTCGCACCGAGGAACACGGGGATCATCTGAAGCAGACGCCGCCCGACATACCAGGCCATTTCGCCTCCTGAACAGGACCGCCGAGCGTCACCCGGACGCCCGGCGGCCGGCGGCTACTTCTCGATGTTCTCGAAGTCGAACAGTCCGTTCCAGGCGAGTTCGGCCTTGCGCACCCGGTCGGAGCGGCCCGCGGCGGCCACATAGTCGAACACCGGGACGTCGGCCAGGTCCTTGATCAGCAGGGCCTGGGCCTGCGCGATGATCTTGTAGGACTCGTCCTGGCTCGGCGCGGCCAAGGCGGCATCGAGCAGGCGGTCGAATTCCGGATTCTTGTAGTCGACGTTGTTGGTGTCGGAGTAGCTGTAGTACTGCGAAGTGAGGAACTGCAGCATGGTCGGGTAGTCACCCTGCCACCCGTAGCGGAAGGCCTTGTTGATGGTGCGCGCGTTCACTTCGTCGCGGATGTTCTTGAACGTCGGGTACGGCACGCCGATGGCGTCGACGCCGAGGGTGTTCTTGACGCTGTTGGCCACCGCCTCCACCCAGGCCTGGTGGCCGCCGTCGGAGTTGTAGGCGATCTCGTAGCGGCCCGACCACGGCGAGATCGCGTCGGCCTGTGCCCAGACCTTCTTGGCCTCGTCGGGGTTGTACTTCAGCACCTCCGAGCCGGGCAGGTTCGGTTCGAAGCCGGGCAGCGTGCTCGCGGTGAAGTCGCGCGCCGGGATCCGGGTGCCGTGGAAGATGTTCTGCGCGATCTGTTCCCGGTTGATCGCCATCGAGATCGCCCGGCGTCGCAACAGCCCTTCCTGGCCGGCGAAGTGCGCGACGTTGGACTGGATGCCGATGTGCTGGTTCTGGGCGGTCGGCTTGGTGATCGCGCGGTCACCGAGATCCCGTTCGTAGGAGGTGAGCGCGCTGTCGGGCACGGTGTCGAGCGCGTCCAGGTTGCCCGCTTGCAGGTCCGCGTAGGCGGTGTCGAAGGACTGATACATCACGAACCGCAGCCCTTTGTTCTTGGCCGGGCGGCCGCCGGGGTAGTCCGGGTTGGGCGCCAGATCGATCTTGACGTTGTGCTCCCACGCCCCGGCCCGGGCGAACTTGTAGGGGCCATTGCCGATCGGGTTCTCTCCGAACGCTTTCATGTCCTTGAACGCGGCCTCCGGCAGCGGATAGAACGGCGCGTACCCCAGTTCGGTCTCGAAATCGATCGAGGGCGCCTTCAGCTCGATGGCGAAGGTGCGGTCGTCGATCACCTTCAAGCCCGACAGCGTCTGTGCCGTAGGCTTTTCCGCGGATACCTCGTCGAAACCGACGATGGGACTGAACACATAGCTCTGCAACTGGGCGTTGGTGCCGAGCGCGCCGTAGTTCCAGGCGTCGACGAACGACTTCGCCGTCACCGGGGTGCCGTCGGTGAACTTCCAGCCGGGTTTGATGGTCACCCGGTAGCTCTTCCGATCCGTGGTCTGGATCGACTCCGCCATCTCGTCGTGCGCCTTGCCGCTCCCGTCGTAGTACTTCAGGCCCGCGAACAGCCGGTCGACCACACGGCCGCCCATATTCTCATTGGTGTTGGTAGGCACCAGCGGATTCTGCGGCTCACCACCGTTTACCGTGACGATGTCGGCGTCGGCGCCGTCGCCCGAGGAACATGCGGACAGCCCGAGGCTCGTGGCCAGTACGACCGCCGCGGTCACCGCCATCGCTCTGTGGAATTTCAACGCGTCCTCCCGGTGCGAGAAGGGGGTAGCCGATCGGCACCCGCAGGAGGCCCGCCAGCGCAGGCCGACGCGATCCCCCTGTGTGGTTGGCAGAGTAACCACCGGCGCGGGCACTGTCACCTGATTGATCCGAGTTCGTTGTACTTGTTACCGATCCGGCAACATCGCCGAAACACCCCGAGTTTCGTGCGGAAACGGCCGCGCGGCCGGAACACCGCGTTCGCCGGGGCGACCGCCGCGGGGAGCAGGCGCGGCGGCGTGACGCGGGCGAAACCCGATCGACACACCGCACGCGGCATGGGTCACAGTTGATTACTGTCGAACTCGGCTGCGTCGAATCGTGCGCTCAGGCTACGTGGAAAGAAGAGACGAGATGACCGAAACCAGCGCCGAACACAGGGACTCGTATCCGCCGAACGCGGAGTTCGCCGCCCAGGCGAACGCCGACGCCGGACTCTACGAGCGGGCGGCGGCCGATCGCGACGCGTTCTGGGCCGAACAGGCCGGGCGGCTGCACTGGCACGAACCGTTCACCCAGGTGCTGGACTGGAGCGAGGCTCCGGTGGCGAAATGGTTCGTCGGCGGCAAGCTCAACGTCGCCTACAACTGCGTGGACCGCCACGTCCTGGACGGACACGGCGACCAGGTCGCCATCCACTGGGAAGGCGAACCCGGCGACTCGCGCGCCATCACCTACGAACAGTTGCGCGACGAGGTCTGCCGGGCCGCCAACGCGTTCACCGAACTGGGTCTGGTCGCGGGCGACCGGGTGGCGATCTACATGCCGATGGTGCCCGAGGCCATCGTCGCCATGCTCGCCTGCGCCCGCCTCGGGCTGACCCACTCCGTCATCTTCGCCGGATTCTCCCCCACCGCGTTGCGCCAGCGCGTCGACGACGCCCGAGCCCGCCTGGTCATCACCACCGACGGGCAGTGGCGGCGCGGCAAAGCCGCCCCACTGAAGGAAGCCGTCGACGAGGCCCTCTACGCCCACGGCGATACCCCCTCCAGCGTCGAGCATGTGCTGGTGGTGCGCCGCACCGGCATCGAAGTCCCCTGGACCGAAGGCCGCGACCTGTGGTGGCACGACACCGTCACCACCGCCGCACCCCACCACGAACCCCAACCCTTCGACGCCGAACACCCCCTGTTCATCCTCTACACCTCCGGCACCACCGGAAAACCCAAAGGCATCCTCCACACCACCGGCGGCTACCTCACCCAAACCGCCTACACCCACCACAACGTCTTCGACCACAAACCCGGACAAGACATCTACTGGTGCACCGCCGACATCGGCTGGGTCACCGGACACAGCTACATCGTCTACGGCCCGCTGGCCAACCGCACCACCCAAGTCGTCTACGAAGGCACACCCAACTTCCCCGACGAACACCGCCACTGGCAGATCATCGAAAAATACGGCGTCACCATCTATTACACCGCCCCCACCTTGGTGCGCACCTTCATGAAGTGGGGCAGGGAAATACCCGCCGCCCACGACCTGTCCAGTATCCGCGTGCTCGGCTCGGTCGGCGAACCCATCAACCCCGAAGCCTGGCGCTGGTACCGCGAGGTCATCGGCGGCAATCGCACTCCCATCGTCGACACCTGGTGGCAGACCGAGACCGGCGCCATCATGATCTCCCCCCTGCCCGGCGTCACCGCCGCCAAACCCGGCGCCGCCATGGCCGCGCTGCCAGGCATCTCCGCGCGAGTCGTCGACGAAGAAGGCAAACCGGTCCAAAACGGGGAAACCGAAGCCAACGGCTACCTCGTGCTCGATCAGCCGTGGCCGTCGATGCTGCGCGGCATCTGGGGCGACGACGAACGCTACAAAGCCACCTACTGGGAACGCTTCGCCGACCA
>NZ_JBSGCA010000009.1:0-172668 GCF_053601535.1 Nocardia sp. NPDC004718
TCTGTCGCAGGGAGACATGATCAACCAAGGGCTTCACCCATGATCACCCGGGGTATTGAGAACCCAGCTCAGAGGTGAGGTTAAAACTCAAGCTAGCCGGGACCAGGTGCGCCAGAGAAGTAGCCAACGATCCAGCGCCGAAAACAGACCGGAGTCCACCAGTCCGATTCTCCGGACAAGACCTTGCTTTCGGTGGCAGGCCTTGTTCGATGGTCTACTTGTGGTGTACCGGCTCAGCGACGGCCGGATCGTCGAACCCGGCTGAGCGGGGAGATGACCAGAGGCCGATAAGTCCGGCACAAGTCGATCGGGACCGCGCCACCGGGCGGAGACAGCGGGCTGCTTCACTCTGCAGCCCGCGCACCGGACACAAGAGCTGCTGCAATCGCTGCACGTCGACCAGCCCCCGCCGAACTGTAGTTCAATCCGGTGACGCGGGCATTTCTCACGCCACGTATGTACCCACCCCGGGAAGAACGCGCCCGGCTCCACAACGGCCGCCGAATCAACCTGCCACGGTGACCGTGACTTCGTGTGTGGCCCCAGCGAGGGGATCGGTGAAGTGGACATCCAGGACCCGTCGTCCGCTGTTGTCATCCAAGTGCGGGTCGGGAGCGTGGAACACGGTGTAGGAGTAGCCGGCGCTGGAGCTGGTAGCGCCTCCGATTTCGATGGGACCTCGCCCGTCGACGTAGAGGACAGCGGTGGGTCGATGGTTCAGCAACGAGGGCGCGTCGTCCGAGACGGCGATCGCGGTGTAGTCGAACTGCAGGCCGATCGGAGTAGACAGGATCGGGGACAGCCACCCCCGGATACCGTTTTCCCCGTTGCTGACGAACGCCGGTGAACTCATGCGCACGAGGACCTCGGGACCGGTGAACGAGTCTGTGTCGGGGTCGGGCCGGGTACGCATCGAGAGTTCTCCTGTCAGGGTGGGGTGGTGCCGGCCTTCCCAGTCTTCCTCGAGCTGAGTCGAGGAAGAAGACCGGGACGGCCGGCACCCGCGGTTGATCGTCAGAAGTCGCAGGGCACGGTGTACTCGTGGGTATCGAGGAACTCGGCCTTATGGCTTCCGGCGGTCACTCTCACCTTCATGCGGTAGGTGCCGCTCTTGGCGTGTTCGCACTGATCGATGTCGAAGTGCAGGCTGATGTCCGGCGAACCCAGCTGGTGACTGGCTGATTCCCGTTCGGTCACATCGGAGAAGAAGATCCCGGTGTGCTCTTTCTGCAGCGTGACCGTCAGATGGTGAGGATGCCAGCCAGTGCCGGTGCAGTGGTTCTCGACTCCCCAACTCCAGGATGTTGTTGACCTTCCGAACCGGATGGAACCAGCCCGCGCATCCTCCCCCCTTGAAGTCCGGGGCTTGTGCCTGAGCAGGGGCGGCGGCGACGCCCACAGCCGCCATAACGGCGGCGAGCGCAGCCACCGAACGGACACTCGTCGCCGTCAGTACGCGACGGCTAATGATCGAAGTCGTAGTAGACACAGTGCTTTCCTCCCAAAAGCGATCCCCTACCGAGACATAGAACGGCAGAGTTCCCCGAACGGCACCTCCCCGTTGCGGTACCGCCTACCTACTTGGACTCTTTGGGAGCCGTTCCGGTTCCATTCCTCTCTGAACCAAGCACTCACCGCCGATTGCGTGGTGGCCTGAAGCATGCTTCATTCCGCTCCTACGCCGTTCCGGGCTGCGCGGGCGCGGGCGCAAGTTCGTCTAGGATGCGGGAAGGACCACCACAGCGGCAGGGCTTCGACGACTCGGCCGAGGATGTTCACCACCACTGCCACGATCACTGGCCCGAAGCAGGCCGAAGACGACCCACCGGCGCGAGTCCAGCTGGGACCGCAGCTTTCGGGGGCCCTCGCGCCTGGCGAAAGATAGAAGCCGGGTAGCGGCCACCCACCTCGTGCGGCGTCGAGTATTACCGGCACAATCCGCCAGCCCATACGAGCGGCCATATTCCGCACCACGGTGCTGCGGCCGATAAGCGACGTATGCTGCCCCACAGACGATTTCGGCATCAACCGCGGTACCGATTGCTACCCGCACGTCGCCCCGCGAACGGCCCATCGGCCCGACCACGGCCCATCGGCGCAGGTCGCACCGCTACTCCCGCCAGTGACAACAAACACAGCACCAGGGACACATAACCTTGCCCTATGCCTCGCTGGAGTACGCACCGACGGAAGCCGGCGGAGGTGGGACGGCTGGCACGAGTCGGCGGCGATCCCGAATCATTCTCGCCGGCAATACTTTCCAAATCGATCACCAGATCGATCACCGCCGCGGCAAGCGTACCCAGCCCATCGTCGAACGCGCACAACGATGCATCACCACCGCTGCCGCGGCCCCGAGTGCCTGCGAGCTCCATCGCACCGAAGAGTGAATCCGACTCGCAGACCACGGCAATGGCTGTGCCTCCGCTGCCACCACCACGTCAGGACGACGAGCCGCACCGGCTGCATCACTCGGGCGCGGCCGCTTTCGTCGGACTCTGCGTCGGTGTGGTGCTCCTGCTGGTGTCGGGGTGTCTACTGGTGAACCACCCGACGGGAACGTCGGCGTCATCCACGGCGCTGCGCACCAGCGCACCCAGCGCCCCGGCACCGACTTCCACCGTGCAGAAGACAACGTCGGTAGCGGCTCCCCCTCCGGTCCGGACGGGCATCGGTGTCACCTTCGGAAAGGTCGTGGCCAATGACGGCACGACATTGGTGGTCAGAAACGCGTTCACCAGCAGCAGCGTCAAGGTCCGCGCCGACGCCGACACCAAGGTGAACGTCCTGGTTGCCAAGCAGGCGACGGACATCCGCGTCGGCGCTATCGTCGCCGTCTACGGACGGCAGTATCCCGATCACACGATCCTCGCGGAGTTCATCACCGGCATTTCGATCGGGGCCCCTACCCGGTGAGCATGGGCGTACGCGGATCGCCGCGTCAATCACGCCCGCGCAACGCCGCTTTCACCGCCGCGTCGTCGACCGGCTCGGACTGTCCCCACACGTCTCGCGCCAGCCGCAGCTTTCCGCACATGCTGGCCACCAACGCCGCCTCCGCCGCGGCGTCGGCCCCGCCCTGCCCGATCGCTTTGCGGTAGCGAACCGCATCGACGACGACCGATTTGACCCGCTCGTGTGCGAGGTAGGTCCGCAGGTCGCGACGCCATTGTCCGATCGCGGCCTCGGGCTCGGCGGCGACCCACGCGGCGAGGAACGCCTCCTGCTCTTCCGGCAGGTAGCCCATCTTGTGCAGATGCGTGGCCACGTCGTAGACCGGGTCGCCGTACAGCGCGAATTCCCAATCCAGGAATACGACCCGATCGTTGCGCACGATCATGTTCTTCCGGTGCACGTCGGCATGCAACATACGGAAAGGCCTGGCCTCGAGCGTGTCCCACGCCGCGAGGATGTGCTCGAGCGGCTGATCGGGCACGCCCAAGCGGCGGTCCAGCTCGCCGAAATCCGCACTGCTGTCACGGTGCACGCGGGCGGTGACGGCGGACAGTCGGCGGGCGAACCCAGCGGGTTCGTCACCCCAGTCCGGCTCGACCGGCGGCAGTAGATTTCGTGGGATGCGCCGAAGTTCCCCGAACAGCGCCGCCACATCAGCCGGTACATGAGCCGGAACTCGGACCCCGCGCGGCGCGATGCGATCCAGCAGGTCGCCGTCGATGTAGTCGTGGATCTGATAGGCGGGGTGAACCGATTCCCAGCGCAGTCTCGGCGCCGCGGCGACGAAGGGCTCGATCGCGATCAGCACCGCGGGTTCGGGCCATTGCCGCAGGTCCATCACATCGGCGCCGTCTACCGGAATCCGCACGTTCACCGCACCGGCGACGCCGTCGACGCGGACGTTGTGGTTGTAGTACCCCGCGGCCGACTGCGATCGGGACAGCGCGTCGATGTACATCGCCTCGGCGTCGACACCGATCGCCCGGGCGATCACGCGTGCGGCGTCGCGGTCCGAACCCGATCCGGGCGTCGGCGGCTGAATGCGCGACCGTGCGGCCGCCGCGGCTTCGGAGATGTCGGGTTCGGTCCAGCCGTACAGCGCCAGGACCGCTCGCGCGACGAGGACCAGCCCCGGATAGACGTTCGCCCCTTCGAATTCCGCGATGGCCCAGCGCGCACTGCGGACTGCGTCGTCGCGCTTCCCGCGGCGCGCGAAGACGCCCGCGCGGAACAGTTCGGCCCTGGCCCGACCGGAGCGGTACCCGGCCTGCTCGAGAATCTCGCACGCTTCGGCGAGCGCGTGCTCGGCGGCATCCAGCTCCCCGAGCGACAACCGCGCCAGACCCAGTGCGGTATAGGCCTTTCCGAGTTCGTGCAACGCGCCGAGTTCACGCTGCCGCACGATCGCCGCCCCGGCGGCCTCGATCGCCCGAGCCGGGTCCGTGAGCGCCAAGAGTTCCGCTAGGTTCGTCGCGACATTCGCCTGTCCGACAACGCTGCCCGCGGCTCGATAGTGGGTGTCGGCCTCCGTCAGATACCGGGCGGCGCGTTCGGTGTCGAACGCCAATCGGTAGGCGAGATGACGCAACCGGGCGATGTCGCCGAGGAACTCGTGGTCGTCCTCCGCCATCGCGACGAGCTCCTCGCACATGCTCAGGGCCTGACCGAATCGGCCCTGGCACATGTGCAAATCGGCCGCCCACTGCCCCGCGACGAGCCGGGCCCGCCCCGATCCGCGCGACCACACGTCGTGATAGATGGCCAACGCGTCGTCGGTGTCGCCGAGTATGCGGCGTGCGTTCGCCGCGGCGACCGCCAACCGCTCCGCGATCGGGCCGGTCCGGTCCAAAGCGACGTCCCGGGTGAGCCGATCGGCTTGTTTGGCGTCGCCGAGCAGCACCGCCGCTTCCGCTTCCAGGCACCGCGTGAGTTCCGACAGTTCCGCCATACCTGTCAGGTTCTCATGCGGATCGCTCAGATAGCGGTCCAGATCGCTGATCACTCCGCCGATGCCCTGGCTGCCACCCGCCGCCTCGATCCGGTCGACGTATCCCAGCAACGTCACCGCGGACAGCTGCCCGGACCGGACACCGTGATATCCCGCCTCCCGCAAGGCCGCGACCCGGCCGAGCGACCGTTCGGCGCGTGCGAACCACAGGTCGTGCAGCACCCCGTGCAGAGTGCGCCGGACGTCCGGATCCAAACGCCACTGCAACGCGTCCACCATCAATTGGTGCAGCTGGAAGCGCTCACCCTCGTCGTTCTCGTCCGCCGCGTACACGAACGAGTACGCGACCAGGGACTTCCACGCGGCGATATGGTGCGGTAGCTCGAACTGCCGGGCGACCGCGGTGAAGATCTCCCGGTCGAAGGTGCGCGGCAGGCCCAGCAGTTCCAGCATGCGAACCTCCTCGGGGCGCACGTGCTGGAGGGAACGCTCGAGAATCGTTTCCGGAGAGACCATTTCGGCGGGCGTCACCCAACCCGCGCGGGTACGGGCATCGATGGCCAGATGCAGATAGAACGGGACACCCGCGCTCGAAGCGGCGATCGCCGCGCGCTCGTCGGGATCCTCGATGCCGGAGGAGTCGAGCAATTCGAAGCGGGCGTCCATCGGCAGGTCGTCGACGGGCACGGCCCGGATGCGGGCCGACCACTCCGAGTCGTGCCGCTCCCAGCCCAGCGGCTCGCGGCTGGCGATCACCACCAACCCGGTGTCCAGCTGCGCGACCACATCGCGTAGCCAGGCATCGGACGCCGCCGCGCGGCCTTCACGATCGGCGCCGCCCATCAGCGCTTCGTAGGCGTCCAGGAAGACCACATACGGTTTCCCCTCCGTCCCACTCTTCAGATCCTCCGCGAACAGGTAGGAGACGGCTTCTTCCAGGCCCGCGAGACTCAACCGGTCGAGTTCCCCGAGGACCGGATCGTGGCGGATCCGATGGGTGCGGATCACCTTGCGAGCGCCGAGCTCGAGCAACCGGGTCGCGGTGCCGAAGACCGGGATGCCGGTGGCGTCGTTGAGGATCTCGGTCAGGATCTCGCTGTGCTCGGCGAGTGCGAGCGAGTCCGAGGTCAGGCGCAGATGCGGGTGCATGCGCTGCCACAACACCGCGCGGGCGATGTCGAAGCGGTGGAACTTGATCTTCTGCGCGCCGAACTGCATGCGCAGCACGGCGAGTCCGTCCGCGGCCTGGCGATGACTCGGAACTTGCAGGTCGAGCACCGCCGCCGGATGTTTCTTGCCGACCCGCGCCCGCAGTTCGGTGACCAGCCGGGACTTGCCGATCCCGCCGACACCGCCGAGCAGCATGACCCGGGGATGCCCGGCGGCCTCGGCGAGCAGTTCGTCGAACCGCGTCAGCACCGGCGCGCGGTCGACGAACGGACGGCTGGTCGATCCCGGCTGGAACCGCGCGGTCAACACCATGGCGTACCCCCTCCTCATGAGCCCGGCACGATTGTGCCAGAGCCGGCCACCGGCGATCTCGGACGCGCCGTCGAATGTCGGTGCCTGTTGCTAACTTTCGTTTCGTTCTGATCTGACGAAAACAGGCGAGGCGCTATGACTATCGGGGGAACCACCTATCTCGAACTGTCCGAGGACAGTGGTACCGCGCACAAGTTCTACGAGGTGATCGTCGCGGGTACGCAAGTGAGCGTCCGTTTCGGTCGCATCGGGGAACAAGGGCAGACGAAGGTGAGTTCGTTCGCCTCCGAGGAGAAGGCGCAGGCGGCCGCGTCGAAGAAGATCGGCGAGAAGGTACGCAAGGGCTACGCGCCCGCCGTGCTGGGCGCGCGGGCCAGGCGTCCGGTGACCAGGCGCGCGATCAGCAGCGGCCGCTCCACCGCGAAGGCGGCGCCCGTGCTGTGGAGTTTCGACTCCGGCGCCGCCGCCTTCGGTATCTTCGTCGACGAGCGCCGCTGCTGGGTCGGCAACGAGAGCGGCGACGTGTTCACCCTGACCCCCGACGGTGCGGTCACCGGCCGATACCGCCTGCCGGATTCGGTCAAGTGCATTGTGGCCGACGACTTCTGGATCTACGCCGGCTGCGACGACGGGCGCGTCTACGACCTGTCGGGCAAGGTGCCGCGGGCGGCCTACGACATCGCGGCCGATGTCGACATCTACTGGCTCGACATCCACGACGGCATCCTCGGCGTCTCCGACCGCCAAGGCGGGATCACCGTGATCGACTATGAGGAGGAGTCGCTGTGGACGCGGCGCAGCACCGGCGATTCGGGCTGGATGGTGCGCATCGACGCGAACGGCGTCTACCACGGGCATTCCGCCGGCGTCACCAAGTACGACCTGGACAGCGGAAGCACCCTGTGGCAAATGGGCACCGGCGGCGGCGTCCTGTTCGGCTGGCAGGAATCCGACGCCGTCTACGCGGGCACCGCCCGTAACCAGGTCCGCATGGTGGCCAAGAGCGGCCGGGCCGAGCGCGTCTATCAGTGCGACGCCGCGGTCTTCTCCTGCGCCACCTCGCCCGACGGGCGGTATGTCTTCGCCGGCGACAACTACTCCTCGGTGTACTGCTTCGACGCCGCCGGGAACCGCGTGTGGAAGCTGGCCACCGGCTGCGGCTCGGCGTATTCCATGCAGTACCACGACGAGAAGCTGTACTTGGTCACCACGACCGGCACGCTGGCCTGTCTCGATGTCGGCGAAGCCGCCATCCGCGACGCCGAGCAGGGTGTGCTGCCCGAAACGGTGTCGGTGAAGGCTCCCGAGATCTCGGCGGTGGTGCCCAGCGACACCGTCGAGATCACCTCCGAAGCAGGGGGCGGAATCATCGTGGAGTGCGTGAGCCAGGGCAGTTCGCTGCGCGTGCGAGTCGTCTCGCCGGGATACCACCAGGGGTGGAATGTTCAGTTCCCCAAAGATATTCGTCTGGCCGGGGCTCGTTACGTGGTCGACGGCATAGCGGAGTCGGCGCGCGGCGGCTTCTACCGCGTCCGAGGGGATATCCGCCGGTTGTCCTGAGCAACAGATGTTCCGGAAGGGAGCGTTCCTCGCACGTCGGCGCGAGATGCGCGAGGGACGTCTCTGACGGGAACACGACTGTTCGGCGTCCTGGCACACTGACAAAAGCACTATCCGAATAGGGGGCTCGATGAGGGGACGATTCACATCGTTGTGCGCGGTCGCCGTGGCGCTGACGACGGTGGCCGCGCTGCTGGCCGGATGCGCGTCGGACGAGCGCGAGGAACGAGGCTTTCCAACCGAGGCAGCCGAGCGGATCGACCGCATCGTGCGGCCGCAAATGGACGCGCGGCTACCTCCTGGAGTGCTGGTCGCGGTGCACGACCCGAAACGGGGCACGTTCGTCAGGGCCTACGGCACAGCGGATCTCGCGACCGGTCGTGCGATGGACGTGGCGGATCATGTCCGGATCGGGAGCATCAGCAAGACTTTCACCGCGACCGCGGTGCTGCGCGCGGCCGACGAGGGAAAGCTCTCGTTGGACGACGTGCTGGAACGGTATGTGCCGGGAGTGCCCCACGGGGACACCATCACCCTTCGCGATCTGCTCGGCATGCGAGGCGGCGTCTGGGATGTCCGGGAAGAGCAGGCTTTCGCCGACCAAGTAGTCGCGAAGTCTCCGGCAACCGAATGGCGCGAGGGCGACCGTTTGCGCGCCATAATCGCGCATCCGGAAAAGGCGATGCCGCCGCGCAGCCGCGTGGAGTACTCCAACTCCGAGTACTACCTACTGGGTCTGGTGCTCGAGAAGGTCTTCGGGAAACCGGCGCATCAAGTGATCGCTGACGTCGTCGCCGCGCACGGGCTGCGCGCCACGACATATCCCACGGACGCCACCATTCCCGCGCCGGAGAGTCGCGGGTACTCCTACTTCGACGAAGCCCCCACCGACGTCACCGCGCGGACCACCCCCGCACTCTTCGGTGCGGCGGGAACGATGGTGTCCACGATCTCCGACCTCGGCGACTACGCTCGCCTGCTCGGCCGCGGCGACCTGCTGGAACCGGAGACCTTTCGCGCCAGGACCCGGTTCGCCGGAGACCTGCACTACGGGCTCGGCATGATGGAGTTCGGTCGCTGGATCGGACACGGCGGGGCGGTGCCGGGCTACACCACCCATATGGGCTATCTCCCCGAGCAGGACGCCGGCGTCACCGTCGCGGTCAACGAGTTCACTTCTCCACCCCTGCTCGGGGTGACCGCCTCGGTCATCTGGTTCGGCATCGTCCGTCAGCTGTTTCCGGGCACAGTGCCCGACGCCCCGGCGAACACCCAGCCCGATCCACCGGTGCCCATGGTCACCGATCTCGACAATCGGCTACGACAGACGCTGGACCCGGCGGTTCCCACGGAGCGCAAACCGCTGCGGATCGCGGACGACGACAAGGACCCGGAGTTGATCACCCGGGTCGCTCAGGCCTTCACCTCGATCACCACGACGGTCGGCAAAGTGACCGGCGCAGGCGGTTACCTCCTTGCGACCGTCGTTCTCACCGGACCGAACGGCCGTCGTCCGACGATCGTGCCGTTCATCTCGCGCGACGGCTCCTGGCGTATCGACCGATACTGGGCGTGCGAGAACATCGCCGGGACCGGGCCGCCGTCGCCCGCCTGCCAATGACGGGCGCCGCGCCCTGATCTGCCGATTCGTCGACGGAACGCGACGCCCGGTGGGAAGGTGGATGTACGGCAGGTGTCGGCGAAGGAGCGAGACACATGGTGGACAAGACCAACGGAGCTGCCGCGGGCGACGGCGGCGTGATGACGGCGGACCGGCCCGAGCAGATTCGCAACGTGGTCCTGGTCGGGCACAGCGGGTCGGGAAAGACCACGCTGGTCGACGCCATGGCGCTCACCGCGCGGGCGGTCAATCGCGCCGGACGGGTCGAGGACGGCACCTCGCTGTCGGACTACGACGAGATCGAGCATCGCCAGCACCGATCGGTGCAGCTGTCGGTGGTGCCGGTGGCGTGGGACGGCATGAAGATCAATCTGGTCGACACGCCCGGATACGCCGACTTCGTCGGCGAGCTGCGGGCGGGGCTGCGCGCGGCCGACGCGGCGCTGTTCGTCATCTCGGCGGCCGAGGGCGCGGACGGGATCGCGGGAGCGACCAGGGCCCTGTGGGAAGAGTGCGCGGCGGTCGGGATGCCGCGCGCGATCGTGATCACCCATCTGGACACGGCGCGCGACGAGTACGACGTGATGACCGAGGCCTGCCGCACCGTGCTCGGCGGAGGCTCGTCGGAGAGCATCCTGCCGCTGCACCTGCCCGTGTACGGCCCGAAGAATCCGGACGGGCACCGGCCGGTCACCGGCATGGTGGAGCTGCTGCCGCACTGCGTAGGCGACTACTCCTCCGGAGAGGAGGTCCAGGGCGCCCCCTCGCCCGATCAGGCGCCCGCGCTGGAGGAGGCGCGCAATCGCCTCATCGAGGGCATCATCGCCGAGAGCGAGGACGAGAGCCTGATGGAGCGCTACCTCGAAGGCGAGGAGATCAGCTTGGCGACGCTGGTCGCCGACCTGGAGCGTGCGGTCGCGCGGGGCAGTTTCCATCCGGTGCTGTTCGCCGCGCCCGCGCCCGAAGGGGCCAAGCAGGGCCTCGGCACGGTCGAGCTTCTCGACCTGATCACCGGCGGCTTTCCGACGCCTGCCGAACACCCCATCACCGCCAGCAACGGCGCCGAGCCGCACCCGCTGCGCTGCGACCCGGGCGGGGAGCTGGCCGCGGAGGTCATCCGCACCGCGTCCGACCCGTACGTCGGGCGGGTCTGCATGGTCCGTGTCTTCTCCGGCACCTTGCATGCCGATGACACGGTGCACGTCAGCGGACACGGCCTGGAGGATCGCGGCCACGAGAGCCACGAGAGCCACGAGCTGGACGAGCGGGTGGGCGCGATCTCGGCACCGTTCGGCAAACAGCAGCGCCCGCTGCGCCAGGCGATCGCGGGCGACATCGCCTACGTCACCAAACTCGGTCACGCCGAAACCGGCGACACCCTGTCGTCCACCGACAGCCCGTTGCGGATCGAGCCCTGGCCGATGCCCGACCCCCTGCTGCCCGTCGCCATCCGCGCGCACAGCAAAACCGACGAGGACAAACTCTCGCAGAGCCTCGCCCGCCTCGCCGCCGAGGATCCGGCACTGCGGCTCGAGCACAACGCGCAGACCCATCAGCTGGTGCTGTGGTGCCTCGGCGAAGCGCATCGCGACGTCGCGCTGGAACGTTTGCGGACCCGGTTCGGCGTGCAGGTCGACGTGACCGACCACCAAGTGGCGTTGCGGGAGACGTTCGCGGGCAAGGCGATCGGGCGCGGCAGGCATGTGAAGCAGTCCGGCGGACACGGGCAGTACGCCGTATGCGAGATCGAAGTCGAACCGCTACCCGAAGGGTCCGGGATCGAGTTCGTGGACAAAGTGGTCGGCGGAGTCGTTCCGCGGCAGTTCATTCCATCGGTGGAGAAGGGCGTCCGCGCGCAAGCCACCCGAGGATTGACCGCCGGATATCCGCTCGTGGACGTGCGCGTCACCCTGTTCGACGGCAAGGCCCATTCCGTCGACTCATCCGACGCCGCCTTCCAGACCGCGGGTGCCCTCGCCCTCCGAGAGGCGGCGGCGGCCGCGGGAATCAGAGTGCTCGAGCCGCTCGCCGAAGTGTGGGTGCTGGTCTCCGACGACTACGTCGGACCGGTACTGAGCGACCTGTCCAGCCGCCGCGGCCGCGTCCTCGGCACCGAGCCGCACGGCGCCGGACGCACGCGCATCCACGCCGAAGTTCCCGAGCTCGAACTCAGCCGCTACGCCATCGACCTGCGCTCGATCTCCCACGGCACCGGCGACTTCACCCGCGGATACGCGCGCCACGAACCGATGCCGAACCAGGTCGCCGCCTCGGTGCGGGGCGAAAAGGCACGAGCGTAGTCCTGAAGTCCCTCCTTCCCACCGAGTGTGGTTCTCCGGCCGCACAGTACAGTTGGCCTCGGATACGAGGCCCTCACCAGGTGGAGAAAATGGATCCTTCCCGCTGTGTCGTGCTGGTCCCGGTGCACGACTACATCGAGCCCGGATGCGCGGAAGGATTGGCGGAACTCGAACGACGCGGATATCCGGTCTGGCGCGTGTACGGCTGTTCCGCGATCGACCAAGCGCGCAGCCAAATCGCCACGGATGCCTTGGCGCAGGGCTTCGAAGAGTTGATGTGGATCGATGCGGACGTTCGCTTCGAACCGAAATCCGTCGAGATGTTGCGATCGCACGACTTGCCGATGGTGGGCGGTATCTATGCCAAGAAAATGGCGCGTGAACTGGTGTGCAGTCTTTTGCCCGGCACCACGAAAATCACATTCGGCGAAGGCGGCGGTGTCATCGAGATCCGCTATGCGGCCTGCGGGTTCCTGCTCACCAGACGACATGTCTACGAGAAGATCCTGCAACGAGAAAAGCCGCCCGTCTGCAATACACAGTTCGGCCGTGCCAACATCCCGTTCTTCCTGCCCATGATCATTCCTGACGGCGAGAACCACTGGTACCTCGGCGAGGATTACTCCTTCTGCGAACGCGCGCGGAAGAGCGGCTTCGCCATCCACGCCGACACTAGAATCCGCCTGGAACATATCGGCAAGTATGGCTTCACCTGGGAAGATGCCGGGAACGGTCGCGATCGTTACAGCAGCTTCGACTTCACCATCCGGCAACGTTCCGCGGCTTCTGACGACCGGGCCGACGGGGATCCGATAATCGATAAGGCGAGCTGACGACTCATCCGCCCGCGCTACCTGGCCGACCCGGCTTCACTCTCGATCGACGCGCCACCGAATCCATCTCGGGTTCTGCGGAATACAGCGGTATCGCTGATCTATCCCGAGGCACCCCGAACCTTCGGGCGACATCCGAGACCGACGCGCCGTCGGCATCCCCCAGGACCCGAGCCAAGGCTACTCGAGAAGAAGCCGGCCTCCGCGCCGGAGTCGACCGCAGTTCCGCCGAGAACGCCCGTTTCCATTCCGGCACCCGATCGTATTGATGCACGATCGGATACAACTTGCCTGTGGATGTCCGCACGTCCGCTCCGGACCAGATCGGCTCGGGCTCGAGGAAAAACGGGCGCAGCACTCCGGCCCGGTCCGGATCCGCTAACGTCCCGGCCTGACAGGCGAATCCGTCGTCGGATGTCACCAACTGCACCGCGGAACGAAACGGTTCCATGTCGAGTAGTACGTTGTACCCGCTCTGATCCGCGACCGGCACTCCAGACGAGGCGGCGACGCGGGAAATGCCCACACACAGATCGGAGATGGCATCGGCTCGGCCGGCAAGGACACCGACGTTGCAGACCACCTTTGACCACACGCGCTCGGCGACTTCGGGGAAGCCATGGCGCAGATTGTCCCGATTCCACGCTTCGTCGCAGTACCGCACCCCCTCGCTCACAGCGAGGAAGGTGCGGCTCAAGTGGGTTTCCAACCACTGGATCGGGTCCGCCTGAAAGTACACATCGCGCACGTCGGTGACCACGGCGAATCGAAGCGAATGCCTGAATGTCCGCAACACCTGGGCGACATCTTCGAACCGCTGGTTGTAGATACTGCCGCGAAGCGACATGCGTATCGCATACAACCCCAGTGATTCCAGGTTATCGGCGATGGCGTCGCCGCGGGCGTCGCGGTCGTACACGATGACCGCGCCCACACCGGCGAAATCGCTCGCGGCGAGGCTCCTTGCCCACGGCTCGACATCGGGCCACCCATAGCCGGTCGCCGCCGCGATGACGATGTCCTTCTGTGCGGCCATGCTGTCCGGCCGCTCAGGTCTGTTGCGGTGGTCGCCCTACGGGCGGTGGAGCGATCGGCTGCTGCGCCTGGCTCGTGGTGGGCGGCGGTGCCGCCGCAGCACCCAGGTCGGCGTTGCCGGCATCCAAACCGGTTGGATGCACGTATCCCGTGAAATCACCGTACTTTTCTTTCAACGGTGGATTGTTGGGATCCAGTGGAACGAGATGGCCGCCGTCCAGGACGTACAACCTATTTTGCTCCTGATCCCGCACGATCAAAGCGCTGTGTCGCTCCCACTGAAGAATATCGCCCGTTTTCAACTCGCCGGGGCCGTTGACCACCGCGGGCGGATGGTCCGCTGTCAACTCACCCGCAGTCCCCTTGTACGCGGATACCGCGTCGAGGGCGACGTTCTGCACCTGCTTCTGCAAGGCCTCCGCCACCGGCGGGGTCGCCTTGACATTCGTGTTGTCGATGGGGACATCCACCGTGGTACCCGGCGTCGTCACCGGCGGCGGAGTGCCCGCGTAGGTCGGCGCGGTCACACCGGCAGGAGAGGCCTGAGCGGTTTGCTGGGTGGTCGACGCCTGCGTTGCGCGCTCTCGTTCCCGCCGGTCGCGCTCATGCCGCGAATCCCGGTCGTCGTCGTAGCGGCTGTCGTCGCTGGTCGGCTGACGGGTCTGGTTCCCCTGCAGGGCGTTCATCAGGGCCATCTGTGTCATCAGACTGGACATATCGTTTCCGGTGCTGGCCGGAGTGGCAGTGGCGGCCGGTGTGGCCGTGGTGCCGCCCGACCCGGATCCCGAGCCCGTTCCGCCTTGCATCGCCGTGGTCGGCACAGCAGCGGTAACTGGGCTCGAACCGGTGGTTCCGCCCGTACCGGTGTTGTCGAGGGCGGTCTGGGTGGTGTCCGCCGTGCCCGTGGTGTCCGTCCCGAGCAGGTCGTCGTAAGTGGAACTGAAGTCCTCGTTCTGACTGGCCTGCTGTGCGGTGGGGCCTGCGGTGCCCTGAGTGCCGTTGTTGGCGCCGCCGTTGTACCCACCGTTATAGCCGCCGTTATAGCCGCCGTTGTTCACACCGCCGTTGTTGTTCGCGCTGTTGTTGTTCGCGTTTTTGTTGCCCTTGTCGCCGTCTTTATCGCCCTTGTCGCTCTTGTCGCCGTCTTTATCGCCCTTGTCACCCTTATCACCTTTGTCGGTGGGAAATCCTGGGAAATCGCCGTATTTCTTACCCGCGCTCTCGGCTCGATTCGCGTAATCCGCAACCTGATCTACGCAGAACTGGACGGTCTCACGGACGATTCCGTAGACCGGCCCCTCTTCCACCACATTCTGAATACCGGGAGCTGTGAAGTTGCTGTCACTGAAAGTACTTCCGCCGAAGTATCCCGCATGAGGTTTCTTGAGTGCCGCCCAGATATCCTCATGCGTCGATTGGACTTTGTCCCACATTTTCCGATATGTACGATCGTTGTCGGCGGTGAGCTTCAGATTCTCCGTTTTGAAGTCTTCGTCCCTGGCCGACCACTGGGCGTCCAACTCGTCGAGGAAGGCGGAAGCCGATTTGTACGCATCGACTGCTTCGCCCTTTCCCCCGGCTTGCGCCTCCGCGCCTTTACCCATCGAATCTGTGAACGATTTGCTGAGGTTGTTGTCCCAAATAAGGGTGTCTTTGCCCTTTTCTGGGGAAGTCAAGGCGATCGGCTTCTTCTTGTCGCCCATTTGTTTCTCGAGGTACTTGAGTTGGTGGTTCGCCAAACTGATATAGGTCTTCAGGTCGTCCGAAGGGCTACCAGGAGGGAGCTTGATCTTCAGCGGAAAGTCGTCGAATTGATCGCCCTCTTCTGGATCTTTCTCCAGACCCTCCATGTACTTTTTCTTCTGATCCTCGTCTGTGGGAGGAGGAGGGGCGGGCTGCTTTTGATCATGTTTTTCGTCGCGCTTGTCCGGGTCGGCACGATATACATTGTCGACCAGCTTGACTTTGTATGCGGTACCATCCGGGGTGACCACGTAATCCATGTCCCGGGCGTGGTCCCAAGAGTCAATTTTCTTGGGATCCCCACCTGGTTTTGCCTCATACAGGGTTACTGCGCCACCGGGCTCTTCCTGCGCGCTGTAGAAGCCAGACTCAGGACGGCTCGTCGATTTTGTATAGTTGCCGTTCTTGTCATAAGTGAAGTAGTTGGTCATGCGTCCTCCTAGACGGGCGGTTCACCGCGGCGCCTGTCGCGAGAGCCCTGTGCCGTTGCCTCGATCGCCGATCAGGGAAGTGCCGCCGCCAACCCGCATCACGGGCATTGGGCCCGGCTGACGAAGCCCGGATCGTTTCGCGCACCCTTCAGCAGAACCCACGATCAGAATCGTGGTTCCGAACGGTCGCGAGCCGATTGCAGCCATTCTGAATCCGCCCGCCGGAATACCTGCCGACCTTTGAAGCTCAGACCTCCGCCGACGCACTCCGAACCGCCGCGCCACCCGCTCCGTCGGTGTCCTCGATCGCCCCCGCGGTCGTGTGGGAATTATCGCTCGTCCCCTGACGACCATCGGCCACCGAAGTCCAGCCGACCGCACGATCACGCCGGTACGGTCGACCGTAATTCTCCAGGAACCCGTAGGCCGCCCAACCATTCGTGGCGATGAAATTGGGTTCGTAATCAGGATCGTTCTTCGCGCGTTCCCGCAGGCCGGGGACCATGTCTTGGTTGACGTCGCGAACTCGGCGCCACTCTTGTGAATCCTGATCGAACTCGCTGGTCATATCGACGAACCCTCTCCATTCCGGCCGACTTCCCCATTCTTCAGCATCCCCATCTCTGGGGATATCGGGAGCAGGCCTGGGCGGGGAGGTTCAGTACCCGGCGCCGAACTCAGCCTTCTCCATGAGGTTGTAGTCGGCCTCGGTGGGCAAACCCAACGAGTCGGCCAGGCGCGGCAACGCGCCGTTGTACAGCAGCTCAGCACGCCGCCCCACCCGAGACTTCTGGTAGGCCAGGCGGGCAACTCGAACGATTTCGGCCGCGAGCCAACTGTCGGTGTTCTCCCACACCTCGTCGCCGAGGTGCAGACCGACGATCGTGCCGCTTCGATCGCAGGCGACCCCGACGGAGTAGTCGGGATTGAACACCTCGTAGGTCAAATTCAGCCAATCGGGCGGCGCTTCGCCCTCGACGGCGCCCGAGATGCCCAGCTCTACCACGGCCACACTCCTGGGTATCGTCTAGAGTTTCGGTTCCGGCAACGACACCGCTGGTGGCCACGCCGTCTGCTGGATGGCGAGCCGGTGCTGCCGAAGGGCGTCTTCGGTGCTGTCCCGAATCGCCGCCATGATGTCGGCCACCAACTCCTGGCTACTCGACGAATGCGCGATCGTTCCCTCGGCGATGTACAGATCGGTGAGGCGACCTTTCCCGTCGACCTCCGGAATCACCCTAGCGCTGGGCGAGGGCCGTCGAGCGCGGACGCTATTGATCCGCTCCATCATGTCATCGACGGTATGCACGAACTCGCGGCCGGATTCCAGTGCCGCCGCAGTGTATGGATGCATCACGCGGACCTCCCGCCCGGCACGCCGTGCGAGTGGAAATCACTCCCCGCTACAACGCGGGGACCCGGCAGCATCCGAGCAGGCCATCTGGTCGCCCGACACCCGATCCGACCGGCGCCCAGCTCTCTCCGCATGCCACCTCCTGCCATGGACGATACGGATCCATTCTTCACGCTCAGAGCTGACTTCCCATGCATGAGAACAGGTAGCAGAGCTTGCCGACGACAGCCGGGGTGCGGGTTTCGACGCAGAATGCGAACGAGCCCATCCGATCGCAACTATTGGATGATCGCGAAACAGATGGGCTCGTCTACCATGCGCACTGCCTACAAAGCGCCTGCGCGCAGGCGCTCCGTCACAGGTCGGCGGAACTTACGACTTACACGTCGAAGTACAGCTCGGATTGCGCTCCTGGCGTTTGCTGTTTTTGGCTGGCATAGCCTCCGCTGTCTGACCTGCGGTTTAGCCGTTGGCGTGCGTTGGCTGGAATAGGGGTCTTTAGACCCTCCTGCGTACCCACTGCGTACCCAACTGCGTATCCGGCAGCGAGGAACGGCCCGGCTACAGCGAGCCGCGGCGGCCATCGAGCGCGGCCAGAATCCGATCGCGCGCATGGTCGCCATAGACCGCCTGCCGGTGCAGCGCCGCCCACGCCTTCTCGTAGTAGGCGAGTTCGGTCGGCGCGGTGACCGACAGCTCCGCGCTGGTCGTCTCCACCATCGCCAGCCGCCTGTCATACAGCACGAAGCAGGTCGTGGTGTAGACGAACTCGGCATCCCGCGGAACGATGCCGAGCGACAGCCGCGGGGAACCGATCGCCCCCGCCAGATACTCAAGTTCACCGGCCATCACGTCGTCGTCGCCGACCGTGGTGTACAGCGCCTGCTCGCCGAGCAGGATCGAGATCCGGTGCCGACCGAGATGCAGCACGCGCTGGCGACGCATACGCGCCTCCACGGCCGCCTCGACGTCATCGGTGGTGCCAAGGAACCGGATGCACTGGGTCAGGATCGCGCGGGCATAGTCCTCGGTCTGGATCAGCCCAGGGATGATGCTCGGCTCCCAGTTGCGAATGGTCCGGGCCCCGGCCTCGATCTCGACACTGCGCTGCTGCCTGCGCGCGTGACCGCCGGCGGTGATCCGTTTCCACTCCGCCCACATCGATTCCAGATTGGTGAGAGTGGCGAGCAGGTCGGGCAACACCAGGCTCGAGCCTGTGATGTCACACCATGCGACGAGATCATCCTGCGACGGGGCCTGCCTCCCGGTCTCGATCTTCGAGACCTTCGCCGGTACCCATCCGGCACGGCGCGCCATCTCGACACCGGTGAACCCGGCCGCCTTTCGCAATTCGCGCAGCCGGGTTCCCAATGCCGCCCGTGCCTGCTCGACGCCACTCATTTAGCCGATCTTCTCCGGTGCGTAGTCGCTGTGCCTGATGGCCTTCGCCCACAGCCGATCACGGACGCCCACGGCCCGCGCGACCTCGACGGGATCGCGCGTCACCGCGAACCCGACGAAGTCTCCGGCCGCATCGAACAACGTCCAGGCGAGCGCGTCATCGTCGAGCAGCCACCACTCGTCCGCGGTGTACTCCGACGGGTCGACGGTGTGACGCGGGATCCACCGGATGTCTTCGCCGTAGTGCTCGTTGCGGTCGCTGATCGCGTGCAGGAATCGGATGTAGTCGGTGAGCGGCTCGGTCACCACACGGATCCGCTGGATCGCAACACCTCTCGCTGTGGTGTCGGCGACCAGGTTCTCCCACTGCCGCCAGCTCGGCGGGTAGTTGTCTGGATCTACGGGCGGCAGGCCAGCCAGGAACCGGCGCATCGGTTCGTCCTCGTCGCTTACGGCGTGCTCGTCGGCGACTTCGAGGTGCACCGCGCGAGAGTTCGCCAGGGCGAGCAGCTTGCTGGGGTCATCGTTGGGCAGGAATAGCATCGTCACCTTCTCGTGCTCGCGGCGACCGGCACCTCGATGCAGGTCTCGTGGGACGGTACCTGCAACTGCGCCAACGCCTTCGGGTCGATCACCGTGGGGCCGGCCAAGGTGAACCAGCCGCTACCGGTATCGGTCAGCTCCGCGCCCAGATGCGTATCCGGTTGTAACCATCTCAGCAGTATGTGCGGGATCTCAACGTGATCCGGGCGGTCCGGGACCGGGTAGCCCTGCACCAGGTAGACGCCCCGCTCGTCGTCGATCCACAACCGAGGCGACCCGCCGTTACCGGACGGCCCGCCGAGCAATCGCAAGCTCATAGTAAACCCCTGTTCTTGGTGTGCGACAGCAATATCTATTCTCCCTGTTCACAGCCATACTTTCTCAGATTTCGAGAAATGTCGAGAAATATCGTTGAGCCGCAGAGCGCGGCGTCCGTAGCGTCAGATCCGGACCCCGACGCCAGGACGGCGGATACACGGACCGCGCTCCCCGCACCAGTGCATCCTTCCTTGGCGTCGGGTGCCTACCAACGTGCCAAGCAGCGGGGAAGGCCGAGCCATGACGGCAGAAGCACTCGGGTGTTTGCAAGCAGGGACGGCCGCTAACCCCCGACACGATGCGGGAGCTGTCCAATGACCGAAGAACTCGCTACCACTCTGGTCGTCATCGCAGGAGTCTGCGCCCTGTTCTGGCTGATCTTCGATGGCCTGCCCAAGCTGATCCACTGGCTTGGCGGTCGTGCCAAGCCGGTGCCCATCGATAGACCGCTCCCCCAGCCTGAATCCGAATGCCATCCGGCGCCTGATGATCCATTCACCGTCCCGCAGGCGCGGATCGTGATGCAGAAGCTCATCCGCTGCGACGCCGAGCGCTGCGACTGCAAGGCGGCCGCGCTCCGGGTGCTGTTCGAGGCCGGACTCATGAAGCCCGCGAGGGCGATCCGATGACGATCAAAAGCTGGGTCAACGACCACTGCGAGACCAAACCGCCAGTGACCATGTCCGAGACGCGTGCGCGCGGCATCCTCGCCATCCACGCCTCCTGCGAGCCGCCGTGCCCGCGCAAGCTCGGCGCGCTGGCGAAGCTTCCCGTGCATGCGCACCAGAACACGGTGATCCGATGAACGAGTGGCCCAGCAACGTCGTGGTGCTCCACCGCGACCACCTCGACGCCAAGTTCGGGTTCGACCACCCCGACGCCGCCGTGATCGCCCACCACGACTGCGAGGTCGGAGTATGCGCGGCCCGTACCGCCGCATCGATCCGCCTCCGCTATCGACAGAGGCGGTACTGAGCTTCCCCGCCAACCTGTCGGGGAATTCCAAGGAAACACCGAACGAAGGGATAGACGCATGGAGCAGTACACCCCGGGTCCGGACGGCAACTCGAGCGACAACTGGAACGAGGACCCGCGCGGTGTCGACGCGCCGAAGCGTCGCATCGGCCAGACCTCCACGCTGATCACCAGCCAGGACTGAGCGTCACCCCTGAAACACCGAAAGCGGCTCCGCCGATCCTGTGAAGGACCAGCGGAGCCGCTTTCCTGCGTGTAGCGTCTTCGCCGAATTCGATGAGGGGAACCCATGAAATCTGTCGGATTGATCCTGGCTGCCGTCGCAGTCGTCGCAGCGGGCTGCAGCTCCACCGATGACACCACCGCGGCGCCGACCACCACCAAGGCCGCCACGACAACCCCCACGCCGGCGTCGCCGAGCTCGACATCGAACGCGAACGCGCCCATGCCAGCTGGCGAGGAGATCACCCTCGGTGGCGACAACGGTGGACTGACCGCCCGGGTCACGATGTTCTCGGTCACCCAGGAGGTTGCGCCCCAGGCGCCGCGGCCGACCTCTGGTGGTCACTGGGTGGCGATCGACGTCCAGACGTGCGTGGACGCGTCCACGACGCCGTTCACCGTCAGCTGGAACAACTGGGCCGTCGCCGACGCGAAGAACGGCAACTACCCCGCCTCCAACCTGACCTACGGCCAGTTCCCCAAACCGATCTACCCGTTCTCGGGGCAGCCTGTGGCAGTGGGAGATTGCGTGCGTGGCGCGATCCTGTTCCCTGTGCCGGACGGTGTGACGGTGACCAAGGTGAAGTACACGCCCAACCCTCGGGTAGTCGCTACCTGGTTGGCCTCCTGACATGACGAAATGCCCCGCCAATCCCGAAGGTTGGCGGGGCATTTTCGCGCGCGGCGTGGCCGGATCAGGGGATGGAGTACGCCGCCCAATCGTCCAGATTCGCCGGAGGCTCACCGCCACCCGAGACCCCGGAATCATCCTCACCGTGGACACCGCAATACCGGTTGGTTAGCGGCACTTGGGCTGTCGTGAACGTTCCTTGGAGCTGGGGCACGTTGTCGAGGAACGCGGTGTAGACCGTTCCCCTTGCCTCGATGCGCATCACTGCACCTTCGGCCGCCTTCGTCGTGGTGACGATGTCCGCGGTCCCGGTGGCCGCCGTGAATGTCGTGCCGTCCCAGCTGTACATGCAGATGCCGTGCTTGTCCGCGACCCGCCAGTAGTGCACTCCGGCGTGGCTGCTCGCCGGGTCGGCGCGCACGCACACCGACATCGATGAATGCTGGGGGTTGCGGCTGTTCCAGCGGATTTTAGCTTCGGCGGCTTGGTCGTTCGTCGGGGACTGGGTGGTGTGCCAGGCGAACGAGATCGGTTCGGACGCCAGCCCAACGGCCGACAGCTCGTTACCCGACAGGTACAGCGGGCCGAACCGTGTCGTCCAACTGCTGCCCAGGCTGGCCCGGTTGAAGTTGTCGGTAGCGAATGACGTGTAGGGGGACACGTCCTTGCCGACGAAGTTGTCGATACTGTGCGAGTTCGTCGTCGAGACGCGCTGCACGAACAGCCCAAGATACTTGTGGCTGCTGTCGCCCCACGTGGTATCTCGGTAGGAGCTGCCGTTCTTGACGCCGTTGATGTACACCGACCAGACGTTGTTCTCATCGACCTGACACCGGATTACGTCACCATTGGCGATGGTGACCGTTCCGGAACCAACCGCGGTGTAGGTGCCGTTGATGCCGGTGATCCTGCCGAGGTTCCAGCCGCCGTTGTAGGTGCCGAGGATGAACATCTCGGTCATGGCCGCATTGCAGCGCAACACAGAACCCGCCACGGCCGTGCCGTTCGGTGCCGAGCCGACGGTGAATTCGACCGACTGGTAGGGGGTATTGGTCTGGCTGTTGTAAATCGCGGCGCGGCGGTTGGCTGTCGTTCCCTGGACCGCGAGCTGGTTGGAGATGATGCCGAGGTCGCCGCCGGTCTCGGTCCAGTTCGCTCCGAGCGAGGTGTTGTTGGCGCGGTTGAAGTCATCGGTATACGTGACCCCGGTGGAGTAGGTGGGAACCAGCGCGGTTGCCGACGCCGCCGCCGCAGGCAGTGAGACGGCTCCTCCCGCGCTCACGGCGGGAACCAGCGCGGCGCCCGTGGCCTGCGCCCGTGGAGCCGCTATCGACGCCCCGGCCGCGACCGTGACACCCAGCGCGGACGCCGACGCGGAAGCCGCCGGAGGGGCGACGATGCCGCTGGCGGTGACGGTCGGCACCAGCGCCTCGGAGACTGCGGTAGCCGTCGGCGGCGCTATCGTCGCCACTACCGTCACCGAGGGAACCAGCGCCTCGGCGGTTGCATGGGCTGCGGGCAACAGGATCTCGCCCGACCCCACCACCTGAATGTCCGGAATTAGCGCGCTGCCGATAGCCACCGCGGCAGGCAAGCTGACCTCCGCGCCAGCCGCGATCTGCGGAACAAGGGCGGCAGCCGCAGCCGCCGCGATCGGCGGCGCGACGCGGCCGCCCGCGGCCACCGTGATGGTCTTGGCCTCGGATACCGCCGTGGCGGTAGGTGGCGTCAGCACGGTCCCAGCGGCGATACCGGGAGCACGCGCGCCCGCGGCCGCCGACGCCGCGGGCAGTGTCAGGGCGACGGGGATCGTGCCGTCGAACACGACGTGTTCGCCCTGTATGGCGTGCGTGACCGGAAGCGTCCCGAGTCGGAGGTACTTCGGCGCGCGGCCCCGACCGAACAACGGCACGGCGCCTGCCTAGGAGACCGTGACGGTGCACAGACCGCCCGCGTTGACCGTCACGCTGAATGTGCTGGACGTGACCGGAACGTCGGCGTTGAAGGTCACGTACATGATCAGCGGCCGGGTGGCGTCGCTGCCCGGTGTCGCGTCGTAGACGACGAGGTTGCGCGCGGTGAACGTAGCGCCGGTCCACTGGAAGTCGTCACAGTCGAACTTGATGGTGTTGGTGGCGCCGTCGTAGCTGATGGTGCAGTTCGACAGGGTGATGCCGCCCGCGGTGTAGCCGGTGCCGGTGATCTCGTTGGTGACATCGCTCTTGTACTGGTGTGTGTCTTGGTCGGGGGTGTAGGACGCCGAGCACAGCATCGCCTTGATGGTGTCGGAGTTGATATCGATCTCCTTGTTGAATGCGGAGACGAACGCCTTGCCGTAAATCTTTGCAACATCGGGCATTTCAGGGTGCCTTTCTCTCAGTCCTCGAGGACTACGTAGAGGGTTTCGGGGTCGGGTGTGGTCAGGGCGAGATACGCCGATTCGGTGATGCGCTGGATGCGGGCGACGCCGCCGCCGTTGCGCACCGCGGCGGCCTCATCGGCGGGCGGCACCGGTGTCGCGGCTTCCAGCAGCGGCGTCAGCAGGATCGGTGTCGCCGAATCCGGCACCTCGATGTGGTAGGTGGCCTGCCCGATCCGGACGATCGTCGGTCCGGGATCGAGTGACGGTGTGGTGAGCACTCCGTTGACCGCGGTGAAGAACCGGGCCCGCGTGGTGATCAGGCCGCCGCCTGCGCCGGATTCCCGCACGAACGGGCTGGAGAACTCGAACTGTGTGGTGTCGTCGGCACCGGCGATGTCGGCGACATCCTCGCTGATGACGGTCAAGCTGCCTCCATGAGTCGAATGCTGTTCCAGGACGCGGAATTGGTGCCGGAGCTCCGGCTGACGTGCGCGCCCATCCATGAACCGGTGGGGCCGCCGAACAGCTGGCACTTGAGCACCACGGCGCCGTTGATCTCGATCCACGCGTAATCGCCGTTGGCGCAGAACGCGACGGGGGTGCCGTTGGCGATAGTGCCGAAGGTGTCGCTGACGTAGTTGCTGCCGGACAGGCTCGAGCCGGACAGTGAGCTGGTGAACCGGCTGATGACCACTCCGCCGTTGCGGAACGACCCGAGCAGCCCGCTGGTGCCGGCCGAATTCGCGCGCAGCACCAGAAACGCAGGCGCCGAGGTGGGGGCTTGGAATCCTCCGATCACGGCCTCGACCCGCTGCGTGCCGTTGAGGTTGCCGGATTCGCGCAGAATGGTGCGGTTGCCGTCGGTGGTGTTGATCGTGGCCCACGAGTTTGACCGGATCGCGGCGTCGGTACCGAGCTGCGTCCACCCATTGCCCACCGCGCCGTCGCCGCGGTTGAAGTCGTCGTAGAAGATCTGCGACCACTGGGAACTGTTGAGGATTGGGAAATCCGAGGGGCGGTCGAAGATCCTCGCGCCGGGCGCGGACCCCACTGCTTTCAGGCGAGCGTCGGCCAGGCAGTTGTTGAACAGGTTCAGGCCCCGTTTGTCCTTGCGGGGTCGGTGGCTTGCGGAGACAACGGCTTGCAGCTTCGGCACGTTGTTGGCCCAGACGCGGACGAGCTTGTCGTCGTCGACGTACATGCGGATCGTGACCCACTGGCCGAAGAAGGAGCCGCCGAGATCCGCCTCGGCGAGGATCGTGCCCGAGGACATCAGGCCGTCGAACTCGATGATCGAGATATCGTCGGCGCCCACCACGGGGGCGTGGCGGCAGCGGATACAGAACGAGTTCGCGAAGCTGGGCCCGACCTTCGACCAGTTCTCCATGACGAAGTTGTTGAAGTACTGGGCAGCCAGTCCCTCGACCGGCCACCACATCGTCCACTCGTGCCCGAACGTGCTGGTGAACGGTTGGAACTCGTAGGACTCGCCGCCGCCGACGACGCTGGTGTAGTTAGCGGGGATGACGAGCTCGTGGTCGCTGTTGATGTGGCCGCGCGACCCGTCACCGAAGTGTCCCCACGGCGGCTTGACCGGGTTCTCGGCCGGGCGTTGGAAGTTGTCGTACCACCCCGCCCACGCCAACGGAAGGTGGCGGCGAAGCAGGAAGCTCACGCCTGTTCCACTGCTCCCGAAACGGTGCCGCCGTTCGCGAACAGGAACTTCCACAGCTCGATCAGCACCGCGCGGTTGCCCCGCAGCCCCACCGGGTCGCTGGGGTCGACCAGTGGGCGCAGCGCTTCGGGGTCGTCGTTGAACCGGCGCACCGCCGCCTCGACCACGGTAATCGCCGCCTCGGCGGGAGTCATGTCGAACAGCCCGTCCAGAGACTCCACCCCAAACGCTGCTGCCCACAGCTTCTCCCGCGTCGGGAGGACGATGAAGTCCTGCATCAGATTGTGAGTGCTGCCGATGCACTCGAAAACCTTCACGAAACCCTCCTACAGGGGGATGTAGACGCCGGCGACGCAGATCTGCAGGACGTTCGGGGCCACGGTGCCGACTACCGCAGCGACGTTCGGGAAGAACCGCTCCTTGTCCAGCACCGGCACAGTCAGGCCACTGAAGGACCGGAGGGTGACGTTCGGATCCAGCGTGCCGGTGTGCGCCACGGTGAACGAGGTCACCGACGCGTTCCATTTGCGGGTGTCGATCGTGATGCCGCCCGGCTGCTCAAGCAGTGCGATGTGCACGTCGGTGAGGATCGCGGTCCGGTTGCCTCGGACGTTGAGCATCGGCCCGAGCAGCAACTCGTTGCGTCCCAGCTCCACCGCGGCGGAGGCGCACACGAATTCGAGGCTCCACTCGTGGGCGTTTTCGTAGGCGATATCCGCGAGCTCGCCGGCGTTGGCTGCTTCGTTCGCCGCGGCCTCGGCGGTGCTCATCGCCACGTCGGCTTGGTCCGAAGCAGCGACGGCCATCACGCGGGTGTTCTCCAGCGGGATGTTGTACTCGCTGTGCAGGGTGTCCTGTGTGTGCTCGAACGCGCCCATGATGCCGCCGGACATGGTGGCCTTCGCCTCGTCGACGGTCTTCTGTTGCAGCGCCCGGAACAGGCCGACGCCGAGTGTGCCTGACGGCGGGGACTCGTTCGGCAGATTCGGAGTTGTCACCGCGCCTCTTTATCGGTCGTGTCCTCGCGCTCGAACCGTTGAATGCGGACCAGGGTGAGCAGAAGGTCGAGGATCGCCAGCGCGACCCCGAGAAGCAGCAGCGGCCGGATGATGTCGCGGCCGGGGTAGCTGTAGTCGCTGACAATGGTGGCCATGCCCTGGGTACAGATCAGGGTCAGGCACAGCATCAGCCGCATCACGCCGCGGCCTGCAGCGGTCGCCCGCCAGTGGCTGCGGATTCCGTAGGTGAGGACGAAGATCCAGCCGAGCACAGCAATGGCTGCCAAGTACCCTGTTGCGACGGTCTCTCGGTGCGGCGCCAAGACGTAGGCTCCGATGCCGACGGTTGAGGAAACTGCCAGGACAACATGGTTCTTGCGGATGCTCATTGGCTCCTCCGGAGTGCGATGGATCGTTCGATTTGCTCCCCGAAGTGATTGCGGCGCATCGTCTCCGCGATGAACGCCGCCAGGTCTTCAACGATGCGCCTCTGCTCGCGGACTTCCGCCAGCTCCTGCTCGGCCCGCTGCGCGCCTTCGCGCGCCTCGCGGGTGGATTCCGACTCTCGGCTACTCCTCGACTTGAACCACATGGCTCTCCCTGGGAGCAACCGCTTTGAGCAGGGCGGCCGACAGTTTGGCCGTGCTCAAGAGTTCGGTGTTCTGGTGTGCCAGCTCGGATTTGACGGCCTGCTGGGCGTCGATGTGCCGTTCCAGGAACGCGTTGCGGTTATCGCGGTCCTCCAGCATTCGGTCCACCGTGGCGCGTGGCACCAGGCGGCCGGTGACAATCAGCCAGGTGATGGCCACGCACAGACCGGTGACGCTGACCGCATCCCATGGGAACGCGGTCAGAAAGTCGTCGGTCACTGGTCGCTCGGCATCCCCGCGATCGGATTCGACACCGGAGTGACCTTCGCGCGAGCGATCTCCGCGGCTGGCACGCCGAGGATGGCGCCGACGATGCCGATGATCGTGTCGGCGGAGAACTCGTCGACCACGCCGCGGGTGACCAGCACTCCGGCGAGGATCACCAGCAGGGGGTAGAGGATGGCGCGGACCGGTTCGGTGCGCAGGGTCGAGAGGATCTTGCTCATCACTTTTCGCCTTCCGACTTCGCAGGGACGGGTTCGATGCCGCGCTCCTCGAGCAGTGCGGCCAAAGCTTCGACGGCTGTCCGGTTGCCCAGTTGGGGCCAGCGCGTCGGCTCCCCTTTGCGTTCACGGGCGCCAGGGCCGATGAGCTGATCGAGGATCAGGCCGTTGTAGAGGTCCATGTGGAAGAGCACGTCTCGGACGCGCACCTTGTGGCCCGCCCAATTCGTGAACTCCTCATCCAGAAATGCCATATCCGGCTCCTTATGGTCGATGTGCGCTTGGACGTCGCGGCGGAAGTCGTCCATGTCGATGCCGCCCGGGTCCCATTTGCCCTGTATCGCAGCCCATTCCTTGTGCCCGATGACGTGCGACGAGTCATGGCCGAGGTGGCTCAGGATCGCGGCCACGCCCCGGACGTAAGCGTCGTACTGGGCATCGCTCCAGCCAGAGCGGCCATCGTTGGCGGCCTCGATGCCGATCGTGCACTGGTTGGCGTTGTTCGTAGGCAGGCCTGGGTACGAGCCCATGCCTGCGTGGTAGGCGATTCCGACGCCGCAGATGGTGTAGACGCCCTCGGGTGAGAGATGCAGCTGTGAACACAGGCCCAGTTCTGGGTGCTCGGCGATGCCCCGGGGGGATTCGCCGTAGCTGCCGGTGTGGTGGGCGACTACGCCCCAGATGGTTCCGAAGTCACCGTGCCCGCGGTCGCGCCAGCCGGGATACTCGTGCACCTCGAGCCCCGCCGCGCGCAGCACGTCGGGCAGCCAGACGGGATCAGGCATCAGGGACCTCCTGGATTGGTGGCCGGCCGCCGAGGGAAGCCGGGAAGCGGGAGAGGATCTCAGGCCGGGCGAGACCGAAGCGCTCGGCTGCGAGCACGCGCCCGATCTCCCTCGGTTCGGCGGTGTCGAGGTAGACCAGCACCGCGGTGGCGTCGTGCTCGGCGGGATCGAACCGCGCCATCACAGCCCCATGTGTTCGACGAGCCGCAGGCCGATGTCGCGGCCGACGACGGATGCGCCGTGCAGGTGCGGCAGGCCGATGCTGGCAAGCGCGTCCAGCAGCTCGGGCACTGGGCGGCTGACCCGCTCGGCGAGCGCCGCCACCGTGTACTGCTCCGGCGGCGGGCCGGGCCGCTCGCGCGCCGACAGCGGCTCGCCCGCCCCGTCGAGCCCCATCCGCTCGAGCACCGCCGCACGCAGCTCCGCGCGCTCCTGCTGCGGCAGTTCGTCGATCATCTGCCGCAGCGTCTTCGGCTCCTTGCGCGGAGTACCGACCGGGTGCCATTCGCCGGACGCCGTCCACGGGTTCGTGGCCAGGTTCGACGTGGGCGGGTGCCATTCCATCGTCGGCTCGGCGACGATCCCGGCGCCGAGCGTGCACATCCGGAACGACATGAGCTCCCAGTACTCGGTGGGGAACGCCATCGGCGCGCCCTGGATCCCCGGTGGCGCGGTGAACATCCACAGGAACCGATGCCGCGGGTTCGACAGGTCGCAGTTCTCCCGGGTCGGCAGGCCGCGCTCGTCCCACTTCGGCCACTCGTGGAACTGCTTGCCGTCGACGGTGCCGCCGACGATCCGTGACAGCTGCTTCTCGGTCTGCGCGGTGCGCTTGTCGCGGTCGCGTTCACGCGCGCGCCGCTGCTGGCGGGTCTCGCCTTCGGGTACTTGCATTTCGCAGGGGCCTTTCTGATCAGAACAATCCGAGTTGCTGGAGTTCTCCGAACGCTTCGCGGATCTGCTTGAACGCCTTCGCGACCGGGTCCTCCAGTGCCGTCGCCGAGCCGATGGTGATGCTCGGCGTGGGCGGGGTCTGACGGTCGGCGCGAAGCTGGAACTTCGACACCCGGTCCATGTAGATGCGGCCGGTCTTGTCGCCGCGGATGGTGAAGCCGCACCGGTCGTCGACCCAGACGTGGCCGGCCTCGCCGATGACGAACGGGCTGGCGTCCCGGGCGGCGAACTCCACGGTGTCGTAGGCGCGCGTCGCCCAGAAGCCCGCGCGCAGCACCAGCAGCGCGGACAGCGTGTACGCCTTGCCGCCGCTGCCCTGGAACAGCTCGAAGTAGCGGGTCCAGCCCTGCGCTGCGGCGCGAGATGCACTGCGCGCCACCATAAATGCCAATAGCGCATCGGTGTAGATAGGAGCCAGCAGGGCATCCACCGTGCCGCCAATGGGCGGGATGACCACTGCGGCGGCGATCAGGTCGCCGACCATCTGGATAAACGCCGAGATGCCCTCGTTCACGCCGGGCATCGAGTGGCCGCCGGTGACGACCTGGATGCCCTTCGAGTGTGTGCGCCGGTACTTGTAGCGCTCCAGGCCGGAGATCTCGCCGTCGCGCCACACGACAAACGGCAGGATCTTCTGCGTGCGCGGTGGCGCGTTCGGGTCGTAGTACTCCGGCGGGATCGTGGTGTCGGTGACCAGCGATTCCGTGGAGTCGATCATGTCGCCGACGAACTGGCGGACGGTCATGATCAGGCCGTCCCAGATCGTGCCGCCGTGCGCAGTGCCGGTGTAGGTGCCGGAGAAGTCCTCGAACCACACGTAGCGGGTGCCGGGCCGCAGGTTCGCGCCCGGCCAGGGCTCGGGGTCGCCTTCGAGGTAGATGCCGATCTTGGCGCCGATCTCGCCGTCGTCCATCATCGGCTGAGCGAGCTCGAAGAAGTTCTTGAAGCGGCTGATCGCCAGGCCCCAGAGCGCGCCGGACGCCATCGCCTCGAGGAAGCTGATCGGCTTCACGACCAGCGAGTAGGTCGACTGATCGAGTCCGGTGCGCTGGTTCGGGTCCATCGGATCGGACGGCACCGCCCACCCAGAGGCGCGCTCGCGCTGGACTTGCAGGTCCAGCATCAAGGCGAGCAGCCACGGAATCGGGCCCGCCGCGAGGAAGACCTGCGGCCACTGGATCCACTCGGGGAACCAGGGGTTACTCCAGCAGCTGTACCACTTCAGCCGCTCCATGTCGGTGAGGAAGTGGAAGGTCAGGATCTGGCCGCCGGTCTTCTCGTCCAGGTCCAGATCGATGTGTTCGATCAGGCCGCCGACGCGCGAGCCGTTCCAGTTCAAGACGAAGTTGATGTTCTTCTTCTCGCCGCGGTCGAGGCGCTCTTTCTCCTCCCAACCCCACTGCCCGACGGGTGAATCGAACGGCACCGGCAGGTCGAACGTGCCGGTCTCGTTCGACGGGACGACGAGGTCGTAGCCGTACTCGTTGCGCACCACATGCTGTAGGCGCATCT
This sequence comes from Nocardia sp. NPDC004718, assembly GCF_053601535.1. Classification (NCBI taxonomy): domain Bacteria; kingdom Bacillati; phylum Actinomycetota; class Actinomycetes; order Mycobacteriales; family Nocardiaceae; genus Nocardia; species Nocardia sp. NPDC004718. The sequence continues at coordinate 30,732 of NZ_JBSGCA010000009.1, forward strand.
CGCCGTCGAACAGCATGATCTCGGCGTCGGCCAGGCGCATCCGCTCCTGGCGGCGCTTGCGCTCCTGCGTCGCCCTGTAGATCGCCTCGCACTGGTCGAGCAGCGGACGACCGAAGTCGATGGGCGCAAGCGCATCCGCGGGCGCCGTCACCTCACTGGCCTCCGATCGGCAGCGGCCACAGGCGCGGCTGCACCAGCTGCGCCATCGCACCACCGACAGGCGCGTTCGAGACGCTGATCGGCAGCATCAGCTCCTGGGTCCACGGCGGGATCTCGTACTCGAAATAGCGACCGGGCACGGGCATCTGGCCGAGGATGTTCGTGCCGTGCGCGTCCCGGACCATCAGCTCGTCCGGATCCAGGTCGACCACGGCCCCGCCGTGCAGCGCAGTGATCGGCGGCATGAGGATCGTGCGCGCGCTGTCGTCGCGGCCGGTGCGCTTCGAGCGGCCGAAGAACCGGTGGTGCTTCGGGCCCTCGATGGAGCGGTCGGGGAGGATCCAGTCGCCGCGGGTGAGGATCCACTTCTGGTACATCGGGATCGGCGTCGGGTTGCTGACCGCGATCAGCCCGCTGCCGCTACTGGCCGTGGTGGTCCATTTCGTAACCACTGGTGGCTCGTAGAAGAACGGGTTCCCGCTGCGCAGTTTCAGTTTCGGGTTCGCGTGCTGCCGCCGCAGCGGGTCGACGCCCGGCTTGAAGTCGGTCGTCTCCCGCTTCTGCACATCGAGGAACCGCGTCGACTTCGCCGACCGGAACTCCAGATACGGCAGCCGAGCATCGAAGTCGTAGTCATCCTCGCGATAGTCGAAGGCGTTCCAGAACATCGACATCAGCGTTTCCTGGTCACCGCCCGGGGCGCGGGCCGCCACCAGATGCGCGCCGAGGTCGACGTCACGCGGGTCGAACCAGCGGCCGCGCATCTTGCCGCCGCGCTGACGCGAGCCGGACGCCCACGCGGTGCGCACCGGCGGATCCCAGATGCCCTCGACCTGATCGCGCGCGCACCAGACGCCCTCGGTTCCGGCGCCGTTGCCGTGTAGATGCCACACCGACCCGTCGCCGCCGTGCCCGATGATCGTCAGGCCGTCACTGGAGCGCGCGGCCGCCATGGACGCGGTCACTCATCACCTCCCCATCCACGGCGCCGCCGCACGCGTCTGCTGTGCCTGCGCCTTGCGCACCTCGGCGGCGGCGGCTTCCGCGACGTGGTCGACGATCGCCGACACCAGCGCCTGCAATGCGCCGCCGCTGCTGCGTAGTCCGAGGTCGCCGAGGAACTGATCGAAGTTCGCGGACAGGAAGTCGCCGCCGGCCTTCGCCATCCGCGCGCCGACATCCGGCATCTGCGCGGGCTGCGGTTGGGACACCTGCGGTGCGAACGACTCCGACGGTGCGGGGGTAGAGGTTTCAGGCTGCGCCGCAGTAGGTGCCGCCGCAGTCGAGTTCACGACCCACACCGGGGTCACACCGGCGGGCACCTGCACGCCGCCGTACATGCCACCAGCGGACGTGCCCGCCGTGCCAGCACCGCTGCCCACACCGGAACCGACTCCGCCCGTATTCGTACCGCCGGTACCCGGACCGGCGGCCAGAGCACCAGTGGACGGGTTGCCGCCCAGCGGCCAGTGCCATTGCTTCGGGAAGTTCGACGGGTCCTGTGCCCCTGCGCCTACTTCTACGCCATCGGTGCCGCTGGACTCGAATTTCAGGTCGCCCACCCGGCCGGACATGTGCCCGTTCGCGCCGATGCCGCCGTTCGTGCCGATGGTGAGATCGTTCGGACCACCGGGACCGGGCTGCCAGCCCAGCGCACCGAAATCGGAATCCGTGGTGAAGTACCGGCGGTTGGCCGGCTTTCCCGTGGCCTTCGCCCACGCAGCGCCGACGATGCCCGAGCAATCCCACGACGGGTTACCGGTGCCGCCGTACTGGTATTTCTTGCCCGCCTCACCGCGCAAGAAATTCTGCACATCCACAATTCCGCCGTCGGCGTAGCCAGGCAGAGAAGCCAGCCAGTCGCGGGCGCCCAGCGCCGCACCGACGAGCGGGTCATCCTCTTCCAAGCCGAAGCGGCGCAGGTTGCTGGCGTAGTCGCCGCGCATCAACGCCCCGACGCCGATGCCGGCGTCGACGATCGGATCGTCTTCCTCGATGCCGAACTGCCGCAGGTTCGGGTTGTAGTCGCCGCGCATCAACAGCGCACCGGCGCCGATGCCCGCCGCCACGATCGGGTCATCCTCTTCGATCCCGAGGTCGCGCAGGCGGCTGTCGTAATTGCCGTGCGCCAGCGACCGCAGCCCCAGCGCCGCGGAGATCAGCGGATTGTCTTCCTCGACGCCGAACGTGTCGCGGAGGCTGCTGGTGTAGTCACCGTTGACCAGCAGGTCCCGCAGGCCGATCGACCCAGCGACCAGAGGGTTGTCCTCTTCGATACCGAGGGCTCGGAGGCTGCCGTCGTAGTTGCCGTGCCACAGCCGCGCGCCGCCACGGACGATGTCGCGCACGTAGTCCGGGGGCGGTACCCAGCCGCGGTTCAGCGCGGCCACGAGATCTCCGACGCCGTTGCGCGCCATGGCCGCCGCGTTGATCACGCCTTCACCAGCGGACACCCACGCTGTCGGGATGCCGTCCGGGCCGATGCCGAGAATGCTGTCGGAGGTGCCGGTGCCCGGTCCCCACAACCGGCCTTCCAAGGTGCGCCCGGCGAGCCCGCCACTGGCCAGGCCCGGGACCACGCCGCCGCGGGCGCGGCCCGGCGCGTCCGCCCACCGGCGGTTGATGTTGACTTCGTCGCGGTTGATCTCGGTGGTCAGCTGCGCGGAGATCGGGATGGTGCGGCCGGTGTTGGTTCGGATGAACGCATCGACCATGGCCTGGCCTTGCGCCGTATCGGCGGTGACCATGACCTCTTTCGAGTTCGGGATCGCCGTGACCTTCAGCCCGAGCGCCTCGAGCCGCGCCACTACCTCCGGCGAGTTGTCCGACAGCTTGATCCCGTGCTCTGTCGGCAGAGCATTGACCTGGTCGCCCAGGGCGCGGAACACTTCCTGCGCCATCTGGGTTTCCTGGATGTTGGTGCCGACGCTCTCCCGCAGGCGGTCCAGCCCAGGCCGCGCGGTGTTGTCGATACCGTCGGCCAGGTTGCGGGCGCCGTCGGCGGCGCCACGCATGGTGGACTCCATCTCCTGCAGGTCGTGGCCCAGATTGGCCAGTCCCTCACTCCCGGTGAGTTTGCCGATGACCTCGGCGACTTTGCCGATCGGGTCCAGCGTCTGCTCGAGGATCGGGCCCACGCCCTCGGCGAAGTCGGCGAAGGCATTGAGAGAGGTGGAGGCGAAGCCAAGGAACGCATCCGCGGTAGCGAATGCACCGTCGACCAGCTTGCCCAGGAAATCGAGGATCTCGGGCTGGTGCTTGGTCACCCAGTCCGCTACCTTCGCCAGCTCCGGCCCGAACGCCTTGGCCAGGGCGGAGCCGATCGCGTCGGCGGAGACCTCGATGGAGCGTTTCGCGCCCTCGATGGACGTGGCGGCGTTACCGCCCACGGTGTTGAGGGCTTCCTGCGCGGCGCCGGCGACACGGCCGAGCGAATCGGCAGCGGTGTCGACGTTGAACGCGTTCAGCGCCTGCCCGAGGTCCTCGGCCTTCGTGCCGAACAGAGCCAGGGCGATCTCGTTCCGCTTGACCGGGTCCTCGATCTTGCGGATCTCGGCGAGCAGATCCCCGACCGCAGTCCGCGCCGTCTCGCCGCCCTCCGCGAACCTGGCGGTCAGATCGTCGGCATTGAACCCCAGCTTCTGGAATGCCTCGGTCGTCGACTTGGATCCGTCGACGACGCGGATGCTGAACTCCTTGATGGAGTCCGCTGCGGTGTCGACGTCCCGGGCACCGGCCTTCACTGCCTGGTTGATCAGACCGATCGACTCCGGGCCGGACAACCCCAGCTTGCGGAACTGAGTGCCATATTCGTCGATGGTGTCGAGGAAGTCCTCGGACACGTTGAGGCCGTTGCGCTCGGCCGCGGCGAACAGGTCGAATGCCTCTACGGCGTCCTTCGCCATGCCGGTCTTGATCGCCTGGCCCGCGGAGCGTGAGACCGCAGGGATCTCCTCACCCATCAGCTCCGAGATCCCCGACAGCTGCGAGATGACCTTCTGGGTCTCCTGCGCGGTCGCGTTCGGGTCCAACAGCCCGGACTGGATAGCTCTCCGCGCGGCGTCGATGTTCTCCTCGACCGAACTGCCGAACGAATTCGCGTACGCCCGACCGGCCGCGAAGCCGATCTTCTGCATGGTCGCGTCGTCGACGCCGATCCGCGCCTGCGCGAGGTCGAGGGCCTTCTCCCTCTCCATCCCCGACATCAGGGACTTCACCAGCAGGCCACCCGCGGAGACGCCCGCCGCGGCGAACGCCGTGCCGAGGACCTGGCCGACCATGCCGGCCTTGCCCTTCAGGCTGTCGACCAGCCCCCCGCCTGCGGCTTCGCCGCCCTGCTGTCCGGCGCGGGCACCGGCCTGGTCGAACGCCTGCGCCAGCTGACGAGGAACTTGGCTGGTGTCAGCCACGATCGACACATAACCGGTCGCGAGCTCGACGGCCACGAATCACCGCCTCTCAGTTCCAGTTCAGCCACTCCCGCAACTCGTCCACGGGAAGCGGGTCGGTACCAACGACGCGTTGGTCTTCGGGAACCGCGTCAGCCGCGGCACGCGACCGCCGCTCACGGACGATCGCGGACTTGTCACCGAGATGCTTGAGCCAGCAACGGAATTCGAACCACGACCACGTCACTCCGATGTCACTGACATGGCGTCCGCGGTCGAACAGGTCGGCAGTAACTGCCTCCTCGTGTTCCCTTATGAACTCTCGGAGGCCGAGGATTCCCCCGGGGTCACCTTGGAGGACTCGTACCAGGCGTCCCGCAGCGCGGTGAGCTGGTCACGTGCCAGACCCTTGAGCGCGTTCGCGGACAGCTTCGGCTCCGCCTTCGCGAAAAGGGTTCGAATGTACTCGGTGTATCCGACATCGCTGATCTTGCCGGTGGACATGGCCTCGAGGAACGACGAAGCCTCGTCGGGCAGGAACTCGATCTTCGGCACCGAGTACGTCTTGCCCTTGATCGAAAATTCGAACCGGTTCTCCGGCTTCTCGCCACCGGGCTCGGGAACTTGGTATGGCATCGCAGGCCCCTTTCATTGATCGCAGGCTCATCCGGTCGCCCCGAAGGGCCCGGCGGCACGGCGGGCCTGCGAGGTGAACCGTGCCGCCGGGGTCTGGTTACGCGTAGGTGACCGCGAAACCCGACGATGCGCCGGTCGCGTTGGTCACCACGACGTTGTGGCTGCCCGCCGACTTGGCGGGGGTGGTGATGATCAGGTGCTGGTCGTCGACCACCAGGAAGTCGAGGACCGCAGTGCCGCCCACGCTCGCGGCGGTGGTGCCGGAGAAGTTCGTGCCGGTCAGGTAGAGGATGTCGCCGCCTGCGGTGGCCAGCGTGCCCGCTGGAGAACGGTCGGCGATGGTCGGCGCCGACGGGGCCGAGCCGTCGTCGTAGTAGCGGTACGCCTTGCGCCCGTTGTCGTCCTTGTAGCAGGTCAGCGTGACGTCGAAGCCCTGCAGGCCGTTGCGGACGAACGGCTCCTCCGCCACCGCGGTGATCTGTCCGGCCGGGACAACGATGCGGGTGCGCTTGGTCTTGTCGCGCATGTCGAACAGCCACGGGTGGATGCCCAGCGGGTCGCCGGTCTCCTCGACGGTGGTCAGGCTGCCGACGGTGGTGACCTGGTCCTCGCCGAACACCTCTGCCAGGACGTCGCTGTCGAATGCGGCGAGCAGCTTGAACTGGAACTGGGTGGAGTGGTTCTCCTGCGGGCTGTAGATGAGGTCGCCGGCCCAGTCGTAGATGTCGGTGGAGGTGCGCTCACCGGAGGGGCGCAGGCCGTCGTCGGCGACGAAGCCCAACTTCGTCCACGACGCGGTCGAGGAGCTGACGCCGGTGGGAAGGGTAGTGCCTTCCGGGGCGACCATGATGCCGCCTGTGGCGAGCGGCGAACCCACACCGATCTTGGCAACGGAGTTACCAGCCATTGTCTCTGTGTCCCTTCAGGATTCGCAGGCCCTGAATGGATGGGTGATCTCCCTCCGTTGCCGGGGGAAGTGTCAGATCACGTCGCCGCTTAGCAGCAGGTCGAGCGTGAATTGGTAACGCGGCCCGACATCGTCGGGAAAATTCGATGGCCCGCCGACGGTCTCGACGTCGGCGATCCACTGATCGCCGGAGTCCTCGCCTTCGGCAGCGCACATCAGCGCGTAGCTGGTGCGCGCCAACGCCGACGCGGCCACCTCGTCGGGTGCCCAGCACTCGAAGATCAGCCGCGCGTAGAAGTGCGCCGGGGTCTGGGCAATGGTGTCGGCGAGCGAGATCCGGACCATGCGCTCGGGCCGCTCCCTGGGCACCTTCGTGGCCACTGTGGCGGTCTCGCCGCGTGCAGCGAATCGTGCCCGCAGGTAGGCCACCGCCACCTTCTCGGCGTCCGGTGGAGCGACGGCCTCAGCCACGGGCAGCACCGAAGTTGCGCACGAGGGTGTTGTTGCGGCGGTTGTCCAGCATCGCCTCGATATTCGCTGTGAACACCGCCGCACGCCACCGACCCTGTGGCTTCTTCTCGCCCTGGAAGGACGACATCAAGTAGCCCGCCGCCGGACCACCGCAGGCGTCCTGCACCGCAGCGGCGCGCCGAGTCAGGTCCTGCCTGACCTTCGGTTCGCGCCGCACCTCGTACAGGGCGCCGCGCTTCATGACGAGACGTCTCCTAGCCATCGAGCACCTCACTGGGTTTGATCACGTGCACGTCTGCGCAGGCGATGGTGATGGTGACGCCCGGATAGATCGTCCCGTCCGGAGCTTCGGCGACCGTCGGTTCGACGCCGGCGTACGCCCACGGGAACGGCTCCCCGTCGATCAGCAGCTCTTTGGTGTCGACGTCGATCGTGATGCGCGGCAGGCTCATCCGTCCAACCTCGCCAGGTTCACGATCCCGCCCGGGTTCCAGCCGAACGGGTTGCCGTCCGCGGTGCGGATCTCGCCGACCACCTCGAACTGCCCCTCCGGCCCGTACGGCAGATCGACGACGTCGTGCGGGCCGAAGACAAGGCCCGGAGGTACGCCGAGCTCGACGTCCACGGCCACCCGGTCGTGTCCGGCGACGGCCGGTTCGGTCGACGACGGCACCTGCCAACCGATCACCGCGTGCGGTGTGCCGGGCTGGTCGAGCGGTGGGGCGTAGGTGTCGACCGCGTTGCCGTGGTCGTCCTCACCGGTGCCGGTCCAGGTGTGCACGCCGATCGTGTGCGGCGTCGGGAAGTCACCCATACAGCGGGTACCCTCCGGTCAGTTCTGCCCCGCACGAGCAGTACGAGGCACCGAAGACGAGCGCGCACGTATCCGAGTGCACGACCAGGCTGCTCGGGATGGTGTCGACGTTGAACGCCCCACCCGTTTCGGCGGTCTTGCAGAGGCTTTGCAACTGCTCGATCTCCGACGGCCAGAACAGCGACTTGCGCGGGTTGGTCGTGTCGATCGTCTCCGAGTAGCCCAGCGCTGTCCGTGACGTCTTCGCACCCGAGCCGGTGTCGTTCCAGCGCAGAATGGCTCCGCGCAGGACTGCCTTCACCACGGCCTTCTTGTCGTCGGAGAAGTCGTCGGCGGTGATGCAGGGGGCGGCCACCTTCGCCATCGCCTCGGCGTCCGCGATCATCGCCGTGGCCTTCGCCGAGTCGATGGTTGCGAACGGCGCGAGGTCGCTGGCTGCGATGAAGTCGCCCATCTGCCCTACTCCCCGTCGGCCTTCTTCGGCGTCCGGCGCCGCGCGGGAGCCTTGGACTCCGGTGCTTCGTCGACGGGACGCCAGTTGCCGCCCAGCCGGGCCGCGGTCTCGTCGGAGACCGAGACCACGACGCACGTCCAGATGTTGCGCAGGCGAGGCATTACGCCGCGTCCACGATCTTGGCGAACGCGTTCAGATCCGCGATGCCCCAGCCGTAAACGATCTCCGAGCGGAACGCGACCTGGTTGTTGCGCTGCAGGTCGCCCTGGCCGTCCGGGTCGCCGAACTCGATCATCTTCAGGCCGATCTGCCGCTGGATGCCCCACCGGATCGCCGAGAAGTCGCCGACGAACGCCTTGACGTTGGTCGCCGAGGACGCGATACCCACCGCGCCGACGGTGTTGGACACGGAGGTGTTGTGGTTCTCCAGGCGACCGGCCGGGGAGGTGGCGTACGACAGGTCCGGGTACAGCTTCTGCTCGGAGGTGGCGTTGCGCAGGCTGCCGAACACCGACGCGAACGACGGATCCAAGGCCATGTCCCGCGGCACGAACCCGTCGGCGAGCACCAGGGCGTCAGCGGCGTCCACGTTCGTGTACGGCTTGTCGCTGCCGCCGATCTCAACCGAATTGGTGGTGTCGGTCAGCTTCTCGGTCATCGCCGCGACGGTCGCGCCGCTGGTGGGGTTGATGCCGTGGAAGACACCGAAGTCCAGCGCGCGCGCCAGGGCGGGCGCGATCTGGTCGAGGACCTGCCGGATCACGTCGAGCTGGTGATCCTCGTCCGCCCACTTGACCTCTTCGGTCCACCGGACGGTCTTCTGGAACTTGAACGGCTTCACCGTCTTGGTGGTCGGGGTGATGGTGGAAGCGCCCTTGTTCGCGCCCTCACCGACGTACTCCGCCTCACCGATGGTGAAGGTCATCGACGCGCCAGTGCCGAACTTCATCGGGGTCGCGCCGGACAGGGTGGCGATCGTCGATCCGTACTTGATCTTCCCCAACCACGGGTCGAGGATCTGGTTCGGGATCGTGAATCCCGAAGTGGTTGTGGTCAACACAGCCATGATGGCTCTCCTTGGCTACTCGCCGGGATTGAAGACACTGCGTGCGAAGTCGCGCAGGCCGTCGTCCTCGCCACGCGCTGGTGTCTGTCCCTCCCGGGGGACATGGTTTCGTTTGGCTCGCTTGCCCGACTGGCCAACCAGGCGGTCCGCCTGCTTGAGCAGCAGCTCCGGGTCGTTCGCGGTGAGGAACAACTCCGCGTCCTCGGGGTCGATCTGGTGCAGCTTCACCAGGTGCTCACGCAGGGCGTCGGCGACCTTCGCGGGGATCGCCGCGGTCTCGGCCTCGGCGGCCTTGATCTTGTCGGCGGCCTTTTCGGCGTCCGACTTCTGCGATTCCTTGATGGCCTCGAGTTCCTTGACGGCTGCCGCACCAGCCTTGGCGCGCTTCTCCCATTCGCGGGACTTGCTCCGCCAGTGCTCGACCGTCTCGGTCGGCTTCTGTTCCTGCTCGTTCGACGTGGTGTCCTCGGTCTCCATTCCGGGGGCCTCGGTGGTCGTGTCGGGCATTGCGTCTCCCATTTCGGGTTTGTCCCCAGCCATTCCGGACGGGGTGGTCTAGTGCGTCCCCAGGGACGCGCGCATGTGGGCGAGGACCGCTGTCGGGTCGATCGCGTCGTACTTGCCGACCTTCGGCGTCTCGCGGGAGGCGACGATGTACGCCTCGTCCCACTTCTGGACGTAGTCCGGCGGCTGGTAGCTCTGGCCGGGCCGCACCTCAACCGCGATGCAGTGGCAGTGGTCGTGGTACTTCTTGCCGAGCTTCTGCACACCGCGTTCCCGGATGCCGCCCGCCGCAGTGTGCCCGCCGATGCGGGTGCCGCCCGCCGCGCGGATCCGGCGCTCCGCCAGCGACATTTCTTTGCCGCGGCCGACGACGCGTTCCGCTGCGGCCTTCGAGGTGTAGACCGCTCCCCTGCTGGCCATCAGCGCGCAGAACGCACACGCGTTCGCCGACGCGTGGCGCGCCCACTTGGCGCCGGACTCACTGTCGACGTTGTGGAGCACGGTGTCCCTGGCTGCGTCGAACACCGCGCGCTGCGTGGTGCCCTGCAACCGGGCCAGGCCCTCGATGCCGTTGGCGCCCAGCGCCCACGTGGCCGACGCCTGCAGCTGCTCGGCGACCGGCAGCGGCCCAGCGGTCGGGACGTAGTCACTCGTGGAAGGAGAGTCCTCGTACCAGACCGCGGCCGTGTCCGCCGCCAGCGCGGCGAACGGGTCGATCACCTCCGGGAACGCCTCGATCACGAACGCGGCGAACTCACCGGAAGGCAACGCGGTGGCCTGCCGCCACAGTGTCGCTATGTCCTGCTCGGCCAGCTTCCCGATCTGCGAGAGGATCAGCTGCCGCTCGGCCGGGGAGACGGTCACGCCGTCGCTTCAGCCGCGGGTCGCTGGTCGGTGGAAACAATTGTTTCCACCGGAGCGCCGGTTTGCGCCGCGGGCTGCACCGGAGTGGCAGCCAAGCGGGTGGCGAGCGCGGCCACGGACGCACGGCGCCGGTCGGCCATCGCGCGGCGGACCTGCTGCTCGTCCAGCCCGATCAACTCCAGACCCACCGAGGTCTCGGCAAGCCACGGGATCGCGGTCAGCTGCTTCATGCCGGCGTCGGCCTCCGCAGCCCGCGACAGGTACACCGGCGAGCGCCATTTCGTGTCGATCGTCCGCCACTCCTCGGGGATCTCCTTGAGATCGTTGGCGATGGCGAGCGAACGCATCATGGTGCGCCGGAACGCGGGCGACCAGTCGTCGGTCGCGCCCTCCGCTTCCGAGATCAGGTCCTCCCGAGACGCGACGTAGGAGTCCGCGGAGGTCGGGTTGCTCATGTCGGAGACACCGAGCGAAGTCAACGGGATCGACGTCTCGCCGGAGAACAGCATCGCCTGCTGCTTCAACGCGTCCAGATGCGGTTGTGGGCTCACCGCCTGGATCTGGCGCACATCCGCGCGTGGGTTCGCGGCATCGTCGTCGTCTGGGATGCCCTTGATCCGGCCCAGCAGCGCCTGCCACACCGGTTTCGTGCTGCCGTCGGGGTTCTTGAACACGCTCTCATCGGCGCCGAGCAGGATCATGTCCGGCATCGAGTACACATCCGAGTGGCCCTCGAGCCGGATCACGGTGCGCAGCGCGGCGTCGTGCATCGCCATCACCGCCCGCGAGATCCGGGACGTGCCGAACGGCCGCCCAGCCCGCGGCTTGTACACCAACGCCTCCGCTGGGACGCCCCACGGGTGCGTGGAACGCTCCGACCGCCACCGACCGCCCTCACGTGCGCCGGTGACCGTGACGCCGTCCAGGTACAGCACCAGGCCCGTCGGTTGCCCGGTCTCCGGGTCCCGGTCGGTGATCGACAGCAGGTTGTCCAGCCGCCGTGTCCGCGCGTTCCAGTCGCCGGTCGCGTTCAGGGCGTCCTTCACATGGATCAGCGAATCCGGTTCGCCTTCACCGCCTTCGGTGTTCACCAGGAACCCGACGCCGTGGATCAGGGAGGTGATCATCGCCGAATTCGACTCGGCCTGGAAGAAGTTCGCCTCCCACACCTCCGACAGCCCGATGGAATCGAGGTCACCGTCCGGCCACACGAAGGTGTCCAAGGTGCAGCGGCGCGCCAGGATGTCCACGGCCTTCGCCGACCATCCCAGCACGATGCCGAGCTTGTAGTACTGCGGCGGGATCACCGAGCCGATCATCCGAACCGCGCGCTTGCCGTCGTAGTACGCGGCGCGCAGCAGGTTCCGGTCCGACTTGTGCGCCAGCTTCTCCAGCAGGCTGTTCAGCGTCCGGTTCTCGTCGTCGTCCAGGTCGGGCAGGGTGACCTTCTGTGTCTCCACTAGACCGCGGCCCTCCTCCCTCTGCTCGTACGGCCGTTCCGGCCCGGGGTCGTGGTCTTCGGCTTCACCATCGAGGCCGCGAACAGCGCCAGCGTCAGCGCCACGATCGGCGCGATGTTCACCGACTCGTCGCGGCGATCCCAGCCCCATCCGCCAGCCGTGCCGATCGCCCGCTTCCGCGCGCCGGCCAACGCGTCGCCGACCGCCTCCTGCCCGGAATGCGTGAAGCGCTGCGCGCCGACCTTGCCGACCCACAGGCCGCACGCCCGCGCCATGTCCGGCGCCGTCGTCGTCACCACCCGCACGCCGCGGGCCCGCAGCGCGGGCGCCAGCGACGCCGCCGGGGAAGCGTTGTCGATCACCACCGGGATGCGCCGTCCCGCGCGGGCGCGCACCCAGGCTAGGGCGGCATCCTCGTCCACTCCGGCCCACACCTCTTCGCCGTGCGCCGACTCGCCGTCGAGCCAGCACGCCGCGACTGAGATCTCCCGAGCGTGCGACATATCCACCGCCATGCCGGTCGGCTTCGTACCGTCCTCCGGGCCGGGGTCGAAAAGGTCCTTCCACGCAGCGGGCGCCACGACAGCGCGGTGCGCCGTCTCGTCCCAGATGCCCAACGCCTCACGGCGCCAGGAGTCTTCGTTGCGGAGCTTCTTGCGTAGCCGCAGCATCGCCCGCTCCGAGGTCCGCTTCGGGAACGACGGATTCGCCTTGCGCCACTGCTCGCGGTCCATCGGGTCGCAGCCGCGGTCGGCGGAGAACTCGATATACAAGGTGCCTTCGGACTCGCCGTCGAGTGCCTCTTGCCGCATCAGCTGGAAGAACTCGCCCTTGTCCTGCGGCCGCGGCGGCGTTCCCATGACGAAGCACAGCGGGTTGTCGGCCACGTTCTGCGCGGCGCCCATGTTCTCCAGCGCCTGCAGCGACAGGTGTTGGCCCTCGTCGAAGACGAGGATGTCGACGTCGGTGCGGCCTCGGCCGAATCCGGAGTCCCGCGCGCCGAACTCGATCTTCGAACCGTTGCGGAAGACGATCGCCTCGTCGCCCTTGCCCTGCGGCGTCTTCAGAATGTGCGGCTTGACCTTCGGGCGCTGCGACATGTCGTAGAACTGCTCGAAGGTCTCCAGCGCGGTGTCCTTCACCTGCGCCGTCCAGATCACCCGCAGGCCCGGCTTCATCAAGCAGAGGGCGAAGATGATGCAACCCACCAGGAAGGTCTTGCCGACCTGGCGGGGGATCGAGATGACGATCGTGTCGGAGGCGTACTCGCCGTCGGCGCGCTGCGACAGGATGAGCATCGCCCCGCCGTCCTGCCAGCCGTCGAAGTCCCAGCCGAGGCGACGGCACGTCTTGCGCACCGACGGCCATTCGCTGCCGACGATGCCGACCGGAGCGACGACGTGACGAGCGACCGCCGACAGCGGCCGACGGTCAGTAGCCGGTGCCGTCCCAGGCTTCGACTTCAAGGGGTGCCACCACCGAGGCGTCAGCCGACTCCACGGCGCGCCGCGACTCCTCCTCGGCGATCAGCTTGTTGAGCTTGTTCAGCTCGTTGCTGTACTGGGGGCGGGTGTTCTCCGAGGCCTTCGTCAGCGACTCGGCGATGATGCGACGCTGCGCCTTCATGATGGCCAGGACGTCGCCGGACTCCACCGCTTCCAGCAGATTCGGGGGCTCCTCCTTGCGCTCCTCGGCGGAGACGACCCGGAGAGTCTTACGTGCCATGAGGGTCACCTCCTTCGGGAGGGGGGAGGGGGCTGGTCGGGGGGAGGAGCTGCCTATGCCGGGAGGTGCTGGAGGCGCCCGGCTAGGGGGCACCCGGCCAGGGATGGCAGCGCTCTGACCTGCTGTTTTGCGCCAGCTTCAGCGTTTATGCAGGTCAGTGGCTTGTAACTGAGTCAGCCCAGGCAGTGAGTCGCTGCGCGATGTCGCGCGCTTGCTCGGGCGTTGGCTCGAACCCGTGCGACTCAAGGTAGAACCCGACCTCTATGTAGATGCCGGCCTCGTTCGACAATGCGCTGTCGAGGACCAGGAATCCTTTGCCGCCGTCGCTGTACTCAGCCCGCTCCGCCATGCCCCTACCTCACCACGTCCGATCGGTGACGAACGTCCTGATGGGCTGAGCCGGGCTCATCTCATCCTCAAGCTTGTCCGACTTCTGCCGATTGCAGTGCCGATGCGCGGCCTGCTTATTGTCTCGCGTGTCTGCTCCACCTCGGGCAAGCGGCACGATGTGGTCGACGACGAAGGCGCCGGGATCGAGGTAGTGGAGGCTGTAGTCGATCTCGCCTTGGCAGATGCCGCACGCTGGACGCTGTCGCCTGATGTACGCGCGGTCCCTGTCTCTCGTGGTTGTGTTGCGTGCGGCCACCCTTCACCGCCTTCGGGTCACAAGGCGCCGATGATCTCGATGACCGCACCGATGACGGTGGGCGCGACCTTGATGACGATGGCGATGATCTTGCCTGCGGTGACGAGCGTGTCGAGGTCGACGCTGCCCATGGTTGCTCCTAGCCGATATGGATGTTCAGGTGGGTGATCAGGTACCGGATGACGCGAAGGATGGCGGCGTCGACGCGGTCACGCATTGCGGTCTTCGTGGTGTGCCGTGTGCGCGTCGCCGCAGCAGCCGAACATCTCGCCGGTTTTCTTGTCCCGGAACACGATGGTGTGGCTGTTGGGCAAGTGGATGGCCTCGAACTCCACGCGGGGAGGTGGGAGTGGGTAGAGACCGTCGGCCCAGCAGCGCAGTCGGTAGGCGATCCGACGGCGGATCACATGGTCACCAGTACCACGTCAGGATCGGCACCACGTAGTGCGCCTCGAGCGTCTTCAGGGGCGCCGGATGGCAGAACAGGCGAACCAGGGCGGAGAGATCCACAGGGGGCTCCTTGGCGGTGCCGGAAGGTGGTGCCGCAGCGCGTCGACTCCAGGCTGTGGGAGTTGGAGCCGGGCAGCGATCCGTCGGACCAGAATTGGTGACACGCGCTGCGGCGTCTAAGAAGTGGAATCAGCCAGCAAACCGGGAAAGTCCCAGTGGGCACACGTATTCCACTGACGATCTGAGCTTGCAGCAAGGATCAGGCGATGTCAAGCCGACTCACCCGTCCCCGGGCCTGCATTGTCAGAACGTCTTTCACCAGGTATTTCCCGGGCTCGACGGGTTTGAGCAGACCCCGTGACGCCCAGCTGTAGATGGTGCCGACGGGGATGCCGGCGCGGCGGGAGATCTCCGCGGCGGTGAGGACGGCATTGACCTCCTGCTCGGCTTCCTCAGCGGAAACCTCCGCCGGGACGATCCAGTCCTGCCCGGCCGCGCGTGCCTGGGCGTCGATCTTCGCGCACGCATCCGGGTCGGCTTTCAGCAGCGCCCGCCGGTAGGAGCGTGTGAGGACCCGCAACCACTCCATGCGGGTCCGCTTGACCAGGGTGCTCATGCTGCCGCCAGCGGGTTGTTCAGTCGCGCGAATTCCTCCCGGTGCCAAACATTCCGGCAGTCCGGGTTACGGCACGTGATCAGGTCCGTGCGGACGCTGATGGTCAGCGCCGCGATACCGCACACGTGGCAGTACTCGTCGTTGAGCCGTTCGTCTTTCTCCGGCTCAAGTCCGAGGACCTTCGTCGCGCGCTGGTGCAGCGACGCGAGCCGCAGGACCGCGTCGACACCGTCGAGCTCGAGGCGCCCGTCCCAGTCCCCGCCGTCCGGGTACGGGAAGTACGCGCCGACCACCTGCTTCGGCATGTCCACCAGGGTGCCGAGGTTGGAGCACAGGATCCGCAGGCACTCCAGCACCTGCCCGATCGGGTGGGGCGAGAGTGGCTCGCCGCGGGTGATTCTGAGCGCCCAGCGGGTCGCCTCGTTGTCGATCGTGGTCATGAGCGTGTCCGCGGGCAGGGAGATCGGGATCGGACGTTCGCTGGAGCCGGAGACCTTCGGCCCGGTCACCTTCGACTGAGACATGGTGCGCGCCACGGTGAGCAGGAGGTAGTCGTCGCGGAGTTGCCGGATGTCGGCGAAGGCGTGCTCCTCGCAGGGGCGGCAGAGAGTGTCTGCTCGCTGGACACCCTGGCCGCGCCACTGGCCTTCGCTGTCCCGCGCGCGGGCCCGGCAGCGTTTGCCCTGCCGACATTCGTGTTCTGGAACGTCCGACGCCCGACTGCTCATGAGTAACCATTTTAGGCGGTTACAGCGGCGAACTCGAGAGCACCGTCCCACTGGTAACACATGCAGCGATCCGATCCGATGCGTCGAATATGGCACTGACGTTGAAGCGTGATCCGGACGGCTGGCTGCGAGGAGAAGACGGGCACTGGCGATACGTAGTCATCAGCTACCGGAGTGAGCACCGCGTAGAGATCACGCGCCTCGACGACGCCTCCGTCTCGCATACTGCGTCGCTGTATACACGGAAGGGTGCGACGCAGCTCGCTCGAGAGTTCCACAAGCTCGGCGAAGACTACGACCCGAGCACGCACGAGGGTCGCAGCCGGTTCGAGCAAGCGAAGGTGAACACCGACGAGCCGTAACCGAAAAGACACCGGAACCCTCTTTGTCTAGAGTGGCCTTGCCTTGAATGTCTAGGCCACCCTAGACTAGGCTTATGAAGCGTGCCGACCTTCTCCGGAAGATTGACCGAGCAGCCCAAGCCGCGGGCCTGCTCTGGGAAATCGCCCGCGAGGGCAACAACCACACCATCTACAAGCTCGACGGCAAGCAGATCCCGGTCGGCCGCCACACTGAACTCGACGATCTATACGCCGAGAAGGTGTGCAAGCAGTGCGAGGACAAGCTCGGGAAGGGCTGGTGGCGGTGATGAAGTACCACGCAAACGTAGAACGCGGGGAGAAGTACTGGCTGGTCCATGTGCCCGAGATCGACCAGTGGACTCAGGCTCGCAATCTCCGGGAGGTCGATGAAATGGCGCGTGATCTGATCGCGCTCATGGAAGAGGTCGACCCCAAGTCGTTCGAGATCGAGGTGACGATCAAGATCCCGGATGAGGCCCGGAAGCACTGGGAATTCTCGCGGAAGCTGCACGAATTGGAAGCGGCCATCAAGTCGGCTGCCGCCGCCGAGGCACAGATCGCAGCTCGCCTCCTGTTGGATGAGGGATTGACGCTGCGGGAGATCGGCGAGGTCTTGGGGCTCTCGCATCAGCGAGCCGGACAGCTAACCCAGGATCCCATTTCCCACGCCCGGAGGCGCATCGAACGCATCCTCAGGCTCACCGAGCCTGTGCAGAACATGGATGCCGCTTGGCCAAAGCTCCGTGTAATGGCGGGAGAAAAGACTCTGTTCGCCTTCTCGCCTGAAGCTACGGAAGTCTTCTCGGCGCCCGAAGTTACGGAAGTAGCTGACGCCCGATAAAACAGGCAATGGAGGTGCGGTTCGCGAATGCGAGTACGCCCCTCCATTGCCGTCAAACCCCCGCGTCTCAGTCTTGAGCACCGGCGCAGTCTCAGTCCGGTGTATGCCACCCCTTGGCGGCCGCGGCCTTGTCGCGGCGGTGGGCGGCGAACGCCGAACGGATCAACTCCCGCTGACGCTCGTTCAGCGGCGGGCAGTTCTCCAGCTGCTCAGCAATCCACGCATCCCTTCTCGCCTCGTACTGCTCCCGACGCTTATCCCGCCTCCTGCTCCCAATCGCCTTTCCACCAGCAGACAGGGCACTCCCCTCCTGGTCATCAGCAACGACGCTGTTCTCTACCTCCACCCGCTGACGCGCCGCAGGTAGCCCCTCGTGTGACATCACCTCCCCCTCGGCAAGGCACGAGTTGGCGTAAGACTGCAGCTCGGTACGATCGAAGAAGATCCGCCCCCCGTCCACGCGGGCGATCAGCTTTCCTTCCGCCCGCAATCGGTCAAGTGACCGTGTCGAGATTGAGAGCGCTTGTGCCGCTTCCACTCTCGAGTAGCGAATGCGCGTAACACTGTCCGAGTTCATATCACCTCACCCCTCGTCGGCAGGGAATTGATGTAGCGGTCCAGGC
Source organism: Nocardia sp. NPDC004718 (assembly GCF_053601535.1). NCBI lineage: Bacteria > Bacillati > Actinomycetota > Actinomycetes > Mycobacteriales > Nocardiaceae > Nocardia > Nocardia sp. NPDC004718. The sequence continues at coordinate 48,446 of NZ_JBSGCA010000009.1, forward strand.
TCGAGCGGAGGTAGAGGTTCTTGACACCTTCTTTGAGGACAACGACTTTCTCATCCCGCGCAAGCTGGTTCAGCCTCGACACGCTCAGCCCCGTGTAAGCCACCGCACCGGCGAGGTCGAAGGAGATTGGCCGGACATCGACCCCCAGTTCGGATGCGTCGCCAGTTCCCAGTTGTGTACTCATACCGCACCCGCCTGCCGCAGAGATTCCGCCTTCTCTCGGCGGATCTGCCGCCACACGTGGACAGCCGCATCGAGGTCCCCGGGCTTGAAGTGCTTCATCTGCTCCTCGATCCACGCTTCCATTGCCGGGTCACCTCCTCGGTGCGTTGTCACGAAAATCTCCGCTGGAGGCGACGACGGCTCCTTGCTGTCAGGCCCCATGGGTCTGGCTTGGCCTCGATTGCCGGCATCAGCATGTGGTCGATCGCCGCTTGAATATCGGCCGCCGACATTGACCAGCTCCGTCCGGACTTGCGGCCCTGCAACTTTCGGTCGCGTAGTCGCTTCATCATCCAGCCTTCACTGACCCGTAGTAGTTCCGCTGCTTCGGCGATCGAGTACAACCGGAGCGGGTTCATCGTCGCTGTCCCGCTGGAAGCTTCGGCGCCGTCGAGGTGTTGGAGTTCAGGCTGCATCGCGGGAATGCTGCCATTGCGAATCGCCGCCCCGGCACAGGTCGGTCGAGGCGGCGATTTGCACTAGGACGCGCTTTCGGCGCAGTTCACGGCCTCTCCCCAGTGCTGGACACACCTTCACCATCAGTGGGAAGACCTTCCCGGCCTGGGTCGGTCCGGAGAAGTTCGTTCACCCGCCACATCCACACCGACACCTTGTAGATGTCGGCGTGGAACTGCTGGTGCCGCTCGGTGTCCACGACATGCACGCCGCAGATGCGGCACACGTTCGTATCGGAGTGGCCCTCTGTGGTGGCTGGCTTGCCCGCTGACGGGTTGTCGGTGGCTTGTGGTACCCGACGGATGATCCGGACCGGTTTGCTCATGGGGCGCCGTCCGGGTAGTAGACGCGCTCGGCGTCGAGCAGCACCACAGCCGCGTTGTATTGGGCGTCGTCGCCGGACAGCATCGGCAGGACGTCGTCGGCGTGGAACAGCGGCGGCTTCAGGTGCGGCCAGTTCCGCTGAAACGCCTGCACGACACCGACAATCACCTCGGGCGGGTTGCGTGGCGGGTACGCCCAGTCAGGCACTGCGTACCTCCTCGTAGTAGGCCGGGTCCGCGGGCATCCACGGCAAGATCGGCGAGTACTGGAGTTGGCTCGGCCACTGCCGCTCCTCCCGGGAACCGCGCCAGGACACGACGTCGACCAACTGGGCGCGGCCGCGGGACGTGTCGTTGTCCGACCGGCGCAGACCGAACCCGAACTCCGGCCAGCGAAGCCACATGCTCGACCCGATCGGCGCCATGTTGCGGCGGCCGTCACCGGTCGTGGACTTCCCGGCGTGCGCCTCGGTCAGCAGCGCGAAGCCGTGCCGCTCCCGCAGGCCGTCGATGACCCAGGCGATCTCGCGGGCGGGTTTCTCGTCGTTCGGGTTCTCGTGGTGCAGCTTGTACAGCGGGCCCAGCACCAGCAGGTCGGGAGCGAAGGCGCTGATGGTGCGTTCCAGCCACACCGTGTCCGCGCCCGAGAGCAGGTCGATACCGGCGGGGCGCACCTCCAGCGACATCCACTCGTTCCAGTCCATCTCGGACATGCCCATGTTGCGGCGCCGGTGGTCGATCGTGGCGAGCATCTGTTTGAACTGGCGCGCGGACTGCTGCGGCGAGTTCTCGCAATCGACGTACAGCACCCGGGCCTGATGGTTGCCCGACCCGAGCAGCGCCGCGGTGAACGGGTGCAGCCCGGCCGCGAGCGTGCACGCGATCTGCCTGCACGCCACGCTCTTACCGCCACCCTCCGCGCCGGTGATGACGATCCTGTCCATCCGCTCGAGCAGCCCCGGCACCAACCAGTCGTGCTCCTGGGAGATCGAGCCGAGGTAGTCCGAGATCCCCAGTGGCGGCCGGTAATCCAACTCCCCGACGGTCTGCTCCGCCTCGTCGAGCGCGCGGCGCATCTCCCGGATGTGCACGTCCAGGTCGAGCCGGTCGACACCGGTCTCCCATGAGGAGTTGGTGCGCTGCAGCAGCCGCCCGGCCGCCGTGTTCAGCTGACGCGTCGCCGCCAAGCCCTTGATGCGCTCGGCGTGAACCACTGCGGACTCCGGAAGGGCCGCGTGGTTGTGGCATTCGAGCACAAACAGAGGCTGCACCTTGCCGGGGACCATGCCCCGGTTCGCGGCCTCGACGAGCACGGTCTGCGGGTCGATCGGCTTGCCCGCGGTCATCATGCCGGTGATCACGGCCGCCAGATTGCGGGTGGTGTGGTGGAACCAGTCGTCGGGACGGATCGCGAGGAACGTCTCGCGGATCCGCGCCGGCGACGACATCGCTGTGCCGAGCAGCGCCCGCTCCGCCGTCAGATCGTAGGCGACGGGCGCGCTCTCGCTCACTCCTGCCAATTCCGCCCCCTACCCCGACGGATGATCTGGGTGACGTGGCCGGGCATCAGCCACGTGGTTTGGGCCGAGTAGTGCTCGTACACGGCGTCCAGGGCCTCATCGAACGTCCAGTGCTGCCGTCGCGCGGCCTCGGTCCAGACGCGGACCGAGGACTCGTCGATCTCGCGGTTGTCGTGCCGAGTGATCTCCTGCAACAGGGTCACGACTTCGTCGTTGGTCATGATTTGCCTCCTGGGATTGCGAACATGCCCGGCTGCGGCCCGAAGCCGTTGGGCCGGACCGCATCCCCGTTCGAGTTGTTCTTGTAGCGTTCGGCGTTGGCGATGATCTGGTCTCGCCTGTGCCCGCGTCCTCGCTGAGACGCGTACTGCGCCTCGCGGATGATCCAGTTACGCCATGTGGCGTTCCAGTCACACTTCGTCGCGTCCTTGCCCGTCTTGGCGCGCCAGTGATTGCAGAACTTCTGGTGCTCAATGCGGAGGTCCACAGACGGGTGCTCCCGGCGGGCCCAGGCGATGGTCTCCTCGCCCGGCATCCAGTTGTCGGGGAGGCGGGTGCCGCGCTCGCGCGCACCGCGCTTGCGCGGCCCCGCTTCCTTGGAAGCTTCAAGGGAAGCTTCCAAGGAAGCTTTGGGGGGCACTGTGTCCCCTCGCTCAGGACACAGAGTCCCCTCGCTCAGGACAGAGAGTCCCCTCGCTTCGGACACAGAGTCCCCTCGGATGGACACAAAGTCCCCTCGCTCGGACAGAGAGTCCCCTCGGATTTGGCTCGGTGACTCGGTCATGACCAAGTCCCACACCACCGGCCGATGCCGCGGCGCGATCCCCTCCACCAAGCTCTGATCGCCACGGCGGATCAGCCCCTGCTGCTCAAGCGAGAGCAGCGACCGGCGGATGGTCCGCTCGTTGAATCCGGTCCGCTCGGCCAGCGTCTCTTGCGAGAGGAATACGGCGCGGCCGTCATCGTCCGCCGTCTCGGCCATGATCATCAGGACACACTTCTCGGTGCCGCTGCCGGTTTTCGCGATCCGGGCCGCCCAGTGGCATGCTTGCCAACTCACCCATTCACCTCCACGAGAGCACCTTCTAGAGCCCGAGCGATCGGTGTAGGGCTCACGGAGGCGACGCCTTGGCCCGCCGAATGGCGGCGCGGGCCCCGGATTCGCTCATGCCGATGTGCTCGGCGATCTCGCGCACCGGCAGGCCGTGGTCGTGTGCCCACACCAGGCTGCGGGCCTTGCTGAGCTGGACCTCCTGCTCCTGACGGCGGATGTCGTCGAGGATCGACACGATGTGCGGCCGGGCCTCGTCCGGCGAGAGCGTCGACTCCGACATCACGACCGACCGCCCTTCTCCAGTCGCAGGACGCGGACCTCGAGGGTCTGCGGCGGGATGATCTGGATCTGGAAGCTGCCGCGGTCCTCGCCGGGATCGGCGAGCAGCTTCCCCGTGATCGTCTGAGCCGTGTCGAGGTCCCCGTCGGGGCTCCACAAGTGCGTGAAGCTGTACCCCTTCTCGATCTCGACGGTCGTGATGACCTGCCTGCCATCGCTGTAGGTGCCCCAATGCCCCGTCACGAGGCGCATCACCGCGTTCATCTCCTCGACCAGGCCGCTGATCGAGTCCAACTCCGCCTCGTGGTCGCCGTCGCACAGCGATCCCGCGATGGAGTCCGTGGTCCAGTCGACGGTGCTCTTGAGCCGGTAACACAGCCACTGCAGCGCATCGAACTGCGTGTACCTGGCCATCAGTTCTGCGTCCCTTCGCTCGATGCACGCGCGGCCGCAATCGCCGTGCTGTCACAGACCGCGACGAAGCGGACCCACTGGTCGTGTGCCGGGAGGTCGGCGGCGTCGTACAGGCTGTCGATGACCTCGGCGAGCGACACGGCCTTGCCGTAGTGCTTGCGCACCCACAGCAGCAGCTGAGTCAGGGTCAGCAAGGTTGGCGCCGGGCCGATCTCGAGCAGTGCCCAGACCTCGATGCCCAGTGCCGAGGCGACCCGCTCGATATCGTCGAGCGTCCACGCCTTGACGCCATCGAAGTACTCGGCGAACTCGCTGGGCTCGATGTCGGTCGCAGCCTCCAGTTCGGCGAGAGGCAGCCCCCTGGCGGCGATCTCGCCGCGCATCCGGGCGGCGATCAGGCGGGCGTATCCGATGCCGGGGATCCGCGGGATCGGGACAGGGTTCAGGTCAGGCATGAAGGAGGTCATTCGGAATCACCCATCTCGGGGTTGAGCGTGTCGCGCATGGCGCGGGAGTCGCAGAGTGCGGTGAACTTCATCCACTCGTAGTCGGGCGTGTGAGCTCCGAGCGGAGAGTCGAGGAATTCGGTGATGATGGCGTCGGCGGGCAACTCGCGCCCGTAGTGCTCCGCAACCCACGCCTTCAGGCACTCCCTGCCCATCTCCGAGGGCATCGGGCGCAGGCTGTACATGCGCTTCAGGGCAGGGACATCCAAGCCCAACGCGGCCTCGACGAGGCCGAGATGGGCGTGATCCCAGACCGCGTAATCGAACAAGCAGGTCTTGAGGACGTCGGGTTCGATGCCGGTCTCCGCTGCGAGTTCAGCGATCGTTTTCCCGGAGGCCAGGAAGATGGCCCGTATCCGCACCGCGAAGATGCGGCTTACGCCGAAGCCGTACAGTTCCATGCCCGGGGGCGGCGTGGTGGGGAATGGGCTACTCATCGCGGACCCCCCCGGCGCTCCGCACGAGCACGCTGACGACCCAGCCGAGGCGCTCGTGGTATCGCCAGCACGTCAGGCTGTCGCGGCCGAGGACGGCGACCTGCTCGGCCATGGCCGTCAGGACGGTGCGCTCGTACTCCGAGATCCCCCAAGCGGGTACAGCCTTGATCGAGCCGTTGTCGGCGACGATCAGAGCGCCGACCTCCACCCAGCCGTCGGAGTGGATCGTGACCTTGCCGCAGGGCTCGGCGACCGTGACGCCGAGCAGGGACTGGACGGTGGCGAGGGCGGTCACTTGGAATCACCCGTTTCGAGGGTGAGCGCACCGTGGATGTCGACGAGAGCGGCGATCACCTGGGTGAGCTGCTCCGCGTCGAGGTGCGTGTTGACCGTGACGCCCGGCAGCTCGACGGCGAGGAGCGCGAACTCCCCGCCGCTGCGGGTGTCCTCTCCCCCACCGACGACGATGTTCGCCGGGCCGGAGGTGGGCAACTCGGTGGGTTCGGCCCACAACACCAGCCGCTTCGCGACCTGGATGTTTGTTACCATTTCGGTTGGAATTCCTTCCTGACAGGTTGGGTTCTGATCCGGCCCGGACGCGGTGGCCGCCGCCTCCGGGCCTTCCTTGTGTGCAGCGACGTTCAGACCGTCACGCGACATCGCAACCACCGCGCTTGGTGGCTGTTTCCTGCTCCTTGATCCAGCGGTCGACTTCCGTACGCCGGTAGACCACCCGCTTTCGGATCGAGAACGATGCGGGGCCGACGCCGGAGTGTCGCCAGAACCGCAACGTTCCCTCCGGAATGCCGAGCTCTTGCGAGAGATCCCGCGTGGTCATGTACTCACGCTGGGCGTGCGGCTCCGCGTTGGCACGGTTAGCCATGATTTCCCTTTCGTGTTGCTGGCTGAACACAAACGAGTGTGCACCCGTTTGTGTTGACGCGCAAGCACGAATCGTGTTTAGTCTTTTCTGTGACTGATTCCGTTGGTGACGTTGGCCCGGAACAAGCCGACCAGCGCTTTGCCGAGAACATGGTCCGGCTGCGCGAGCGGCGCGGGCTCAGCCAAGCGGATCTTGTGCGCGCCTTACGACAGAGCGGATGGGCAACCGTTCATCAGACGACGATCAGTCGAATTGAGAAGGGCGAACGGCCAGTCCGCCTCGGCGAGGCCCGAATGATCGCAGAGCAACTCGGTGTCACAACGGAGCGAATGCTGGAGCCCGTCAAGGACACAGGATGGGCACTGGGCTTGTCCCAATACAGCGCAGGGATTGAGCGTGCACTCAGTCGAATCGAGGCTGGCGGATACGAGTTCGCGCGATCCTGCGATCTCCTCAGCGAGGTTGTTAAGCAAGTCAAGAAACTCGGATACGAGCCTGCCGAACCAGACCCCTCAGACACGCGGGAGTACAAACCGATGGCGGTCGCGACCGAACTCGCGCGCGCGCTGAAACTGCTGGACGTAGACCCTGCGCAAGTGGTCGACGGCGGTATGCGGAAATGGTACGAGGCGGGCATGGACGGCCGGCCGCCGAACTTTGACTACAACTTCGACCGCCCGATAGTCGGCATACCCCGTTACGAGCGGGACATCACGGGTCTCGGGAGGGGCCTTGAGCACCTGATCCCCCTAGGCAAGTCGGAGTCCGATCAAGGCCAGGACGACGAGGACGACTATGGCCCGGAGGGCGAGTAGCGATGACGCAGAAGCGCAATCGCCGCGCCGGGGTCGAAGACCTCTGGACCATGGAAGTCCGCGAGGAGGACGGCACCGTCAAGCGCGTCCCCACGAAGCTGCACGGCAAGGGGATGCGCTGGCGTGCCCGCTATGTCGACGACGCCGGCCACGAGCACACCAAGCGGTTCGCCCGCAAGGTCGATGCACAGCAATGGCTGGACAGCCAGATGGCCACCCTGGTGCAGGGAACGCACGTCGCGCCGCGCGAGGCGAAGCGCACCGTGGAGGAGTGGTGCGACGAGTGGATCAAGGGCTACGCCGTACACAGGGACGGCACCGTCCGACAGGCCAAGGTGCACATCGCCCAGATCAAAGCCGAGTTCGGGAAACTCCAGCTCGCCTCGGTGCGCCCGTCGGCGATAAAGGCATGGACGGCGAAGCTGAAGAAACAGGGGTACGAAGCGAGCTACATTTACGCCCTCCACAGCCGCCTGTCACAGATCCTCGGCGACGCCGTCCTGGACGGCCTGCTGGCCCGCAATCCTTGCTCCAAGCGGACGGCGCCGCCCGCAGGTAAGCAGAAGGTCTACTGCATCGACACGAAGCAGATGTGGGCTATCTATGACGCGATGCCCGAGCACATGCAGATCTCGATCCTCCTCGGCGCATTCGCGGGCCTGCGGGTCAGCGAGGCAACCGGGCTGGACCCCCAGAAGGACATCGACTTCATGCGCGGGATCGTGCATCCACACCAGCAGTGGACGGGCGAGCCACTCAAGACGGATGGGTCCGAGGCGCCTATACCGATCCCGAACGACTTCGCGCTCATGCTTTCGGCGGCCCTGAAGAAGTTTCCCGGCCCCCGCATGATCAATGACCAGTTCGGGAAGCCGGTGCCGCCGTGGCAGATCGAACGCGCCCTCCGCGCGATCCGCCCGACGATCCCCGGGCTGCCGGAGGAGTTCACCTTCCAGGATCTGCGCCACTATCTCGCGTCGATGCTCATCGCCAGTGGGGCCAACATCAAGGTGGTGCAGGCCCGGATGAGGCACGCGAACGCGAAGACGACGCTCGATACCTACGGCCATCTGTGGCCGGATACAGACGAGTCCACCCGCCAGGCGATCTCCGGAGTGATCGCCGAACGGGTGGACTCGGTGAAACCTACTGCGTACTCACTGCGTACCCAACGCCCGAATCAGGCGTAAATCCGCAGGTCAGACGCGGCGAACTGCTTACACGTCGAAGTACAGCTCGAACTCGTACGGGTGCGGCCGCAGGTTCACCGGGGCGATCTCGCCTTCGCGCTTGAGGGTGATCCAGGTCTCGATCAGGTCCTCGGTGAAGACGTTGCCTTCGGTGAGGTAGTCGTGGTCCTGCTCGAGGCGGTCGATGACCGACGAGAGGCTGGTGGGGGCCTGCGGGATGTTCTTGGCCTCCTCCGGCGGGAGCTCGTAGAGGTCCTTGTCGACCGGGGCCAGCGGCTCGATCTTCTTCTTGATGCCGTCCAGGCCGGCCATCATCATGGCGGCGAAGGCCAGGTACGGGTTGCCCGAGGAGTCCGGCGCGCGGAACTCGAGGCGCTTGGCCTTCGGGTTGTTGCCGGTGACCGGGATGCGGACCGCGGCGGAGCGGTTGCGCTGCGAGTACACCAGGTTGATCGGGGCCTCGTAGCCGGGGACCAGGCGGTGGTAGGAGTTCACCGTCGGGTTGGTGAACGCCAGCAGCGACGGCGCGTGGTGCAGGATGCCGCCGATGTAGTGGCGGGCCAGATCGGACAGGCCGCCGTAGCCGGCCTCGTCGTGGAACAGCGGCTTGCCGTCCTTCCACAGCGACTGGTGCACGTGCATGCCCGAGCCGTTGTCACCGAAGAGCGGCTTCGGCATGAAGGTGACGGTCTTGCCTTCCTGCCACGCGGTGTTCTTGACGATGTACTTGAACAGCTGCAGGTCGTCGGCCGCGGCGAGCAGGGTGTTGAACTTGTAGTTGATCTCGGCCTGACCGGCGGTGCCGACCTCGTGGTGGCCGCGCTCCAGCTCGAAGCCGGAGTTCTGCAGGTTGGTCGAGATCTTGTCGCGCAGGTCGACGTAGTGGTCGTAGGGCGCGACCGGGAAGTAGCCGCCCTTGTTGCGGACCTTGTAGCCGCGGTTGCGGGTGCCGTCCGGGTTGAACTCCGCGCCGGTGTTCCAGGAGCCCGAGACCGACTCGATCTCGTAGAAGGCGCCGTTCATGGCCGAGTCGTAGCGGATCGAGTCGAAGATGTAGAACTCCGCCTCGGGGCCGAAGTACGCGGTATCGGCGATGCCGGTGGAGCGCAGGTACTCCTCCGCCTTGCGCGCGACGTTACGCGGGTCGCGGCTGTAGGCCTCCCGGGTGAACGGGTCGTGCACGAAGAAGTTGAGGTTCAGCGTCTTGGCGGCACGGAACGGGTCGACACGCGCGGTGGAGAAGTCGGGCAGCAGCAGCATGTCCGACTCGTCGATGGACTGGAACCCACGGACGGAGGAACCGTCGAACGCTAGCCCTTCCTCGGCGAGGTCGGTGGTGAAGGCCTTTCCCGGAATCGAGAAGTGCTGCTGCACACCGGGCAGGTCGCTGAACCGGATGTCGACGTACTCGATGTCCTCATCAGCGATGAATTTGATGACCTCGTCGGCCGTGCTGAACGTCACTTGTTCTCCTTACGGATCGGTTCCCAGCCAGTGTCGCTTGCATGGGTTCGTCGCGACCAGACGCTATGGATGCCGTGTTTCCCTGCAGTCAAGGATTTGTTTCGCCGGTGTTACACGTGCGTCCGGCAGCGTGGTGCTGACCACCATGACTCGAAATGCATGGTAGTCCTGCCCGCGCCGCGGTGCGCGGTGAGGCTGAACTCCGTTTATGCGGTACCGGGCGCCGGTCCGGGCGCGCCTATTCTGGGGTGCATGGCACGCATCACCGGCTCCTGGCTCTCCGGACCTCCTGCCGACTCCGGTGGCCCGGCAACCACCGAGTTCCCCGGCGCGCAACTCGGCCTGCCGAAGGCCGGAGCGGGCTCGCTGGCCGGTATGGGCCGCCGCATCGCCGCCCTGTTCGTGGACTGGCTGATCGCCCTCGGCATCGCGGCGCTGATCACGCGCAGCGGTTCGGCGTCGAGCTTGACGCTGTTGATCTGGTTCGTCATCGGCGTCGGCGCCGTCACGCTCTTCGGGTTCACGCCGGGGCAGTATTTCCTGCGGCTGCGCACGGTGCGCATCGACGCGGCCGCGCCGGTCGGCTTCGTCCGGGCGCTGGCCAGGCAGGTGCTGCTGGTGTTCGTGGTGCCCGCGCTGTTCACCGACGCCGACGGGCGCGGCATGCACGATCGCGCGACCGGAACGGCGCTGGTGCGTTCACGCTGATCTTCCGACCCGCGCGGTAACGAGCGGAAAGGCCCGCACCCCGGGCGGGGCGGCGGGCCTTTCGAGCGAGCAGGTCAGCGGCGGCGGATGGTGCGCTGCACGCCGCGCATCTTGGCGCCCGCTGGCATCGGCCCCTTCGGCAGGGCGGGCCCGCTGCGCGCACTGAGGGCGGCCAGCCTGCCTTCGATGAGGTCCATCCGCTTGGCGTCGATGTTGCGCGGCAGCTTGGTGAGGTAACGCTGCAGCTCCTTGAGCGGAATCTGGCCTTCGTCGTTGCCGATGACGACGTCGTAGATCGGGGTGTCGCCGATCAGCCGAGCCGTGCGCTTCTTCTCCTGGGCGAGCAGCGACTTGACCCGTTGCGGGGAGCCCTCGGCGACCAGCACCACGCCGGGCAGGCCGATCACCCGGTGCACCGCGTCCAGCTGCGTGGTGGCGGCGATGCCGTTGCTCACCCGCCATTTGCCCTGGAGGTTGTCCAGCACCCAGGCCGCGGCACCCGCCTGCCCCTCGGCCTTGCGGTAGACGCTCTTCTGCACCCGCCTGCCGAAGATGATGAACGCCACCAGCGCGCCGAGCACCACACCCAGCGGGATCAGGAACCAGGTCAGCCCGAAGATCAGGCCGATGACGGCGAAGACGGCGGTGATGCCGACCAGGGCGCCGATCATCAGCGGCAGCAGCAGCTTGTCTTCCTTGCGCTGCATCTGGAACGCCTGCCACAACTGCTTGCGGCGCTCTCTCGACTGCTGCTTGCGGGCCGCCTTCGCCGCGGCCTTCGCTTCCTTGGTGGGCTTACCTGCTGCCATGACTCTCAGGATAGTGCCCAGGTAGTAGCGGCTTCGCCGTGGGACAGCAGGCCGACCGGGCGCTACCCGCGGCGCGCGATCGATCCGAGCACGGTGAGATCCAGGTCACCCGAGGCCTCGGTCCAGCCCATCGCGCGCAACTCGACCGGCGCCGCCACACCCAGGGCGTCGCGCAGGCCGACGGCGACCGAGCGCGCGAACTCGAGCAAGCTGCTCGGCGCGATGGGCCAGAAGAGGATCCTGGTCCAATTGTCCGCGTCGTGCCGATCCGCGGGCTCGTGCCAGCCCAGTGCGCGCAACTCCTGTGCGGCGGTCTCCGGGATCGGGTTGCTCAGGTAATTGTTCCCGGCCAGTTCGGCGGACAATTTTATGTCGTATTGGACAAATTGGACATAGCGATTTCCGGGGGCGGCGATGATCAGGGTTGCTCGCGAGGGCAGCTCCGAGAGGCAGTGCGCCAGCGATTGCACGAACCGTTCCCAGTCCGCTGTCGCCGGCTCGCTCATTCTTCCCCCGGGTATTCGCACTGGCCTGATCATACGCCGACCCGGCCGGGACACCAGACGAAACTCGTTGCGACGTTGCGTAGTTTATTCGGGCTATAGCCGTTTGCCATATCTCATATCGGCTCTCGGCCGAGCACCACCCGGACCTGCGGCGTCTCCACCGGCGACACCGAGTCGCGCCGGTGCGGCGCGCACGGATCAGGCGGCGGAAACCGAGCGCCAATTGAGGTTTTTCGTTTCGGTCCCGGCGTTTTCCGCCAGCGCAGGAATGCGTCCGGCGGAATGCTTTCGATGGGAGACCGTAGCGCTCGGGTTCGCGCTTGGAATCGCGCTATGGATTTCGTCTCGGCCGCATGGAGTCCGGCGTGGGACGGGTAGGAGCGGTATCGGGTGGGGAACCCAACGCATCTTTCAGCCGAGTGCACCACGCTGTTCAGCTGACGGCCACCGGGCGGTGTTAGCTTCCCCGACGTGTGTGCGCGGTTGGTGGTGAGCGTCCATGACGTCGCACCGGCGAGTGCGGCGGAGACGGCGCGCTGGTGCGCCGATGCCGATCGGTTCGGAATTCCCGTGTCGTTGTTGGTGATACCGGGGCCGTGGCGGGGCCGGCGGTTGGCCGACGAACCCGATTACGCGGCCTTCCTGCGGGAGCGCAGGCAGGCCGGTGACGACGTCTTGGTGCACGGGTGGTCGCACCGGGCGGGGCCCGAGGGTGATTGGCCGCGCCGCGCGGTAGCGCACGCGGTGGCGCGCGGCGCGGCCGAGTTCGCCGCCGTCGACGTCGGCACGGCCACCGTCAAACTGCGCGCCGCCACCGAAGTGATGATCGAAGCCGGTCTGCCGACTACCGGTTTCACGCCGCCGGGCTGGCTCGCCTCGCCCGGTGCGAAACAGGCGTTGCGCGCGGCGGGGTTCACCTACACCACCTCCCACTTCGGCGCCGAGCAACTGCGCACCGGACGCCGGTTCCGCGGGTTCGCGCTCTCGCATCGGCCGGGCGGCGGCTGGTCCGAGCGGTTCGGCGCGGCGATGCTGGAGACGGCGGCACGCCGCACCGCCGAACGCGGCGGGCTGGTCCGGCTGGCGCTGCATCCCGACGATCTGAGCAGACCGGGCCTGCGCGACACCACGCTGCGCGCCATCGACGCGGTGCTGCGCACCGGCGCGCACGCCACCACCTATCGCGAGCTGGTCGGATCGGCGGTCGACTAGTGCGGATCGTGCAGATCGCCAACTTCTACACTCCCGCCTCCGGCGGTTTGCGCACGTGCCTCGACGAGATGGGGCGCGGCTATTCGGCGGCGGGTCACGACCGGGTCCTCGTCGTGCCCGGTCCGCGCGACGCCGACGAGCACACCGCGTCCGGGCATCGGATCACCGTGCGCAGCCCCAAGTTAGGCGATGCCGGCTATCACGTGCTCACCGCCCGGCGCACCCGTGCCGTGCTCGACCGGCTGGCCCCGGACGTGCTCGAGTGCAGCGACAAACTGAGCGTCCGCTGGCTGGCGCCGTGGGCGCGCGGGGCGGGCGTTCCGCTGGTGTTGTTCTCGCACGAACGCATCGACGCCATCCTGCGCTCGCGGGTGCCGCGCGGCTTCCCGCTCACCGCCGCGGCCGACCTGGCCAACCGACGGCTTTGGGTGCGCGCCGAGAAGGTCGTGGTCACTTCGCGTTTCGCCACCGCCGAGTTCGACCGGGTCGGCGCGCGCAACGTACGCAGGATCCCGCTCGGCGTCGACCTCACGACCTTTCGCCCATCGACCGAGAACCGGCGCGACGAGTGCTCCGACGATCCGGTGCGGCTGGTCCTGGTGAGCAGGTTGTCCCGGGAGAAACGAGCCGAACGCGCCATCCAGGCGGTCCGCGTCCTGGTCGAATCCGGTGTGCGCTGCGTGCTGTCGGTTATCGGGGACGGCCCGCTGCGTTCTCGCCTGGAGCAGCTGGCGGCAGGGCTTCCGGTCGTCTTCCACGGCCATCTCACCGACCGGACCGCGATGGCCGCCCTGGTCGCCGAGGCCGACATCGCCGTGTTTCCCTCCCCCGCCGAGACTTTCGGCCTCGCCGTGCTGGAGGCGCTAGCCTGCGGGACTCCGGTCGTCGTTCCCGCGGCGGGCGCGGCGCGCGAACTCGTCGGCGATCCCGGCTCCGGCCTCGTCTGCGACGGGACGCCGCGCGGCCTCGCCGACGGCGTGCGTGAACTGCTCGCCCTGCCCGCGGCCCAGCGTCGTCGCGCGGCCCGTGCCGCGGCGGAACGCTTTCCGTGGTCGGCGACGGTGGAGAGCATGCTCGCGCTCTACGCCGACTACGAGACTCCGGCCCGCTCGGCCTGAGGGAGCACCCCGGCGTTGGCCTGATCGCGATGGTCCAACCGCTGAAGACACCCACCCGGGGCGTCGGCCTGCGTGCCGCCGATTCCGCGCAGCAACTCCCGGCGTCGACGAGCCGGGCGAAGGCACGTGCGCTGACCCCCGAGTGCGGGTCACCGCGCCTCGGCGTGCGAATGCCGCGCACGGCGAATGATTCGCCGGTTCCAACCGCGCAGGTTGCCCAGCGACCGGTGTCGCGCCGGATACCCGCGTCGGCCCGGTGGTTCGCCCTGCTCGTGCCCGCCGGATCCCCTTCCTCCGATCAGCATTGCGCCGGAGTTCACCCGGCCTTCGCCCGTATCGCCGGGCGGGTCGCTTCCGCCTTCTCTCGCTCGTCGTGCAGCGTCGGCGAATTCGCCAGCAGCGCGACACCGACGATCACCGCGGTGGCCGCGCAGGCCAGCAGCGCCGGGCGCGGGTGGATCGTCGCGGTGAAGAGCGTGAGACCGGCCACGTAACTCAGCACCGGGTCGGTGATCGTCATCGCGGTCAGCGCCGTGGGCAGTGACCCGCGTGCGTACGCCTCCTGGGTCAGGATGCCGCCGAGGACGGTGGACACCGGGATACCCAGCAGTGCCCAGCTCGGATCCGGCAGCGTCCTCGTCGCCACCACGACGAGGACCGCCGTGGTGGCGAAACAGCAGCCCGCCGCCACCGCCACCAGCGCGGACCGCACCTGGGTGGAGCGGAACTTCCGGGACAGACCGAACAACACGACGACCGTGCCGACCACCCCCGCGCACGCCCCCGGGAGCAGCTCCGTGCGCACCGCCGAATGCTCGGGAATCCCCGGCCCGACCAGCACCATCAGCCCCGCGCACACCGCCGACGTCCCCGCCCAGTCTCTGGCGAGCAGCGCGCGACCACGCCGCACCGCCGCGAACGGCAGCGCGAACAACAACTGCACGACCAGCAGCGCCTGCACCACCGCGATGGCGCCGAAGCGCAGCGCCACGGCGTGCACGACGAATCCGGCCATGTTCGCGCCCTGTCCGGCCAGCCAGCGGCGGTCGGTGAGCAGACGACGAGCGATCGCGGCGATCACCAGGAATCGGCCCTGCCCGGACGCGGTGGCCGCCTGCCTGGCAGCCCCTTGTTGCAGGAACGCCGACACCGCGAACAGGAACGCGGCCGACAACGCCGAACCGACCGTCCCTACCGAGTCGACGGACCCGAAACCGCGCTCCGGCATGGCCTCGATGCTGACCGGTCCGGATGAACACCGGATGGCGGTCGACCGGCTACTGGACGACCACCCCGGTTCCGGGGGCTGGACGGCCGTCCGGGCACAGTCGATAGTCCTATGGTGATCGAACGAGTCGTCCTGTCTCGTGCCCTCTGCGGCCTGTTGTTGCTGTTGGCCGCGCTCACCCCGATGCGAGCGGTCGCCGAACCGCTGCCGGTGCCCTATCAGTGGAAGCAAGCGTTCATCGACGGCACGGACGGCACCCGGCTGCACGCGGACATCCTCCGCCCGGCCGGTGTCTCCGACGACACCCGCACACCCGTCATCCTGACCGTCAGTCCGTATCGGGCGCACCTGGCCTATCTGAGCGAGCCGCGCCTGACCGGCGGCCCGTCCACCGACAACCTCACCGCCGACCTGTTCCTGAACGCGGGCTACACCTACGTCATCGTCGACCTGCGCGGGTTCGGCGGCTCCAACGGTTGCCCGGACTTCGGCGGGCCGGGGGAACGAGCCGACGTCGCCACGGCCGTGGAGTGGGCGGCGAGCCAGCCGTGGTCCACCGGCAGGGTCGGGCTGTTCGGCACGTCGTACGAAGCCTGGACCGGCCTGATGGGCCTGGCCGCCGCCCCGAAGGGCCTCGCGGCGGTGGGCGCGTTCGAGCCGGTCGTCGACCCGTACTCCTACCTGTACATGCAGGGCGTCTCGTGGAAGTTCTCCGGCAAGCCGATCACCGAGAGCGGCGTGCGTCCCGCCGACTTCGCGGGACTCGAGCACCTGCTGATCGCCTCCACTCCACCGCGTCCGGAAGACTCTGGCGAATATCAGGCGAACGCGACGCAGTTGCCCTGGCAGTGCTACCGGCAGTACCTGACCCAGATCGGCGACCACAACCCCGACACCGCGTTCTGGCGCGATCGCGACCTCGTCGCGCGGCTGCGCGGCGCCACGATTCCGCTGTTCCTCGGTCAAGGCTTCGTCGACTACAACACCCGCGCCTACCGTGTGTTCGATCTGTGGAACGGCCTCGGGCCCGGCGAGCATCGCGCCTGGTTCGGCCAGTGGGGACACCGCACCTGCCACGACAAATGCGGCACGCCCCACTTCGACACCGAGTTGCTCGCGTTCTTCGACAAGCACGTCGCCGCCCGCGACGTGCGGGTACCCGGCCCGCGGATCACCGTCGGCCAGTTCGACGGCCGCTGGCGCGCGGAGACCGCCTGGCCGCCCGCCGACGCCCGGCGGGTTCCGGTCGAGCTGCGGGCCGGCGATTACACCGATCGCGGGTTGATTCCGGGACCCGATCGCGAGATCTGGTCGGTTTCCGCGCCGCTGACCGGCGAGCAGCATCTGTCCGGCATTCCCACCGCCACCCTCCGGCTCGGCGGCCCCCCGAACGCGACGGTCGCGGTCGAGCTCTATGACATCGCGCCCGACCTGCGCGCGACCGTCATCACCCGAGGGATCGCCCCGGTCCGCGACACCGCCGAGGTCAGGCTGCTCGCGCAGGACTGGCCGATCGCCGCGGGCCACCGGATCGGCGTGCGGATCACCGACGTGGTCGACGACGTGTGGTCGCACTCCCCCGCTTTCGCCGCGGTCACGGTGACCTCCGCGAGCATCGAGTTGCCCTTGTTGACCGCGACGCGCCGTCCCGATCTGCCGGGCGAGCTCACCGAAGGCATCGTGAAGTGGCGAAACGAGAAGACCGTCGCCCTCGACCCGAGCATGTTGAACAATGCAACGGTGTCCATGAATCTGCCCGACCGCACCGGTGACCGATGACGGAGCCGGTCGACGACCTGACCGCCGAACGCCTCGCCACCGCGCTGCGGTGCGCGACGGTGTCCACCGACGACCCGCGCGACACCGACAGCGCGGCGTTCGACCGCCTCGACGCGCACCTGCGGACGTCGTTCCCCCGGGTGCACGCCGAACTCGAACTGCGGAAGTTCGCGCACAGCAGGCTCTACCGCTGGCCGGGCGCCGACCCGGACCGGGTGGCCGCGATCATGCTCGCGCATCAGGACGTGGTCCCGGTGGACGACGCCCAGCGTTGGACCCACCCGCCGTTCGCGGGAGTGGTGGACGACGAGTTCATCTGGGGCCGCGGGGCGATCGACGACAAGAGCCGCGTGCTCGCCATCCTGGAGGCGGCCGAATCGGCGCTCGCCGCGGGCCTGCGCCCCCGGCACACCGTGTACCTGGCTTTCGGGCACGACGAGGAGGTCTTCGGCGGCGACGGCGCCGAGCGCATGGCCGAGCATCTGCGACAGGCGGGCGTGCGCGCCGAGCTGCTGCTGGACGAGGGCGGGGTGATCACCGCGGGCGTCGTCGATGGCGTGCGGCAGCCGGTGGCGACGATCATGCTCGGGGAGAAGGGCTACGCGACGGTCCGGTTGTCGGTCACCGAGGTCGGCGGGCACTCGTCCATGCCGGGCAGGCAGACGGCGGTCGGGCGGATCGCGCGGGCGGTGGGCCGCATCCAGGACCATCCGATGCCGCTGCGCCTGACCCCGGTGATCGCGGACATGCTGACCAGGGTGCGCGAGGTCATGCCCGCGCCGCGGCGAATGCTGCTGGGCCTGGCGAAGCTCGCCGCACCGGTGGTCACCCGGGTGATGGCGGCCCAGCCGCAGACCGAAGCGATGGTGCGCACCACCACGGCGCCGACGGTGATCCGCGGCGGTGTGCGGGCGAACGTGTTGCCCCAGCGGGCCGAGGCCATGGTGAACTTCCGCATCCTGCCCGGCGACACCGTCGCCTCGGTGCTGGCGCACTGCCGGAAAGTTGTGCGCGACAAGGGGATTCGATTCGATCTGGTAGGCATGTCGTCGGAGCCGTCGCGGATCACGCGGCCCGGCCCCGCATTCGATCTGATCGCCGATCTCGCCCGCGCCATCGTCCCCGGCATCGCGGTGACCACCGGCATCGTGCCCGGCGCCACCGACTCCAGGCACTACGACGACCTGGCGGGCACCCGGTGCAATTTCGCCCCGATCGTGCTGGACGAGCGCGACCTGGCCTCGATCCACGGAACCGACGAGCGCATCTCGCGAGTCAACTACGCTCGACTCATCGAGTTCAACCGGCGGCTGATCGAGCATTTCGCGACGGTCGGCGCGCCATCGACGTCAGGAGCGCAGGGATGACGACCGAGCCGACGGCGGGCGACACCGCGCCAACGGAGCCGCCCGCGATTCGCACCGAGTCCGGCGAGTTCGACGGTGTCGGCAGCGGAGTCGCCTGGCGGGCGTGGCTGCCGGAGGGCGCGGCGCGGGGCGTGATCGTCCTGGTGCACGGCGTGGCCGAGCATTCCGGCCGCTATGCCCATGTGGGACAGCGTCTGGTCGCCGCCGGTTTCGCGGTCTACGCGCTCGATCACATCGGGCACGGGAAATCCGCGGGCGGCAAGGCCAACATCGGCTCCATGGCGGGCGCCGCGGACAACGTCGCCGCCATGCTGGACATCGCGACCCGAGAGCAGCCCGGCGTGCCGCGCTTCCTGGTCGCGCACTCGATGGGCAGCCTGATCACCCTGTACCTGGCCACCCGCGAGCCGATCGACGTGGCGGGCATCGTGTTGTCCGCCCCGCCGCTGGACATCCCGGTGGGCAATCCGGTGCAGCGCATGCTCGCACCGGTGTTGAGCAGGTTCACCCCGAATCTGGGTGTGCTGAAACTGGATTCGTCGCAGATCAGCCGGGACCCGGCGGTTGTCACGGCCTACGACAACGATCCGCTGGTCTATCGCGGCATGCTGCCCGCACGCACCGGCGCCGAGATGCTGAGCGCGACGAATACGGTCAAGCAGCGGTTGGCGAAGGTCACCGTGCCGCTGCTGGTGCTGCACGGCACCGCCGACGCGATCGCCGCGCCGTCCAGCTCCGATCTCATCGAGCGGGGCGCCGGGTCGGAGGACCTCACGGTGATCCGTTACGAGGGCCTCTACCACGAGGTGTTCAACGAGCCCGAGCAGCAGAAGGTGCTCGACGACGTCGTCGGCTGGCTGGAAGCGCACCTTACCGGAAAGTAGAATCTCGCCATGAGTACTACCGGATCCATCGCGTTCATCCGTGCCAGCTGGCACAGCTCGATCGTCGGTAAGGCGTACGAGGGCTTCCGCACCGAATACACCGACCTCGGTTTCGATCCAGCCGGCATCGATGTCTACGAGGTGCCGGGTGCCTTCGAGATCCCGCTGCACGCCAAGCGCCTGGCGCATTCCGGCCGGTACGCCGCGATCGTCGCGTCCGCGCTGGTGGTGGACGGCGGCATCTACCGGCACGATTTCGTGGCCTCGGCGGTGATCGACGGGCTGATGCGGGTCCAGCTGGACACGGACGTGCCGGTGTTCTCGGTCGTGCTCACCCCGCACCACTTCCACGAGCACAGCGAGCACGTCACGTACTTCACCGAGCATTTCGTCACCAAGGGCGCCGAGGCGGCCCGCGCGCTGGCGAGCACGCTCAGCTCACTGCGATCGCTGCCGGTGTAACGACTACCGGAACTTGGCCAGGCACGCGCTCTCACCGTCCAGGACGCCGGTGCGGAACGCTTCGAGCCGCTGGTAGCCGCTCGGCACTACCTTTCCGTTCACGTCGGCGGCCGCCGCGCCGTCGGCGAGCAGGCCGGAGACCGCTTCGTCCAGATCGCCCGCGGACAGGTGCGGGTCGCTGCCCGGCTCGCTCAACTTGGTGGTCACCACGCCGCTGAGGCACGCGGTGCGCAGGCCCGCCGTCTCCGCGCCGGTCAGCGACAGCTTGCGATCCTGTTGCACCGCGAGCACATAGCGCGAGACGAAGACGACGAACGCGTTGTAGTCGCCGTCCACGACCGCCGACAGCGGGTCGCCGTCGGTCATCGTTCCGCCGCGGTGGGCCAAGGCGGGCACGTCCGTGCCGATCCGGTTCGCGCTCGGGCAGTACGACACCGGCCGGGTGACGGTGCCGTCCGAGCAACCGCGGCCGACCCCGGAGTAGTCGAACTGCGGCGTCCGCGTCACCGGGAAGATCTTGGTCAGCGCCTGGCTCAGGCTGGCCAGCGCGGCGGCGTCCACCGGAAGTTGCGCCTGCTCCTCACCGGGCTCGAAGGTGGTGGGGAGATTGCCGCGGCGCTGGGCGATCTCCTTCCTGGTGATCTTCTTGCACCCGTCGGCGCCGTCGGTGTAACCGATCTGCACGGCCGTCACCCGCTCGAAGGCCGAGCCGTGGACGTTGTCCGGATCGTTCGGGTCCCGGTCGCGCACCGCCACCGTGGCACCGAGCACGGCGTTGAGGCCGTCGGTGGTGTTGAGCGTGAAGTGCGCCGAATTCCCCTCGGCCACATGGCGCAGGAAGACACCGCCGAGGCAGTCCGCCTGCTGTTCCTGCACGAGCGGCGGGGTCAGCAGGCCCGCGAGTCTGGCCTGCCCTTGGATGGCGTGCCCGTACTCATGGGCGAGCACCATCACCACCGCCATCTCGCCGTACTTCTGCACCAGTTTCGGCAGCAGGACACCCCGGTCCCAGCCGATGGTGTGGTCACCGCCGCAGTAGGCCGCG
Source organism: Nocardia sp. NPDC004718 (assembly GCF_053601535.1). Classification (NCBI taxonomy): domain Bacteria; kingdom Bacillati; phylum Actinomycetota; class Actinomycetes; order Mycobacteriales; family Nocardiaceae; genus Nocardia; species Nocardia sp. NPDC004718. The sequence continues at coordinate 69,127 of NZ_JBSGCA010000009.1, forward strand.
TTCACCACCTGGTAGGTATCGGACTTGCAGAACTTGACCGACTGCGTTCTGGGCGCCTTGGCGTCCCAGGAGATGAACCTGGTCACCGGCTTCAACGTGCCGGGGAAGTGCGCGGGGTACTCCTTGGTCCAGAAGTCCTGCACGTCGGCGATGGTATCGAGGGCGAGCTTGTCGATGGCGCCGCCATCGCCGTTCTCCGCCGTGAGCGGCGCGTCCGGCACACCCTTGCGGGGACCGTTCGGGCCCGAAGCCGTCATCGACCCGGCCAGTTCCCAGGTGTCGGCGGGCGGCGAGACCTGCCGTGCGGCATGGTCGTTCGCGCCCTGCGCGCATCCGGCCGACACCAGCGCCACCACCGCGAGCACGGCCACACCGAATCGCCTGTACTTCCTCATCGAACTCGCCTCCCCGAGTACCGCGTCTCGGGCTCGCCGAGCGCTCACATCGTAATCGCCGCGAGCGCGCTGCGCGCATCACAGCGCCCCGAACGTCTCCGGAACCGCAAGGCGCACAGCACTTTCACGCCCGGTCAGCGCGCAGCAGGGAATCGGGGGCGGTCGATGATGGGAGCGGCCTCAGCGCGACAATCGAAGATCACCAGAAGTCGGCGGAGGTGCATCGCGACCTGCCGGCGGCGAAGTTCGATATGGCGGCCGCCGCGCGTGGTCCGTGCGCGCATGACAGTGTGGGGTCACTGAAGGTGGATGTGGGAGAGCAGCGCTCGATGGTCGGAGCCGGGGAGCGAGAGGGTGCGCACCTCTTCGGCGGTGGCGTCGGCGAGCAGGATGTGGTCGATGCCGATCACCGGTCCCCACGCGCGGTCGGCGGGGAAGGTCGGCAGCAGGCCGGCGCCTGCCTGGTCGGCCGCCGAGGAGAAGCTTCCGCGCAGCAGATCGCGGAAGGCGGTGTGGTCACGGGTCGCGTTGAAATCCGCGCCCACGATGGCCGGGCCCCGTTGCGCGTCGAGGATTTCCCTGGTCTTGCGCATCTCCGTCTGCCACGCGGGAAAATCGAACGGCGGCGGGACCGGATGGAACGCGAAGACGGTGATCGGTCCCCGTTCGGGGTGATCCATCGTCGCGGAGATGTTGTTGAGGATGTATCCGTCGTATTTCTTGGTGTCCCGCAGCGGATATCGGCTGTAGATGCCGGTGCCGCCACCGCCGTCGCGGGTGGGCTCGGTGTAGTGGTAAGGCAGTTCACCGAGCAGGCCCGCGCCCGCCAACCGCTCCAGCGCGGCGTCGGTCAGTTCGTCCACGGTCAGCACGTCGACCCGGTCGTCGCGCACCGCGCGCACCACGGCGGCCGGGTCGGCGCCGCCGAACAGCAGATTCGACTGCATGACGGTCAGCTTCGGACCGTTGGCTGCCCGGCCCTGCGGCACGAACGCGGGCACCAGCGTCCACAGCGTCGCCGCCGCCAGCACCCCGGCGACAGCGGCGCTGCGCCACCCGCGCGCGATCAGCAAGAGCACCAGGCCGACGATCGCGCCGACCATGAAGTACGACGCTCCCGACGCGAGCAACACCAGCACCCGCCGCTGCCACGCCCCGAAGTGCAGCGCTATCCCGACGGCGCCTGCGGCTACTGCGCACCACCCCACACCGAGCAATGCCCGGTCCATCCATCTACGCATGCGGTCGAGCCTAGGCAATGCCGGTGAAGCCGTTGATCCGGTGCAGCTCGAGACCAGCACACAGGAAACCCGGCCACTTCGATGCCTGGCGATGTCCCTCGCCCGGGCGACGCACCTCGCGACTTCGCTGTCGGAGAATCAGCCCAGGTGGGCCGACAGCAGCCAGGCCGGAACCGACTTGCGGCCGCCGGGCTCGTCGCGTATCCCTTCGAACCGGACAGGCGCGCCCTCGGGCAACTCCGCGGGCAAGTTGGCGTGAATTCGCGCCGGCCTGATCTCATCGATGATCCAATACTTCGACACCACCTCCCGAAGCTCATCGGCGGTGACCGGCGATGGCCCCGGCTGGGGCACTTCGGGCAGGCCTGCGCGGTCGAACACGAGCGCGAAGTACGACGCGCCCGGCGCGGCAGCGCGGACGATCGCCTGCTGGTAACCATCCCGCGACTCGACCGGGATCGAATGGAACAGCGTGCTGTCGACGATGGTGCCGAAGCGGCCGTCGTAGCCGGTGAAAGAAGTGATGTCGGCGACCTCGAACGAAGCGTTCGTCAAGCCGCGCCGGGCCGCCTCGGCCCGCGCCAACTCGACCGCGGTCGGCGACAGATCCAATCCCACGATCTGGTAACCCCGCTCGGCCAGGTACAGCGAGATCGCCGCCTCCCCGCAGCCGACATCGAGCACGTCGCCGTGGAACTTGCCCTGCTCGATCAGGGCGGCGAGCTCGGGTTGGGGTTCGCCGATACTCCACGGCGGTTTGACACCCGGCCCGAACGGGCCGCCGGTGCCCCGATAGGTGACATCGAAATCGAACTCATCTGGCGTCGTCATAGCAAACGAATATCAGTGCACCTGCCCGATGTCGGGGACCCTCGCACACGACGCGCTCGATCCGCTCGACGGGCGGGATGGCACCGCGGCTGACGGTCTACCCTTGGCCGAAAACTGATGGCGACGTGACGAGGGGGAAGAATGTACGTCGAGCAATTTCGCGCACAGGGACCGCTCACGGCCGAGATCGCCGAAGACCTGGCATTCATTCCGGGCTCGTACCGTTCGTCCATCACGGTCAGCAGCAACGGGCGCAGCGTGCACGCGCCCGTCCTGCCGGCGGCCTGGGATGTCCTGCGAATCCGCTCCGGCACCGAGGTCACCGTCACGACCGCGAACGGGCTCGGCGACGAAGACCGGCTCGCCTTGCGCCGGTTCGTCGATCGCTTCCAGACCTTGACCGGTGCCGCGAAGACCCCATAAGACCCCACCGCAGGGCGCGGACCGCGGCGTCAGTGGGCGTGCCGACTCATGGCCTCGGTCAGCGCGGCGGTGTCCGTGGTGAGCGATCCGCCGGTGAATTCGAGAGTGGCACGCGATCTTTCGGCCGCCGCCGGATGACCCGCGCCGCACGCGTCGGTGACGATGATCGGCAGATAACCCAGGTCAAGGCTGTGCCGAACCGTCGGCTCGATGCCCACCTCCATGGCGATGCCCGCCACGGCGTAGGTGTCGATGCCGCAGTCGCGCAGCGCGAAGTCCAACGGGGTGGCCGCGAATGCCGACATGGTGATCTTGTCGAACACCACCTCGTCCGGACCCGGCGTCAACTCGGGCACCAAGTGGAATTGCGGCGAACCCTGCGGGAAGCTCGAACGCACGTCCCCCGGGTCGTCCACCCGCTGCCAGGACATCGCGGTGCGCAACTGGGCGACGCCCGACGCCGCCACCGGCAGGGACATGTGCCGGGTATAGAACACCCGGAAACCCCCCGCCCGGGCGGCGTCGCGCAGCCGCACGCACGCGCGCACGATCTCCTCGCCGCCGGGAATCTGCCGCACGATGCCGACCTGCATGTCGTAGATGAGCAGCGCCATCCGCGCGGGATCGCAGGCATCCGGCACGGTCTGCGGGATGCTCAGGCCGAAGGCGTGGCGCATGCTCACGCGGTCCGGTCGTAGGGCTCGGCGACGTCCACGGCCGGGTCCATCAGCGCCTCCAGCGGCAAGGGCGCCTGCACCGGCACGAACGTCCATTCCAGGTATCCGGCCTTGGTGAGCGGGAAGTCCGCGACGTACTTCCGCGCCTCCTCGACGCTGTCGACCTCGAACACGATCACGACGCCGGGCTCGTCGGCGCGGGCGTAGTTCTCCCGGACGATGCCCGCCTTCCACAGCCGCCACACGTTGGCGACCTCCTCGGGCAGGTACGGGTTGATCGTCTCCAGGGTTACGCCTGGCTTGAAGCGGTCGAAAACGATGACCTTCACGATGTTTCGCTCCATGTCTGCGGTGGTCGATACGAACGGCATCCATGGAATCGCGATGATTACAGTGTTACAAGAACGCACTTTTCAGTGAGTACCCGGAGGACAGGTGCCCGACAAGCGCTACAACTGCGCCGTGGAGGTGACCGTCGACCTGATCGGCGGCAAGTGGAAGCCGGTGATCCTGGCCCACTTGAAGGAGGGCGTGCACCGCTACGGCGAGTTGCGCAGGCGGATGCCGACCACCAGCGAGAAGATGCTGGTCCAGCAGTTGCGCGAACTGGAGTCCGACGGCTTGGTCCGGCGCACCACCTTCGACACGGTGCCTCCGCAGGTCGAATACACCCTCACCGACGAGGGCCGCACACTCGTCCCGGTCCTCACCGCGCTCTACGACTGGGGCGAACAGCGCGCGGCCCGCGCGGGTCTCACCGTCGGTCCTCGAGCCCGGCCGCGGGCGGACTAGGCCTCAGGCGCCGAAGACTCGTTCGACGACCGCTTTGGCGCGCCGGGTGACGCGCATGTAGTGGTCGAGGAATTCGCTGCCGTCGTCGTTGGGCCACCCCGCGACGCGGGCGACGGCGGAAAGCAGCCGCCCCGGACCCGGTAGCTGATCGCTCGGCTTGCCGCGCACCAGGACCAGGGCGTTGCGGGCGTTGGTGGCGGTCAGCCACGCGTCGCGCAGCAGCGCCACGTCCTGCGCGTCCAGCAGTTCGGTCCGCTCGATCACGTCCAGTGCCTCGAGTGTGGAGGTGTTGTGCAAGCCGGGCACCTCGTGGGCGTGCCGCAGCTGCACCAGCTGAACCGTCCACTCGATGTCGGCCAGGCCCCCGCGCCCCAGCTTCGTGTGCGTGGCCGGATCGGCGCCGCGGGGCAGCCGCTCGGCGTCCACTCTGGCCTTGATCCGCCGGATCTCGCGCACCGCCTCGGCGGACACACCGCCCTCCGGGTACCGCACCTTGTCGATGACGTGCAGGAAACGCACCCCGAGTTTCTGGTCACCAGCCACTTGGTGCGCGCGCAGCAACGCCTGCACCTCCCAGGGTTGCGCCCACTGCTGGTAATACGCGGCGTAGGCGGCCAACGTGCGCACCAGCGCGCCGCTGCGCCCCTCCGGACGCAGCCCGGCGTCCACGTGCAGCGGCGGGTCGGTGCTCGGCGCGCCGAGCAGCTGCTGCACCCGGTCGGCCACCCCGATCGCCCACTTCACCGCCTTGGTCTCGTCCTCGCCCGGCCGCGGGTCGCAGACGAACAGCACGTCCGCGTCCGAGCCGTAGCCGAGCTCCATGCCACCGAGTCGGCCCATGCCGATCACCGCGATGTCGGCGGGCGCGGGCGCACCCCGCTCCGCCTCGCTCGCCCGGATCACCGCACGCAACGACGCCTCGAGCACCGCCACCCACACCGACGACAACGCCCGGCACACCTGCGGCACCTCGAGCATGCCCAGCAGATCGGCCGACGCCACCCGCGCGAGTTCGTGCCTGCGCAGCGAACGGGCCGCGGCCACGGCGCGTTTCGGGTCCTCGTAGCGCGCGGCGGCGGTGAGGATGCCGCGGGCCACCTCGTCGGGCTGCGGGCCGAGCAGCAGCGGGCCGCTCGGACCGTCGGCGTACATCCGGATCGTCTCCGGCGCGTTGATCAGCAGATCGGGCAGGTACTCCGAGGAGCCGAGCACGATCATCAGCCGCTGGGCGATCGCCCCCTCGTCGCGCAGTTCGCGCAGGAACCAGATCTGGTCGGCGAGCCCCTCGGACACGCGGCGATAGGCCAGCAGGCCCGCGTCGGGATTCGGTGTCTCACCGAGCCATTCCAGCAGCGTCGGCAGCAGCAGAGCCTGGATGCGCCCTTTGCGGGACACGCCGCCGGTGAGGGCCTTCAGGTGGCCGAGAGCGTGTTCCGGCGCCGCGTAGCCGAGAGCGGCCAGCTGCCGGATGGCGGCTTCGGGGCTCAGGCGCAGCGCGTCGGGTTCCAGCCGCACCACCGAGTCCAGCAGCGGCCGGTAGAACAGTTTGGCGTGCAAGCGCCGCACGCGCACCGCGTTCCGGCGGATCTCGCTGCCCAGCACACCCACCGCGTCCTGCCTGCCGTCGGGCCGGATGTGCGCCGCGCGGGCCAGCCAGCGCATGCCCTCCTCGTCGTCATCGGCGGGCAGGGTATGCGTGCGACGCAACCGCTGTAGCTGGAGCCGGTGTTCCAGCAACCGCAGGAACTCGTAGGACGCCGTGAGATTGGCCGCGTCGTCGCGACCGACGTAGCCGCCCGCGGCCAGCGCGGTCAACGCCTCGACGGTGCCCTGCACGTGCAGCTTCTCGTCCACCCGCCCGTGCACCAATTGCAGGAGCTGTACGGCGAATTCGACGTCCCTGAGGCTGCCGCGCCCCAACTTGAGTTCGCGTTCGCGCAGATCGGCGGGCACCAGATCCTCCACGCGGCGGCGCATCGCCTGCACGTCGGCGACGAAATCGGGACGCTCCGACGCCGACCACACCATCGGCATGAGCGCGGCTCGGTACTGCTCGCCGAGCGCGATGTCACCGGTCGCCGGACGATTCTTCAACAGCGCCTGGAACTCCCAGGTGCGTGCCCAGCGCTTGTAGTAGGCGATGTGCGAATCCAGCGTCCGCACCAGCGCACCGGCCTTGCCCTCCGGTCGCAGCGCCGCGTCGACCTCGAAGAACGCCTGGCTCGCCACGCTCATCATCTCCGCGGCCAGACGCGTGGCGGTGGCGTCGGCGGGCTCGGCGACGAACACCACGTCGACGTCGCTGACATAGTTCAATTCGCGCGCGCCGCACTTGCCCATCGCGATCACGCCCAGCCGCACCGGCACCGGCTCGTCCTTGCAGACCCGCGCCACCGCCACCGCCAGCGCCGCGGTCAGGGCGGCGTCGGCCAGGTCGGTGAGCTGCCTGCCGACCACCTGGTAGGGCAGCACCGGCTCGTTCTCCACCGTGGCCGCCAGATCCAGCGCGGCCAGCAGCATCAAGTGATCGCGGTACCGCTTGCGCAGCGACGCCGCCACTTCGGGCCCCGAGATCGCGGCGCGGAACAGCATCGGGGTCGCGTTCGGCCCTTCCTCCGGTGCCGCGTCGACCACGGCGAGCAGATCGGCGATCAGCTCGTCGCGTCCAGGTAACTCCTTGCGGCGCAAGCCTTCCCACGACTCCGGTGCCGCGACGAGATGATCGCCGAACGCGCTGGAGGAGCCGAGCAGCGCGAACAGCCTGCCCCGCAGCGACGTATCCGTACGGATCGCCGAATCGATCGCGTGCCAACCGTCCCCGATGCTCTCGCGCAGTCGCATGAGCGTGCTCAACGCGAGGTCGGCGTCCGGCGCGCGGGACAGCGACCACAGCACGGGGATGCTCTCGACGTTGTCCCAGCCCAATTCGTGCAGCGACGCGGCGGCGGATGGCTCGAGCAATCCGAGCCGACCGACACCGGGGACAGCGGAGCGCGCAGAGGGGGGCCGGACCATGGCTCTCAAATTACCCGGCCGCGATCGGGGGCACGCCGCCCCCGGGCATCGCTCGGATTACAACCCCAGGTATTCCTTGAGCTCGAACGGCGTGACCTGGCTGCGGTAGTCCGCCCACTCCCGGCGCTTGTTGCGCAGGAAGAAGTCGAACACGTGCTCGCCCAGGGTCTCGGCGACCAACTCGGAGCGCTCCATCGCCTGCAGCGCCTCGTCCAGCGTGCCGGGCAGCTCGCGGAAGCCCATCGCGCGCCGCTCGGCGACCGTCAGCGACCACACGTCGTCCTCGGCCTCCGGCGGCAGCGTGTAGCCCTTCTCGATGCCACGCAGACCGGCCGCGAGCAGCACGGCGAAGGCCAGGTAGGGGTTGCACGCGGAATCGGGGCTGCGGATCTCGACGCGTCGCGAGGAGGCCTTGTTCGGCGTGTACATCGGCACACGGACCAGGGCGGAGCGGTTGGACCGGCCCCACGAGGCCGCCGTCGGCGCCTCGCCGCCGTGGATGAGGCGCTTGTAGGAGTTGACCCACTGGTTGGTGACCGCGCTGATCTCCGGGGCGTGCTCGAGGATGCCCGCGATGAACGCGCGCGCCGTCTCCGACAGGTTGATCGGGTCGTCGGGGTCGTGGAAGGCGTTGGTCTCGCCCTCGAACAGGCTCATGTGCGTGTGCATCGCCGAGCCCGGGTACTGGGCGAACGGCTTGGGCATGAAGGTCGCGCGCACGCCCTCGTCGATGGCCACTTCCTTGATCAGGTAGCGGAAGGTCATCACGTTGTCGGCCATGGACAGCGCGTCGGCGTAGCGCAGGTCGATCTCCTGCTGGCCAGGAGCGCCCTCGTGGTGGCTGAACTCCACGGAGATGCCCATGGACTCCAGCGCGTCGATGGCGTGGCGGCGGAAGTTCGGTGCCGAATCGTGCACGGCCTGGTCGAAGAAGCCGCCGGTGTCGGCGGGGACCGGAACGCCGTCACGCGTGCCGTTCTCCAGCAGGAAGAACTCGATCTCGGGGTGCACGTAGCAGCTGAATCCGACGTCGCCCGCCTTGTTCAGCTGACGGCGCAGCACATGGCGCGGGTCGGCCCAGGACGGCGAGCCGTCCGGCATGGTGATGTCGCAGAACATGCGCGCGGAGTGCTGATGGCCCTTGCTCGTGGCCCACGGCAGCACCTGGAAGGTCGACGGATCCGGCCGGGCGACCATGTCGGCCTCCGAGACACGGGCGAAGCCCTCGATGGCCGAGCCGTCGAAACCGATACCCTCTTCGAACGCGCCCTCCAGCTCGGCGGGCGCGATCGCGACGGACTTCAGGTAACCCAAGACGTCGGTGAACCAGAGACGTACGAAGCGGATGTCCCGCTCTTCGAGCGTCCGCAGCACGAATTCCTTCTGGCGATCCATGTCCGCGAGCGTAAGCATCCGGCGTTAAATCTGTGTTACATACACGCTTAAGATTGCTGACCTGGATTTTTCGGAAGACTCCGCACAGTCGGATCGTCCGGTTTGTGAGATTCTTCCGGACCGGGCCGCATCGCGTGACCGATCAGCAACCGCGCGCGCCCGGCTCAGCAGGTGAGGCCGGCGGCGGGCTCGGTCAGGTCGACCAGATAGGCGATCACCGCGTCGTCGACGCAGGGGACGCCGCCCGCCAGCGCCACCGTGTGCCGGTTGCCCTGATAGGTGATCAGCGCGGCGCCCAACTGGTCCGCGAGGTCGACTCCGGCCTGGTACGGCGTCGCCGGGTCCTCGGTGGTCGACACCACCACCGTCTTCGGCAGGCCGGTCACCGAGATGCGATGCGGTTCACTCGTGTTCGGCACCGGCCAGGCGGTGCACAGCTCCAGCGGCGCCGCGCCGGTGGCGCGCCCGTCGTCCAGGAACGGGGCCGCTTTCCGGTATTCCGCGTCCTGGCGTCCGGCCACCCCGCGGTCGGTGATGCGCGGATCGTCCACGCAGCGGATCGCGTTGAACGCGTCGCTGGTGTTGGCGTAAGTACCGTCGTCGCGACGGCCGTCGTACAGGTCGGCCAGGGCCAGCAGCGTATCGCCGCGCCCGTCGCGCAGCTCGGACAGCCCGAGCGTGAGCACCTTCCACAATTCGTCGGTGTAGAGCGCCTGGCGCACGCCGGTGAGCGCGTCGCCGTAGGTCAGACCCCGCGGATCGGTGGTCGGCGCGGGCTTGTCCCACAGCGGGTTCACCAACGCGCGGAACCGCGGCACCGCCTGCGCCGGGTCGGCGCCCAGCGGGCAGTCGGGCTGCCGCGCGCAGTCGGCGGCGTAGGCATCGAACACCTTCTGAAAGCCCGCCGCCTGGCGCAGCGACTCCTGCACCGGATCCTGCGAGGAGTCGATGGCGCCGTCCAGCACCATGGCGCGCACGTGGTCGGGGAACCGCTCCGCGTACGCCGAACCGATCTTGGTGCCGTAGGAGTAGCCGACGTAGGTCAGCTTCGCGTCGCCGAGCGCGGCGCGCATGATGTCGAGGTCCTGCACGACCTCGCGGGTGCCGACGTGGGCGAGGAACTCCTTCCCGGTCCGATCGGCGCAGCGGCCCGCGTACCGGCGGTTGTCGGCCTCGGCGTCGGCGATGCCCGCCGGGGTGTAGTCATCCTCCGGCTCGGCGCGCTCGGAGTCCTGCTCCTGGGGTGTCTGGCAGACGATCGAGGGGGTGGAAGAACCGACGCCGCGCGGGTCGAAGCCGATCCGGTCGAAGCGCTCGGCCAATTCCGTCTTGTTGCCGAGCGACGACAGGCCGAGACCGGACTCTCCCGGCCCGCCCGGATTCATCACCAGCGAACCGACCCGCCGCCCGGTCGCACGCGTCCGGGAGATCGCGATCTGGGCGGTCGGTCCGTCGGGCGCCGCGTAGTCCACCGGCACGGTGATCCGGGCGCACTCGGTGCTCGGCGGCAGCCGGTCGTCCGGCCCGCCGAATCCGGCGCAGTCGCGCCACTGCACCGCCTGACCGTAGAACTTCTCCAGCCCGGTGGGCGGCGTGGGTGCCGACTGCCCCGTTTCGGTGCGGGTGACGGCGCACCCCGCAACCAGCACAGCCAGCGACGCCAGCACCGCCACCGGGAGTGCACCGCGCCCATTCCGCACCATCGACATGCTGTCGATACTGCCATCGGGCGAACGCGGCGGCAGCCCCGGGCAAACCCGTGCCGCGCTGTGACCAATCGCACCGGTCATCGGCCTTAATCCGCCTCGGTGGCGGGTGGCACACTGAAATCGTCAGACACTCCCGGGGACCCGGACGGGCCCCGAGGCGACACAGACGAAAGGGACGATGATGTCCGTATCCGACTCGGAAACCCCTGCTTACGGTGCGGCGCCCGCCGAGCCCAAGAAGATGCGCAAGACCCGGGTGCACCACCTGCAGCAGATGAAAGCCGACGGTGAACGCTGGGCGATGCTGACCGCCTACGACTATTCCTCGGCGCGGCTGTTCGAAGAAGCGGGCATTCCCGTGCTGCTGGTCGGCGATTCCGCGGCCAACGTGGTGTACGGCTACGACACCACCGTGCCGATCACCGTCGACGAGCTCATCCCGCTGGTGCGCGGGGTGGTGCGCGGCGCGCCGCACGCGCTGGTGGTGGCCGACCTGCCGTTCGGCACCTACGAGTCCTCCCCGCAGCAGGCGCTGGCGACGGCGACCCGGTTCATGAAGGAGGGCGGGGCGCACGCGGTGAAGCTGGAGGGCGGCGAGCGGGTCGCCGAGCAGATCGCGCTGATCACCGCGGCGGGCATCCCGGTCATGGCGCACATCGGCTTCACCCCGCAGAGCGTGAACACCCTCGGCGGATTCCGCGTGCAGGGCCGCGGCGACGGCGCCGAGCAACTGATCGCCGACGCCATCGCGGTCCAGGAAGCGGGCGCGTTCTCCGTGGTGATGGAGATGGTCCCGGCCGAACTGGCGGGGCAGGTCACCCGCAAGCTGACCATTCCGACCGTCGGCATCGGCGCGGGCGCCGACACCGACGCGCAGGTGCTGGTCTGGCAGGACATGGCCGGCTACACCAGCGGCAAGACCGCGAAGTTCGTCAAGCGCTTCGGCAACGTCGGCGACGAATTGCGCACCGCCGCCGCCGCCTACGCCGACGAAGTGCGCCGGGGCACCTTCCCCGCGGCGGAGCACAGCTTCTGAAGTCGCCACCTCCCTTGATATACTGACGTATATCCGTATATCAAGGGAGGTGCGGAGCGTGACGCGGACCATAGTCGATCTCGACGACGGCGCACTGGCACTCGCTCAGCAGCAGCTGGGCACACGCACCAAGCGTGACACGATCAATCGGGCTCTGGCCATCGCGGCGGGCCTGACCGCGGACGATCGCGCCCGCAGTTTGGCCTGGCTGCAGGCCAATGCCGAGGACGTTCTGGACTTCGACGTGCTGGCGGGCGAGGAGCATTCCCAGCGGTGACCTACCTCGCCGATACCTCGGCCGTGTGGCGGCTGCTCCGCGGCCAAGTCGACGATCCATGGCCCCGCCGGGTGGCGCAAGGACTCGTCGCGATCTGTCCGCCGGTCGAAGCCGAGCTCATGGTTTCCGTTCGATCGGGCACGGACTTCGAACCGTTTTTCGCTGTTCTCGGACGCACGTTCAGCTGGTACCCCGCGCTCGACGATCCCTGGCGCCGCGTGTTGGCGGTGCAGCGTGATCTGGTCCGCATCGGCCATCATCGCGGGCCGTCGCCGATGGACATCGTCATCGCGCTCACCGCGCTCGAGCACCGCCTGACGCTCATTCACGCGGACGCGGACTTCGACTCGATCGCGAAGGTACGACCGGAACTTCCGTTGATTCGCCTCGACCGATAGAACCCGGGAGGTGGGCGGGTAGAGCGACGCCACTCGAATCACCCTGCCTCGGTGGCGAACCGAGTCCGGCCGACGCCCTACCTCCGGGCAGTGATTCCCCGTCCATCGAGCGGCTCGGGCGTCGCATGAGTACCGAAACCTGCTCGACGAGCTGCGCGCGCACTTCGGCTGAACTCTTCCCACCGAAAACGGTCGGTTCGGGCCGGTCGGCGGAATCAATGGCAGACTCGATGCCGACAATACCGACACGACCAGAGGTACCCATGCCGTACAGCCGTTGGATTTCACGCAGCACCCTGCTGGTGGCGGGCGCTCTCACCGCCGCCACGCTGACCGCTTGCGGCAGCGACTCGGGCCCGGCGCCCACCGGCAGCTCGAGTTCCACCACGGTGTCGGCCACCGCCGCTCCCGGCACGACCTCCGGCCGCGTCACGCCGACGAGCCCGGAGATCTCCGACGGGGCCGCGACCCAGCTGTGCGACATGATCCGGCCGGAGCTCTCCAATTGGCGGATCCAGGGCGGGACGCTGGGCAAGATCGGGCTGAACGCCCTGGTGCACGAGTGGGCGCTGCGCAACGGCGGCATCAACGGCGCGGTACTGGCCGACAAGCCGATCGTCGACCGCGTCACCGTCAAGAGCTGCCCGGATGTCCATCAGCAGGCCGTGGAGGCGCTGGGCATCCCGGATCTGGCCTCGGGCCTGGCGTTCTGAGCCGGGCGGCCGGATGCGCACCCTCTATCCCGAGATCGAGCCGCATGACTCCGGCATGCTCGCGGTCGGCGACGGCCAGTCGGTCTACTGGGAAGTCAGCGGCGATCCGGCCGGTAAGCCGGTCGTCTTCCTGCACGGTGGGCCCGGCGGCGGCACCGCGCCGTTCCATCGGCGCTTCTTCGATCCGGCCGCCTACCGGATCGTGCTGTTCGACCAGCGTGGTTGCGGCCGCTCCACCCCGCACCTGGCCGACGGCGCGAGTCTGGAACACAACACCACCGGCCACCTGATCTCCGACATCGAGGCGCTGCGCGAACATCTCGGCATCGATCGCTGGCAGGTGTTCGGCGGTTCATGGGGCTCCACGCTCGCGCTGGCCTACGCGCAGCGGCACCCCGACCGGGTGACCGAACTGGTGTTGCGCGGCATCTTCCTGTTGCGCCGCAAGGAAATCGACTGGTACTACAACGGCGCGGCGGGCTACGTCTATCCGGACGAGTGGGAGAAGTTCCTCGCGCCGGTACCCGAGGACGAACGCGATCAGGACCTGGTCGAGGTCTACCACCGCCTGCTGCACTCGGCCGACGAAGACCTCGCCCGCAAGGCCGCGATCGCCTGGTCCAGCTGGGAGGGCGCGACGAGTTCGCTGCTGCCGCATCCGGATCGGGTGGCCGAGACGTCCGAGCCGCGATTCGCGCTGGCGTTCGCCAGGATCGAGAATCACTACTTCCGGCACGGCGGGTTCCTTGAAGAGGGCCAGCTGCTGCGTGACATCGGCGCCATCGCGCACATCCCGGCCGTGCTCGTGCAGGGCCGCCACGACATCGTCTGCCCTGCGGTCAGCGCGTGGGAGTTGCACCGAGCCTGGCCCGGGTCGGTCCTGCACATCGTCGACGACGCGGGGCACGCGGCGAACGAGCCCGGCATCACACATCACCTGGTCGAGGCCACCGACCGATTCGCGAAAGCGCGGACCAGCACGGTGAGCACGGCGGGGTCCGCTCTGGTGGACGCGTTGCGCGAGGACATCGACCGGCTCGCTACCGCCGAACCCGAGGTCCGCGCGGACGCGGAGGACTCGGTCCATCAGATGCGGGTGGCCACCCGCAGGCTGCGCAGCGTGTTGCGGTCCTACCGCAAACTGCTCGCCAAGAAGCCCACCGCCGCGATGGGCGCGGAACTCAAGTGGCTGGCCGGGTTGCTCGGTGAAGCGCGGGACGCGGAGGTGCGCGCCGATCGGTTCGCCACGCTGCTGGCCGATCATGCCGAGCGAGCCGACCCGGCGGAGCTCGACGCGGTCACCGCGCGGCTGGTGGACGCCGAGCGGGAGCGCTATCGCGCGGCACACGACGAGGTGCTGACCGCGTTGGACGGCGTCCGCTACCGCGAGCTGCGCGAAGAACTGTCCCGATGGCGCACCGACCCGCCGCTGCGCCACTCACGCGCCGATGCGGCGGCACCGGACGTCTTCCGGGAGGTGTTGCGGCGCGACCTCGACCGGGTGGAATCCCTGATCCGCGCCGAGCCCACCGTCGATCCGCTCGAACGGGTGGAACTGCTGCACGACATCCGCAAGAGCGCCAAGCGGCTGCGGTATTCGTGCGAGGCGGCGCAGCAGGTCCTCGGCGACGACGCCGCCGATCGCGGCGTCCGGGCGAAGAAGCTGCAAACCGTGCTCGGCGACCATCGGGACGCGGTGGAGTCGCACGACGCGATCCTGCACCGGGCGGCCGAGGCCGCGGCGGCGGGCGAACACGCCGGCCTGTACGAGGCCCTCGCGGCCACGGAGGACGCCGCGGCGGGCCGTGAACTGAGCCGATATCCGGCCACCGCCGCGGCGCTGTTCGGAGCGACCGTCATCACTGGGTGATCCGGCGTCCCGGCGCGGAGCCGGTCGGGGACGAGCCGGTCACCGCGTTCGCCGACCAGCAGCGCCGCGGGCGGTGCCGTGACCGGTAGCGGTCGTCCGCGGTCGTCCGCGGGCGGTGCCGTGACCGGTAGCGGTCGTCCGCGGTCGGCATACGACGCGGCCGCGCGTCCGGAGTCGGCAACTCGGGCCGCCTCTCGTCCGCGGTCGGCAACGCGGCCACCCACCCGCGGTCGATCAACCCAGCTCGTCGGCCCACAGTCGACAACACGGCCGCAACCCACGGTCGGCCGCAGTGCAGACCCCTGCTCATCGGCACGCTCGCGAGACGAGATCGCGTGTGGCGCGTCCGCCGCTGCCGTTCACGCAGGGTAGGTGAAAGACACTTTCCGCTCCCTCGGGTCGGCCGACAGCAGCCGCACCCGCACGGTCTCGCCTTCCGGCGGTCTCCCCTCGCACGGGCCCAGCACCGGCGGGTCGGCGACGAAGACCACGGCGGGCCGGTTGCCGTTGGCTTCGCGCACCACGACGGCGTCGAACGTCGCGCCGGTACGTTGCGCGAGCAGGGTCGATTCGGTCAGGTCGATGCAGGCGCGTTCGATCTTGCCCGCGACGCTGTCGCTGCGCCGCATGGTCTCGGCGGCGCTCACCAGCCCCTCCCGCACCCAGAGCGGCACCTCGGTCCCCGCGCACCGAGCCAGGCAGATCTCGGTCGCGAAGCGGTCCGACAACCGCCGGAGCGGAGCGGTGACGTGCGCGTAGGGCGCGCCGATCGCGCTGTGCCGCAACGCCTCCGGCGCCTGCGGCGCTCCTGCCGCGCCGTCGACGACAGTGTAGGAGGCGCCGCGCAGCAAGCTCGTCGCCTCGGACATCAGGACCAGTGCCGCGGGAGTGCCGGTGTCCAGCCGGGCCAGCATCCGGCCGACAGCTTCGCCGTCGGGCCAGGCCACGCCCAGCGCCTGCGCGGTCCGGCGCATCGACTCGATCGCGGATTCCGACGGTGGCGGCATGGTGCGCAGCAGCGCGACCCGGTCCAGCGCGGGCTCGTGCCCGTCCAGCATGATCCGCGCCGCGCACATGCCGGTCAGCAGCGAGACCTGCTCGTTCCAGTCGTCGGCGGCGGTGCGCGGTTCCACCACCAGTCGCCAGTGCCCGTCGGCGTGCTCGTCCTGGACCACGCTCTGCGCGGGCAACCGCAGCCCGATCGCGCCGCGCGCCAGCCCGGCCTCGATGCGCCGCGTGCCGAATTCCGGCAGGGCCGCGATCGAGGGATGCAGCCGACCCGACTCCGCGTCGGCCTGCACGCGGGAGTAGTCGAGCCGGGCACGGGAGCGCACCAGGGCGCGGACAACCGAGTACCGCACCGGTTCGGCCTGCTCGTCGAGTTCGATCGTCCAGAGCGCGACCGGGCGCGTCCGGTCCGGAAGCAGGCTGGCGGACCCTTCCGACAACGCGGGTGGGTGCAGCGGCACGGTGCCGTCGGGAAGATAGAAGGTCTGGCCCCTGGCGCCGGACTCTTTGGCGAGCGCGCCGTCGGGGAAGATCACGGCGCCCACGTCGGCGATGGCGTAATGCACGAGGAAGCCGCCGGGACCGCGTTCGATATGCAGGGCCTGGTCCAGATCCATGGCCCCGGGTGGGTCGATCGTCACGAACGGGATGTCCGTGCGATCGACCCGGTTACCCGCGAACGCGTCGACCGCGTCGCGGGCCTCGGCACTGGCCTCGGCAGGGTACGCCGAGGCCAGGCCGAACTCGGACCGGATGGCGCCGAAATCGACCGGCGCCGACACGATCCGCTGGTGGAGTTCCACGCTGGGGCGCCGGGTCCTACTGCAGCGCCAGCATGGAGCCGTTCAACTGGTCGAACGGCCCGTAGACGGTGAACGTGACCCGGCCGTTCGGCACCGAGGACGACACCTGAGCCGCCGCGTCCAGCGCCTCGCCGAAGGAGGCGGCGGACGGATGCGGCAACCCGGCGATAGCCAGACCGACATGATTCTGGTGCACCCATACCGTGTCGGCGGGACTCAGGTCGACCTGAACCCCGCCCGGCAGCGGGGTGACCGCGACCGCGCCGGCCGACCCCGCACCCAGCACCGCGAAAACCGAAGCGGCGCCTGCGACCAATGCGCCGGCGACCATGGAGCGAACTACTCGCATATGTGTTGAGACCTGCTTTCCCGCGATCGAAGTATGAATGGCCCGGTGCTGCCCCGCACCGGCCCTTACCAACGGCGACTACTTTATGACGTCGATCACGATCAGGGCCAGTTCCGCGCGAATCGGACAGCGGAAATTCTCGCCCCGCGACACGACCCGGGCGGCGCTGCTAACGTGGCCCGCCGTGACGGGCGTGGGTTCGCCCGCACGTTTGGAAATGTTCCGCACGTCGACAATTTGGGAGCTCCACACCTATGTCATCGATTTTGTTCGACTACCTCTTGCCGCTGCTGGGCCCGGAGCAGGCCGCGTACTGGGCGCAGGTTTTCGTGATCAACCCGATCTGACCGCCCGATTCTTTTTCCCACTGCTCGTCGCCTCCCGTTAACCCGACGGGAGGCGGCGGTGGTTATAGGCGGCTAGCATGCCGCTCCGTGACAAGAACTACCGCCGCCATCGCGGCCAGCGCCACCCTCTTCGCCCTGCTCCTCACCGGATGCGGGGACGACAAGACCAGCAATGCCACCTCGTCCGCCACCACCACGGCACAGGCCGCCGCCCAGGTCGACAGTGTGAAGGCGGGCGCGTTCCTCGTCAGCTTCCGCGGCGCGTTCCCCAAGCTGGCCGAGGGCAAGGACGACGCGAAGATCGCGAGCATCCTGACCGAAACCTGCGGGGACATCAAAGCGGGCAAATCCGAGGACGACGTCGTCAAGAACATCACCAAGCGCGCGGGCGGCGCCACCCAGCCCAGCGCCGAGGAAGCCAAGGCGATCTACCAAATGGCCAAACTCATGTGCTGACCCCCGCGCTATCCCGGCGTGCTTCGCACACCCGCCGAGCTCGCGGAACGCGACCTCGCGCGGAGTCGAGCCGGAGTGCGGAGCACGCGCCGGCGGGCGGACGAGTTGGTCTGTAAGCCGGATCCTGTCCCCGGCCTGAGCCGGGAGGCGGCCATCCATCTGGGCACTCCGTTGCCGGGTACCTCGAGCGGTCCACCCGCAGGCTCGGGCGAGCAGCCCTCGAGCGCCTGCGCAGCCGCACCGTAACCGGTGCGGCCTTCGACCTTGCTCCGGGCGGGGTTTACCGAGCCGCCCCGGTCACCCGGGGCGCTGGTGCGCTCTTACCGCACCGTTTCACCCTCACCGCACGACCGCTGGGCCGTGGGCGGTCTTTTTTCTGTGGCACTTTCCCGCGGGTCACCCCGGGTTGCCGTTAACAACCGCCTTGCTCTGTGGAGTCCGGACTTTCCTCGGCGCCGGGCGGCGGCACAGCCGTGCCCGTTCCCAGCGCCGCGGCCGCCCGACCAACTCGTCCGCCAGTACAGGATACTGGGTACGGTTGACGGCCATGGAACGTGTCGAGGTCGGCTTCCCATCCGGAAGCGAACAGTGCGCGGCGTGGCTATATCGCCCGGACGGCGCACCCAAACCCCGCCCGCTAGTGGTGATGGGACACGGCCTGGGGGCCAATCGGGAAATGGGACTGGATCGGTACGCGCGGCGTTTCGCGGCCGCGGGAATGGCGGTCCTGGTATTCGACTATCGGCATTTCGGCGCCAGTCAGGGCACGCCGCGCCAGTTGCTGAACATCGCGCGCCAGCGCGCGGACTGGCATGCCGCCATCGCGTTCGCGCGCACGCTGCGCGGCATCGACGCGACCCGGATCGCGTTGTGGGGCACGTCCTTCGGCGGCGGCCACGTGCTTTCGGTCGCACCGGACGACGCCTATATCGCGGCCGTGGTCGCGCAGGTGCCGTTCACCAGCGGCCTGTCCTCGGCGTTGGCCAAGGGACCGATCAGCCTGGTCAAGGTCACCGCCATCGCGGCCACCGACCTGCTGCTCGGAACGCTCCGGCGCAAGCCGGTCGGCATTCGGCTGGCCGGACGCCGCGGCGCCGCGGCGCTGATGAGCGCGCCCGACGTACCGGACGGCTTTCGCAGGCTGACCGACGAGAGCGAGACCTACGAGCCGAAAGTGGCCGCGCGAGTAGCGTTCTCGGCACTCTTCGACGCACCCGCGCGGCGCGCGAAGGCCCTGAAGATGCCGGTGCTGTACGCGCTGTGCGATGACGATTCCGTCGCGCCGGTGAAATCGGCGCTGCGCGCCGCCGAACGCACCAAGCACGCGGTGGTGAAACGTTATCCCGCCAAACATTTCGACATATATTTCGACGAGGTCTTCGAGAAGACCGTGTACGACCAAACCGAATTTTTGGTGTCGGTGCTGCGACCATAGGGCTTTCGCGGCCCGGCCCGGCGGCCGGGCCGCACATCGGTGCCGCGCTCGGTAGATTGCGAAAGAGCACGTGTCGATCGAAACGAGGCACCGATGATCGATCCCCTGATCCTGGAGCAACGGCGCGGCCGATTGCTGCACCGGGTACGCGAGTTGCGGCGCGACCTCGCGGCGCTGGCCGACGACTACGGCGCGTTGCCGGATTCCGGGCTGCTGATCGATACCGACGGGATCGGCGCGCTCACCACACCCGGCTACTGCGTCGCCGGGGCACGCGAAGTCTTCGAAGAAGCGCTGATCGAACTCGCGGCGGCCGCCGACGCGCTCGACCGCGCCGCGGCGTACACGGCCCGGCTGAAACCGGTTGTGCTGGACGGCTGAACCTGTCGGTGCCCGGCGCTACAGTCCGTGCCGTGCAGCCCTCCACCGCCGCGGTCGCCGAGATCGTGCGTCGGATCGCGCCCCTCGACGAGCTCGAGCGACAGCACATCGACACGACGCTGGCCTGGCTCGCGTCGACCGACGACATCTTCCGGCGGGCCAGACCGGCGACCCCGCCGCGGCACCTGGTCTGCTATGTCGTGCTGGTCGATCCGGCGGCACGAGCGGTGCTGCTGGGCAAGCATCGCCGCGCCGGGTTGTGGTTGCCGACCGGAGGGCACGTCGATCCGGGCGAGCATCCGCTCGATACCGCGCGGCGTGAAGCGGCCGAGGAGATCGGCGTCGAGGCCCTCTTCGACGTCATCGGGCCCGACCCGCTGTTCCTCACCGTCACCACCACGGTCGGTTCGGACTCCGGTCACGAGGACGTCAGCCTCTGGTATGTCATCCGCGGTGACCGCGCCGACGGCCATGCCCTGGATCCGCGCGAGTTCGACGGTGAACGATGGTGGGAGCTGGACGGATTCGCCCGCCACGACACCGACCCCCACTTCCGACGTTTCCGCACCAAGCTCGACATCGCTCTGCGACCCGCCGCCGACTGAGGTCCCTTCGAGTCGACGGGGGCGGCCGATGGTGTCACGATGGCGCGGATGATTGTCAGGCTTGCGCGAGAGGACGACCTCGCCGGTTTTCTCGAACTGGCGGGGCAGGTCGAGCACTGGTTCGGCGCGTCCGCCGACGATGCCGGGTTTCGCGCCGCGGTGCTGCGGCACGTGCGGCGCGGTACGGCGCTCGTCGCCCGGTCCGCGGGGGCGGAGGTGCTCGGCGGCATCCTGTTCGGCTCGAACCCGCCGACCTACCGGGTGCACTGGCTGGTCGTCGCGGAACAGGCACGCGGGCATGGGATCGGCCGGGCGCTCACCACGGACGCGATCCGCCGTTACGTGCCGACTCCCGGCACGCTCGAAGTGGTGACCTTCGGGCCCGACCATCCCGGCGCGGTCGCCAGTGGTGCGCGCGCGTTCTACGAGAACCTGGGCTTCCATCCCGCGGAGGACGCGGATCCCGGGCCGGAAGGCGGATCTCGGCAGTTCTACCGGCGGCGCGTGTAAGGAGTCAGCCTCGGCGGAACGCGCGCCAGAAAATGAAAGCCAGGACCGAGGCGGGAATCGCGGCGAGGACGGGCTTGTCGCGGAGCGTCTCCAACAGAGTGCGGCCCGGGTGCGCCACCGGGCCGGGAATTCCCGCCGCGCCACGTTCGGCGGCGGTGGCGGCGTCCGCCTGGACTTGTTCGGCGCGCTCGGCCGCGCGTCGAACCGACTCCTCGACCGGCATTTGCTCCCGACTTCCCGCTCCGGCCGCGTGCCTCCCGGTGGATTCCGGCTCCGGTTCCGCCTTTTCCGCCGCACCAGGAGCGCTACCCGCCTGCGCAGCCGCCGCTGAAGACATCGCCGCCGCGTCGGCGGTACCGCCGGTCTGCGGGGCCGCACCGGTCGCGATCTCCGCCGAAGACACCGTCTCCGCCGCACCGGGCGCGTTGTCCGCCTGCGGGGCCGCGCCGGTACTCACGGACTCCCCCGCATCGGGCGTGCTGCTCGCCTGCGGGGCCGTGCCGGTCGGAATCTCCCCCGAAGACAGCGGCTCTCCCGATTCGGGCGTGCTGCCCGCCTGCGGGGCCGTGCCGGTCGGAACCTTCCCCGAGGTCACCGTCGCCGCCGCGTCGGCGGCGCCGCCCGCCTGCACGGACGCGTCTTCCGAGACCTGCGCCGCACTCCGTGTGTCCGGTGCTCCCGCGCCGCCTTCGTTGGCGTCGCCGGGCGTGCCCGCCGCGCGCCGAGTAGCGCCCGGCTCCCGGCCCCCGTGCGCCGCACCCTCGGCCGGTTGCCCGCTTCCGGCCGGCCGGTCACCGGAGATGTCGGCGGTGTCCTGCACGTCGTCGGGTCCCTTGTCCGTGGGCTTGCGCTTGTTCATGGCTGTCTCCTGTGCTCGGCGTCGCGGTGCGGGACGGGCGTCTCGGATGCCGTCGCGGCCCGGATACCCTGCGAAGGGGCGGACAAACGGGACGGCCGCCACGCCATCTTGAATTCCCGTCGCGGGCCGCCAGGGGCCATGGGCCCGCTCACCCCGGTCCGCACGAAGCCGTTGCGCAGATACAGCCGCTCCGCGAAGGCATTGTGCTCGGCGAACTCCAAACGGACGACGTCGTGTCCGCCCGCGACCGCCCAGTCGAGCACCGCGCCGACCAGCCGGTCGGACACGCCGGTCCCCCGTGCCCGCGGGGCCACCCACATCGAGATCAAGTGGACGCCACCGCGTTCCGGGTCGAGCATGCCCGCGACGGTGCCCACTTCGGTCCCGGCCGACTCCGCCACGAATTGCGCCCGGTCCGACAGGGCGCGCCGCCAGTCGCTTTCGGTGCGGGCCTGCGCCTCGGCCAGGGTGGTACCGAAGAACTGCGGCGCGTCGGTCAGCGCCGCGAGCCGGACGCGCCGGAACACCGCCCAGTCATCGGGCACGAGCAATCTGATCCCGGGTATCGAGACGTCCATCCGCATGTCTCTACCCGGTCGACGAACTCGTGCACAACGGATTTCGGCCACGGCGAGACGCTGTCAGCGCGACATCCGCAACGGGAACCTGGTCCTCGTACCCCTCGAACCGGCAAGGGCGTCCGGAGCCGCCACGCGGGGTCGCTTCGTCGGCGCGGCGGGAAGGGTCGTCATCGAGCACGGCGCTCACCGAGCCTGCGCAGCCCGGCGAACTCCAGTCCGGCGAAGGTCGCCACCGCCGCCGCGCCGGCGAGCAGGAATGCGATACCCAGCCCGGTCAACGCGAAGAATCCCGAACCGGCCAGCCCGATCATCCCCGCCGCGGAGAGCGCGTTGACCGTGACCACCGCCCCCGCGTAGCGCGCGGCGACCGCCGGGCGCCGGGCGATCGACAGCAGCGCGAGCGCGCCGCCGAGCATGACGACGCCGAACGCGATGCTCCAGCCCGTCGGTACCCCCAGCGGGTCGCGCAGCAGTCCGGCTCCGGCGAGCAACACCCCGCCGAAGATCCCGGTGCTCCAGCCGTCCACGCGCAATGCGGAGCACAGGAACGCGGCGCCGCCGTCGCGGCGGGCCAGGGTGGTGGGTCTCATGTCGAACTCCCATGGTCGATCCGGCGGGGCCGGTCGGCTCCCGGCACCAACCCTGCTGCCCGGAGGTGGGCGTCTCAATAACCTCCGAGGTCATGGCCGCACCGTGCGGCGGGATGCTTAGCTGACCGGGTGACTTCGGTGCGGACACAATCGAGAGCGGGCATCCTGCTGCGGGAATGGCGGCAACGGCGCAGGCTGAGCCAGCTCGACCTGGCGCTGGCCGCGGACACCTCGGCGCGGCACCTGTCCTACGTGGAGACCGGCCGAGCCGCGCCGAGCCGGGCGATGGTGCTGCGGCTGTGCGACACGCTGGAGGTGCCGCTGCGCGAACGCAACACTCTGCTCGTCGCGGCCGGTTTCGCGCCCGCCTACCGGGAGAGCAGCCTCGACGACGCCCATCTCGCGTCGGTCCGTTCCGCGCTGGACACCATGCTGACCGCCCACGAACCGTATCCGGCGGTGGTCATCGATCGGCTGTGGAACGTGGTGGTGGGCAACGCGGCGATGAGCGTGCTGATGGACGGCGTCCCCGAGCACGTCCGCGCGCCCCGACCCAACGTCTACCGGCTGGTGCTGCACCCGGACGGGCTTTCGGCCCGGTTGGCCAACCGGGCCCAGGTGCGCGAGCTGTTCCTGGAGCGGCTGGCCAGGCAGGTCAGCGCGAGCGGTGACGCGGAACTGACCGCACTCTACGACGAGGTCTCCGGCTACCCCGATCCGCCGGGGACGGACGCGGAGGCGCAGACCGGCATACCGTCCAGCCCGTTCGAGGTGCCGATCCGGATCAGCACCCCGGCGGGCGAACTGTCGATGTTCAGCACGATGGCGACCTTCGGCGCTCCGGCCGACGTGACGCTCTCGGAGCTGGCCATCGAATTGTTCTATCCCCTGGACGACTTCACCGCGGCCGCGCTGCGCGGGGCGGCGGCCGCGGCGGAGTCGTGAGCGGACCTCAGGCGTCCAGCATGGACTCGTCCCACTCGCGGTCCAGGTCGGGATCGGCGGCCGACAGCACCTCGTCCAACCGCAGCCCCAGCTCGCCGATGTTCGGCTCGGTCATCATGTTCAGGTGATCGCCCGGCACGTCGATCACCGTGAACCGTCGCGCCGCGTACTGCTTCCAGCCGTTGTCGGCGCTGTCGAACATGCTGCCGACGGTCTTGTGCGCCAGGTCGACGCCCGGCGGCAGGCCCTCGGTGGCGCGCAGCAGCGTGATGTCGCGCTGGTACGGCTCGAGCTTGTAGTCCAGCATGGCCGAGTAGTTGGCGAAGAACACCTCGTAGAGCCGCCGGATCGCCTGCGGCGAACTGTCGGCGGGCAGGATGCCCGACCGCACCGACTCCGCCAGCATCGCCGCGAACAGATCCTCGGAATTGTGCACGCCGGGCTCGAAATCGACCAGGGCGGAGCGGCTTCCCCGCGCGTACCACAGCAGCTCGAGGAAGAACCACCGGATGAGCTTCTCCTCCGGAATCGGGGTCCGAGTGCGGGCGCGCAGCGCCATGGTGTCCAGCAGCGTCACACTGGAGACCTCGTGCTCGGGCAGCTGGCGGGCCATCTCCAAGGCGACGTAGCCGCCGAACGACCAACCCGCCAAGTGATACGGCCCCTTCGGATGCACCCGCCGCACCGCCTGCAGGTACGACTCCGTCATCGCGGGAATGGTCTTCTCCGGGGCGCTGCCGGAATCCGCGCCTGCCGCCTGCAACCCGTAGATCGGTCGATCCGGATCCAGATAACGCGCGAGGGCCAGGTAGCACAGCACGTTTCCGCCGATCGGGTGCACCAGGAACAGCGGTGGCTTGCTGCCGCCGACGCTGATCGGCACCAGCGGGTCGAATGTGCGTTGCACGGCACCCGACCGCACCAGGGTGGCGATCCCGGCGGCGGTGGGCGCGCCGATGAACGCGTCCAGCGGCACCTCGACGCCCCACCGGCGCGACAGCGCCATCACCACCCGCATCGCCCCGATCGAGGTGCCGCCCGCCGCGAAGAAGTCGTCGTCCACACCGATGGCGCGCAGTCCCGCGTACTCGGCGAGCAGTTCGACCGCCGACCGCTCGTACTCGTCGGCGGGCTCCCGCCGTGCCGACACGGTTTCCGTGGCGTCCTCGCCGTAGGCGCGCAGCGTCGCGTCGTCGCGCTTGCCGCTGGGCGTGCGGGGCAGCTCATCGAGCCAGGCGAACCGCGACGGCACCATGTGCGCTGGCAGCATCGAGCGCAGGTCGTGCCGCAACGCGGCGAGGTCGGTCTGCTCGGGCGCGCCGACCAGGAACGCGATCAGCGAGCCGTCGATGCCGCCGAAACCGCGCGCCACCACGGCGGCCTCGGTGATGCCGGGGAACTTCTCGACCAAGCTCAGGATGCACAGCTCGACTTCGGCCGGCTCCACCCGGAACCCGCGGATCTTCACCTGGCTGTCGCTGCGTCCCAGGCAGACGATGTCGCCGGAGAACAGCCGGACGCCGAGATCACCGGTGCGGTAGCGGATTCCGCCCGCGTGCGTGGCGACGAACCGCTGCGCGGTGAGCGCGGGCCTGCCCTCGTAGCCGCGGGCGATGCTGCGGCCGCCGAGATAGATCTCGCCGATCACGCCGTCCGGCACCGGTCGCAGGGCGCTGTCGAGTAGTTCGACGGTGTCGCCGTCGACGGCGCGCCCGATGGGCGGCAGCGCGGGGAACTCGTCGGCCGGACCCGTGAGCGTGAACTTGGTCGCGACGTGGGACTCGGTGGGACCGTACTGGTTCTCCAGCACCAGGCCGGGAACCACCTTGCACAGGGCGCGGATCTCGTCGGTGATGCGCAACTGCTCGCCGGAGGAGATCAGCACCTTCAGTTCGGTCGGGAACATCCGGTGCGCCACGGCCGCCTCGGCGAACGCCTGCAAGGCCACGTACGGCAGGAAGAGCCGTTCGATGCCCTCTTCCACCACCGTGGTCAGCAGTTGCTCGACGTTCGATCGCAGATCCGCCGAACTCACCCGCAGGGTGGACCCGGCCGCGAGGGTGGTGAAGATCTCCTGGAACGAGACGTCGAAACTCAACGGCGCCAACTGCAGTGTGCTCAGCAGGCCGGTGCCGGTGGACGCGCGATTCTGCCAGTCCACCAGGGAGGTCAGGCCGCGGTGCGGCATGGCGACACCCTTGGGCTCACCGGTCGACCCGGAGGTGAACAGCACGTAGGCCACCGCGTCGGGCGAGACGTGGTCGGGCAGCGCCACTTCCGCGTCGGGCGCGGAGTCGTCGAAGAGCGCGGCGGTGTCCAGCACCAAGGCGGCGTCGTCGACGATGTCGCGATAGGCGGCGTCGGCGATCACCCGGTGCGGGCGGGCTCGGTCGATCATCAGATTGAGCCTGGCTCGCGGGTAGCTGACATCCAGCGGCACACACGCGGCCCCGATCCTGGTCAGCGCGAGCACGAGCAGCACCAGTTGCGGGCGGCGCCCCATCAGGATGCCGACCCGGTCGCCCGGCGCCACCCCGAGCCCGACCAGGCGCCGGGCCAGCCGGTCGGAGCGCTCGCTCAGCTCGTCGTAGGTGACCGATTCCTCGTCACCGGCCAGGGCGATGCGGGTGGGGTCGAGCGCGGCCGCCTCGGCCACCAGCGTGCCCACGTCGCGGGCGGTCGCGGGGCCGACGCCACGGTCGATCGCCGCGTCCGGGTCGGCGACGATTCCGGCCAGCATGCGCAACTGGGTGAGCGCCACGGTCTCGCACTGCTCGGCGGTCAGCGTGTGGTCGCCGTCCACCCGCAACCACATCCGGCCGTCGCGCGGGTCGGTGGCCGCGGTGACCAGCAGTTGGAAGTTGGTCTCCTCGCGGGCGTCGAAATCGAGCAGGCGCACGCCGTCCAGCACGAGCATGGGCTGGAAGACGTGGTAGTTGACGAAGTTGAACGCCGTCTCGAAGACCGGCCCGCCGTCGGCGAGGATCGACCGCAGCGGGTAGCGGCGGAACGGATAGGCCTCGCGTTCGCGTCGCGCGATCTGCTCTACCGCCGCGCGCCATGTGGTCGCGGTGCCGTCCAACCGGATCGGCAGCGTGTTGAGGAACAGGCCCGCCACTCGTTCGGCGCCGGCCCGGTCCGGGCGACCGTGGCTGACCACGCCGGTGGTGACGTCCGTGCGGCCGGTGAGGGCCCGCAACGCCAGGCAGTGCGCGGCCAGATACACCGACTTCTCCGGCACCTGGTGGCGCGTGGCGAACGCGTAGACCCGTTCGGCCAGCCTGCGCGGCACCAGCGCCCGCGCTTGCGGCACGCCCGCCACCACCGGCTGGTGCACCCCCAGCGCGGTGAGCGCGGTGGGTTCGGCGCCTTCCAGGGCGGTCAGCCAGTACGCGCGGGCCGCGCTGTCGCGCGCGGCGCTCTGCTCGGCCCGCGCGTACTCGGCGAGCACGGTGGCCGGATGCGGGGTGGCCTCGACCCGGTTGCGGGTCATGCCGATGTGGTGCAGGTAGTCCAGCAGCAGTTCCAGCACCGACGTGGCGACACTCCAGCCGTCCAGGATGGCGTGGTGGAAGCTCAGCACCAGGTCCACCGTGCCGACCGGCTTCTGCGAGCCGGGACGGACGAACACCCGGATCGCGAACAGCGGAGCGCGTGAGATGTCGTACTGGGCGTGGGCGCGCTCCTGGAGATAGATCTCGATCAGGTCCTCGCCGTCCGCCTCGTCCATCTCGCCGAGATCGATGATCTCCAGTTCGTAGGGCGGCGCGACATGCACGATCTGCAACGGAACCGAATACCTGCTCAGCTCGAACGACGAGCGCAGCGCGGGTTGACGCCGCACCAGCCGATCCACGGCATCCCCGAATTGCGCGGCGTCCCAGGGTACTTCGAGCCGATAGCGGAACACGTCCTTGTAGGTGACCGAGTCGGCGCGCTCGATGCTGTGATACAGCATGCCCAGTTGCAGGGCCGTTGCCGGGAACGCGTCCTCGGCCTGGTGCAATGCGGCGCGGTCGATCAGCGGCACCGTCTCCAGGGGCGCGGCGACGCGGCCACGCTCGCCGTGGCGGTCGTCGCGCACGACGCGGGCCAGCTCGGCGATGGTGGGCGCCTGGTAGAAGGCGTCCACGTCGAAGTACAGCCCGGCGCGTTCGGCCGCGGTGCGCACGGCCAGCGCGAGGATGGAGTCGCCGCCGTGGGTGAAGAAGTTGTCGTGTACGCCGACCGACTCGACGCCCAGGACGGTGCGCCAGACCTGCGCGAGCCTGGTCTCGACATCGGTGCGCGGCTCCGCGCCCGCGACCGGCTCGCCGCCGTGGCCGAGGACGAGCTGCTCGGCCAGGGCGCGCCGGTCCAGTTTCCCGTTGCGAGTCAGTGGAATCCGGTCCACCCGGATCAGTCGCGACGGCACCATGTAGCGGGGCAGCCGGGCCGCCAGCTGCGCGGCGATCTCCTCACCGGAGACGTCGGTGCCGACGAAATAGCCGACCAGTTGCACGCCGTGCGCTTCCGAGACCTCGTCCACCACGGCCGCCGCACGCACCCCGGCACAGCCGAGCATCGCGTTCTGCACCTCGCCGAGAGTGATCCGGTTGCCGCGGATCTTCACCTGATCATCGAAGCGACCCAGGTATTCCAGATTGCCGTCCGGCAGCCAGCGCGCCAGGTCACCGGTGCGGTACCGGCGGCGCCCCGGCACCGCGCGATCGTCGACGAACGCCGCCGCGGTCAGCTCGGGCCTGCCGCGATAGCCGCGGGCCACGCCCACACCCGCGATGTTCAGCTCCCCCGGCACGCCGACCGGCACCCGGCGGCCGATGTGATCGAGCACGAGCAAGTCGATGTTGTCGATAGGGCGGCCGATCGGCACCACGTCGAGCGGATCGTCGGCGGGGCAGTCGAAATAGGAGACGTCGACGGTGGCCTCGGTCGGTCCATAGAGATTCACCAGCTGCGGCGCCGACGCCCCGGCCGCGGCGAAGACCGCGTGGAACCGGCGCACGAGCGCCGGGGGTAGCGCCTCGCCGCTGCAGAAAACCCGTCGCACGCTGCCGATCCGGGCGACCGTGGCGGGGTCGGCCGTGAGTTCGTCGACGAACGCGGCCAGCATGGAGGGCACGAAGTGCAGTACCGTCACGCCGTGTACGGCGATCGCGTCGGCGATCCGGCGCGGATCGCGCTCGCCGCCCGGTTCCAGCAGCGCCACTTTGGCGCCGGTGATCGCCCACCAGAACAGCTCCCACACCGAGACGTCGAAGGTCACCGGCGTCTTCTGCAGGATCACGTCCGAATCGTGTAGGGGGTAGCGTCGCTGCATCCAGGTCAGGCGGTTCACCACCGACCGGTGCTCGATCATCACGCCCTTGGGCACGCCCGTGGAACCGGAGGTGTAGATGAGGTAGCTGAGATCCGCTGGATGCGAGACATTTTCGATACCGCGCGCCGGGACGGTGTCGGC
Organism: Nocardia sp. NPDC004718; assembly: GCF_053601535.1. Lineage (NCBI taxonomy): Bacteria > Bacillati > Actinomycetota > Actinomycetes > Mycobacteriales > Nocardiaceae > Nocardia > Nocardia sp. NPDC004718. The sequence continues at coordinate 98,229 of NZ_JBSGCA010000009.1, forward strand.
CACCGTGATCCTCGTGACGCCCAGCCTGTCGAAAACCGCTCGATGCTCCGGCCCCGCCACGACGAATCGTGCCCCGCAGTCGGCGAGCACGGTCTCGATTCGAGCGGCCGGGAAGTCGGGGTCGAGCGGCACATAGGCGCAACCGGCCCGCAGCGCACCGAAGATCGCGACGAGCATCTCCGTCGAGCGGGGCAGTACCACCGGGACGCATTCGTTGCCGGTCGCGCCCAGTGCGTGCAGCCTGGCGGCGAAACCGTCGGCGAGCGCGGACAATTCGGCATAGCGCAGCGGCTGCTCCCCGGACCCGGCGACCGGTTCGATCGCGATCCGGTCCGGATGCCGTGCGGCCACGTCGGCGACCAGCCGATCGATCGTCGTGTACGGGAATTCCTCGCGCGGACCGGATTCGAACGCGGCGATAACCGCCTGTTCCCGCCTCGGCATCAGCGGCAAGGCCGAGATCGGCACCCCGGGGCGGTCCAGCGCCGCCACCAGCAGCGCGCCGACGCCGCGCACGACCGACTCGAACGGGAAGTTGTCGTCGAAGACGTCCTTGTCGTAATAGAGCTGGAGGTTCAGCGAGCCGTCGCGCGCGTGCTCGACGCCGAGAATGTTCAGCGCCTCGAGCACAGTGCCCGGGTTGACGATGTCGAGGGTGCCGAGAATTTTGTCGAGGTGATCCGACGGCGGCATCTTGATGTAGGAGTACGCCACGTCGAACAGCGGCGGCGCCGTCGGGTCGCTGCTGAGGGCACGTGCCAGGTCGCCGTAGGGAAAACGCTCGTAGCGCTTGAGTTCCCGGATCTGCGCGGCCACTTCCGAGGCGACCGCCGACAGCGGCTCGGCGGGGTCGACCCGGATGCGCAGGGGTACCACATTCGTCCGGTGCCCGGCGGTGCGGAAGGTCTCCGCGCTGTGCCGGTTGAGCATCGGGACGCCGATCACCACCTCTTCGGAGCGGTGAATGGTGGTCAGGTAGGCGGCCAGCGCCGAAACGGTGAACGCGAAGACGGAGAAGCCGGTGGCGCGAATGCGGTCGAGAAACGCGGGTTCCACCACCACGCGCCGCCGCCCCCGGTTGACGTCGGGCGTGCTCGCACGCCCGGAGAACAGCGCGGGGACCACTCCCTCGAAGCGACGCACCAGCGCGTCGCGGTCCGCCACCCACTGCGGGGAGGACAGATACTCCTCGTGCTCGGCGGCGATCTCGCGATAGGTCGCCGCGCCGCGGTCGGTCTGCTCGGTGAACGGATCAGGCTCGGCGAGCTGCTCGAGCGAGAGGTCGGTGCGGCTGTAGTTGTCGACCAGGGCGCTCCAGAGCGCGTTCACGCCCCAGCCGTCGATCATCGCGTGGTGCATCGCCACGTAGAGATGGAAGTGGTCGGGCCCGTCGACCAGCGCGGCGATCCGGAACGGCTGCCGGGGCGGGGACGGCGTCACATTGGCCCGGTTCACCCAGTCGCGGCGCGCCGCGGCCGGGTCCGACGCCCAACTGAGATCGACCAGCTCGACCTCGGGTAGCTCGTCGGAGACCCACTGCCAGAAGCGGCCTTCGGAGAACTCGAACCGCAGGCGCAGCGCCTCGTCGGCGAGCAGCGCCCTGCGCACCACGGCGCGCAACCGGTCCATGTCGAACGGTGCGTCCATGAACGCGCAGTAGGCGTTTCGGGTGACCGGCGCCGGGGCATACCGGTAGGCGACCGACAACACATCGCGTTGGTACGCGCTGACCGGCCAGGCTTCGGGGGGTCTCTCGGAAGTAGCACTCGGTTCGAATGTCACAGTCACTCCTATCGCGACAGTCGCGGCACCGGCCGTGCGCGGATCTACTCGAGCCCACCCTGATCGCTGACACGCAAAGCTGCTACCACACTTATCCAGTTATCGATATCGCGAATCACGGCATCGGCACTGCCGATGCCGCGACTCTGCTGTTGTTATCGCGGTGTATGCGGGCCGGTCAGCAAGCTGACAGCAGCGCGCGCACGCTTTCGTCGGCCAGACGATCGGCGCGGTCACGTGATACCGCGGGCTCGACGTAGCCGATGTTGAGGGACAGCTCGTTGTGCGTCGCGTTGGCGGTGGCCATGATGAAGCCGCTGACGGACATGCCGGAGACGAACTGCGCACCCTCCAGCTGCCAGGAGCCGATCTTGTCCGGAAAGGGGTAGTCGCCCAGGTAGGTCATACAGAGATGTCCCGGGCCGCGAGTGTCCATGAGTTTCACCGTGGACGCGCTGGCGGCCACCGACTTCGGCGCGGCCACCTTCAGCAGGTTCAACGCGGACAAGTGATCGCGCCGGTCCATCCGCGCACCGTACTCGCGCTCGATCTCGGCGGCGATCTCCCACAGCGAAGCCCACGGCGCGTACTTCGCCGGGGTGGCGATCATGCCCTGATAGGTGCCGACCTCGGTGTCGCCCGCGGCGCCGTCGAGATGGTCACGGAAGTTGACCGAGCTGCCGACGGTGTACCAGGCGGCCTTGTCGGTGCCCGCCTCCCTGGCCGCCGCGATCAGCAGCGCGGCGGAGAGGGCGGCCTGCAGGCCGACGCCGTGGCGGGCGCAGCCCGCGGTGAGCGCCTCCAACTGGTCGCCGTCGAGACTGCGGTGCACCACCCGGCTGCGCCGCTGTGCGGGCGGGGCGAGCCTGGTCGGCTCCAGCCTGCGGGGCTTGCGCAGCTGCGACTTCTGGTCGCGCAGGAACGATCCCGCGGTGCGCAGCGCACCGCCCGCCCCCTGGAAGCGCGGCGGGAACAGCTCCTCCGGTCCCGGCCGGACCGGCGCGGGCGCGAAATCGCCGCCTTCCCCCGCGGCCACTTGGAGCACCTGCTTGGCCACCGACAACGCGCTCTCGCCGTCGGCGATGGCGTAGTGCAGCGTGACGATCAGCTCGTTGGTGCCGTCGGTCTCCTTGATCAGCACCGCCCTGGCCAGCGGGCCGGTACGCCAGTCGAAGGGCTCGCGCAGCTCCACCTCGTCGGCCTCGGTCAGCCAGTTCGTGCTGTCCTCGGATTCGATCACGCGCAGCGGGATCGGCGCTTGCACCGGCACGAAACGCGGTGCGGTGCCGTCCGGTTCGGCGGCGACGGCGACCCGCAAGAGCGGATGTCGGCGCTGCACTTCGTCCAAGCCGGCGCGAATCCGGTCGGCTTCGACGTGGCCACGAATGCGCACCCGCGACAGGATGTGCAGCGGTGCCAGCTGATCGGCGATCCAGTGCCAGCGCTCGACCGGCGAGAGCGGACGCGGCAGCCGCGCCGTCGGGCCGTCCGGCGCCGGGAACGACATCGGTTTGCCGAGTTCACGCAGGAAGAATTCGGTGGGCGCGTGGCGGAAGTAGGTGTCGCGCACCCGCACCAGGCGCGGGTCGGTGGTCTGCTCGATCTTCGCCAGCGAAGCCGATCCGTTCACGAACATGGCGGTGCGGTCGGCGCGCAACTTCTCGTAACGACGCAGGCCCGCGACCGGATCCAGGGAGTTGCGCAGCACACTGGCCAGCACCACCGCGTCCTCGATCGCGGCGTTGGCGCCCTGGCCGAGGCTGGGCAGCATCGGGTGCGCCGCGTCGCCGAGCAGCGTCACCCGGCCGCGGCCCCACTGCGCCAGCGGCGGGCGGTCCTGCGCGGGCACGGCCAGGATCGCCGCTTCGTCGGTCTGCTCGATGCAGGCGCGCACCTCCGGCGCCCAGTCGGCGTACAAGCGCAGTAGGTCTTCCTTGCCGCCCTGCCAGTTGGCGGCCTCGTCGGCGGGCAGCGTCTTGGTGCCCCACCAGTACACCCGGCCGTGACCGATGTCGTGGATGCCGAAACGCATTCCGGTGCCCCAGAAGTGCGCCGACAACCCGCGCGCGACATTGGGGTGCTCGAACGGGATGCAGGCCAGCCAGCAGACGAAATCGCCGGGCCGCGGCTCGGCGCGGCCGTGCAACTGGGCGCGCACCACCGAGTGGATACCGTCGGCGCCCACGAGCAGATCACCCTCGGCGACCCGGCCGTCGGCGAACTCGACGCGCACGTGCTGGCCGTCGTCGACGAAGCGGGTGGCCTGCGCGCCGACGAAAGTCGGCGTGTCGCCGATCGCGCTCAGCAGCACGTCGTGCAGGTCGGTGCGGTGCAGCGCCACGGCGGGTGCGCCGAGCTGGGCGTCGAGCCGATGCACCGGGAGCACCCGGATCGGGCTGCCGTCGGGGTTGCAGAAACGGAAGGTCTCGACCCGGCCGCCGCGTTCGAGCAGCTGCTCGTCGATGCCGAGACCCAACGTGCGCAGTGCGTTGATTCCGTTGGCCTGCACGGAAAGTCCGAAGCCCTCGGCCCGCAGTTCCGGGCCCGCTTCGTATAGTTCGACGCCGAATCCCGCATGCCGCAGGGCGGCCGCGGTGGTGAGTCCTCCGATCCCCGCCCCGAGAACGACAACCTTGATCGGACTGCTCATCGAACCTGCACTCTCATCGAACCACTCGACGGCACAGGTGGTTCCGCCGCGACGCGGCCCGCGGGCCACGCTGCCCGCGCGAAACCGTCCCGCTGAGCAGCACTGACCGAGGTCACTGCGTCGACCCCGACCAGGCAGGCAGCTAGGACGCCTGTGCCTGACCGTCCGGAAGCCTACCGCTACTGGGCGCGCAAGGCCGAGTTGAAGTGAGATTCACCGCATCGCGCGATTGTGAAACGGAAATGTGTTGCAATGAGGCATAATTCGCCCTCCACGCACCGCGTTCGCCCTCGAATCGGGCTTGTCGTCGGCTTCAGAGGTAGGACGTATCGTTCACCAGACGCACCGAAGACCCGCCGTCGAGATAGAACTCGGCTATCGACAGCGACGCCAGATCCAGATGCAAGCGATACAGCAGCGACGGGCCGGCATCGAGGGCCAGCCGCAGCAGCGTCTTGATCGGGGTCACATGACTGACCACGACCACATTGGCGCCGGGATACCGCTCGAGCAGGTCGCGCAGAGCCGCGTCCACCCGCGCGCGGACCTCCTCGAAGTTCTCCCCACCGGGCGCGGCGACGGTCGGGTCACCGATCCAACGGGCGTGCAGATCCGGATCGCGTTGCGCGGCCTCCGCGAAGGTCAACCCCTCCCACGCGCCGAAGTCGGTCTCGATCAACCCCTCATGGATCTCGACCGGGACCCCGAGCGCGGCGGCGGCCGCCTCGGCGGTCTCCCTGGCCCGGCCGAGCGGAGAGCTGACCACCGCGGCGATGCCGCCTTTGGCGGCCAGCATCTTCGCGGCGCGCGCGGCCTGCTCGCGGCCCAGCGGGGTGAGCGGCGGATTGCCGCGACCGGAATAGCGGCGTTGCACCGACAACTCGGTTTGGCCGTGGCGAAGCAGCAGCAAACGCGTGGGCCTACCGGTGGCACGGGTCCAGCCGGGACCGTGCTGCGCGGGCTTCGACTGCTCGGCGTTCGCTTCCTTGGCTTCGTCGATCCAGCTCGGCAGATCGCGCTCGGTGTGCGCGAGAGCCGGATCGGCGGCCTCCACCGACCGGGTGCCTGCGGCCGGGGCACGGCCCTCGTCCACGTCGGCTCCGGCGTCCATAGCCTCGTTCGCGAGCCGGTCGGCATGCGAGTTCTGCGCGCGCGGGATCCAGCAGTAACTCACCCGGGCGAACCCGGCCGCGATCCTGCGGGCCTGGTCGGCGAGCGGGATCAGGGCCGCGTGCTTGATCTTCCAGCGACCGGACATCTGCTCGACGACCAGCTTGGAATCCATCCGCACCACGACCGATTCGGCGCCCAGCTCCGCGGCCGCCGCCAGCCCGGCGATCAGTCCGCGATATTCGGCGACGTTGTTGGTGGCGATGCCGAGGAACTCCCGGCGCTCGGCGAGCACCCGGACGTGATCGGCGTCGTAGACCACCGCGCCGTACCCGGCCGGACCGGGGTTGCCCCGCGAGCCGCCGTCGGCCTCGACGATCACCTCGGGGAAGCTCATCGCATCTCCCCGGCAACCGGTCGCGGCGAACTCACAGCCCCGATTCCCTGGTCCGGACCAGGATGGCGCCGCACTCCGGGCAGCGCACGACCACGTCGGGAGCGGTCTTGGCGATACGGGCGATCTCGCCGCGATCGAGTTCGATGCGGCACGCGCCGCAACGGCGCGCCTGCAACAGGGCCGCGCCGACGCCGTGCTGTTCCCGTTGACGGTCGTAGATCGCCAGCAGTTCGCCGGGCAGCTTCGCCACCACACCGGAGCGATCGGTCTCGCAGCGCGTCTGCGCCACGTCCAGGTCCGCGAGCGCCTCGTCCCGCTGCCGCCTGGCATCGGCGAGTTCCTCGTCGGTCTTGCTCAACCGCGCGCCCGCGTGCTCGTGATCGGCGGCCGAGGCCTCGCGCCGCTCCATCACCTCGAGCAGCTCGTCCTCCAGCACGGAGCGGCGGCGCTCCAGACTCCCCAGCTCGTGCTGGATCTCCGAAAGCTGTTTGGCGTTCACGGTTCCCGCGGTGAGCAGACTCTTGTCCCGCTCCTCGCGCTTGCGCACCGCCTCGACCTCGCCCTCCAGCTTGCGGATGTCGCGGTCGAGATCGTCCAGCACGATCTCCACGGCCACCGCGGCGTCGGAGTGCGCGTTGCGCTCGGCCTCCAGCCGCGCCACCTCCTGCTGCTCGGGCAGCACGGTGCGGCGGTGCGCGATCCGGGTCAGCTCGGCGTCGACGGCGGCGAGCCGCAGCAGCTCGGCCTGGATCGGGGGTTCGACATTCAACGCGGACAAACTCCTGGACGGGGTGGACGGGACTGGTGTTCAACCGTACCCCGCCGGATCGGCGGACCGGCGTCAGCCGCCGACCGTGCGAGTTTTGATGGCGTCGCGGGAGATGTAGACGTCGTATTCGCCGGGCACCGCGATCACCGCGTTGCCGTAGGCGGAGCGCACGAACGGCTGGGTCCACCAGCGGCCGGCACGCATGTCGGCGAAGAAGTCGCGGTCGCCGTCGTTGAGAAAGATCTGGTTCTGTTTGGTCGCGACGCCGTCCAGACGCTGACCGTACAGGCGGCTGATCCGGTAGCCGGAGTGAAAGCCCAGAGCGTTCACCCACGGCTCCAACTCGACGATGCCCGCTTGCAGTACCCACATGTCGCCTTCGACCCGGTGGGTGAGGCGCTGTTCGGAGTGGTCGTCGTCGCCGTACAGGGTGAGGTCGACGTCGAGCAGGTGTTCCTGCCCCGCCACCGGCTTGGCCACCACGTGCGCAGCCTTGATCTCGCCGGTCAATCCCAGATATGTCTGCAGCAGCGTCGCGATCCACAGCAGCACCGCGGCGACCAGCAGCAGCGCGAGCCCGCCCGTCCCCCGCGCGAGCAGCGGCCGCATGCCCACCCGGCGCGCCGCGATCAGACCGGAGACGATCAGCGCTACACCGACGACCAGCAGCAGGATCAGCCCGATCTGCACGAGCCCGAAATCAACCGGGAAGTTCATGCGGTAGTTGTACCCCGCGCGAACTACTCGATTCACCCGAACCGCCCAACCTTTCCCGGCCCGGCACGGACACGCCCCGACACGCCGTTGCCAGTTCGTCGCCGAGACAACGGGTTCGGACGCGGACGTGCGGCATCAGCCGGGCGCGCGCACCGTCCACGGGTCGGTGCGCAGCGTGGACACCCTGGTCTCCAGGCCGGGCAGGGCGGTTCGCACGATCGCTTCCGCCTGCGCGCACCACGGGAATTCGGTCGCCCAGTGCGCGGCGTCCACCAAGGCGGGGCCGCCTTTGCGCAGGTGCTCGTCGACCGGGTGGTGGCGCAGGTCGGAGGTGAGATACACATCGACACCCAGCCCGCCGGCCCTGTTCAGATAGGAGTCACCGGCGCCGCCACACACCGCGACCGTGTAGACGGTGCGGTCCGGGTCGCCCGCGGCGCGTACGCCCCACGCGGTGGGCGGGAGGGCGCGGGCCACGCGATCGGTGAAGTCGCGCAAGGATTCCGGTTGCGGCAGGGTGCCGATCCGGCCGATGCCGAGCGACGACGGCAGCTGGGCGCGTTCCCCGATGTGATACACCGGGTCGTCACCGGGATGCGCGGCCCGCAGCGCGGCGAGCACGGCCGAGCGCGCGGCGGGCGGGGCGGCCACCTCGATCCGCTCCTCCTCGACGTACTGGAGTTCGGTCAGGGAGCCTTGTTCCGCGGCTTCGGGACGGAACTGGCCGGTCGCGGGCACACGCACCGCACGGTCGCAACAATGCCCGCTCGCGCCAGCACCGGCGGCGAAGAGCGCGGCGAGCACCGCGTCGGTGTGCGTGCGCGGCACCTGGATCACCCAGTTGTCCACGGCTGCTTCGGGTTTGGAGTCCAGCGGGCCGGTCACGGTCAGGCCGATGGCCGCGGCGAGCGCGTCGGAGACGCCGGGATCGGCGGAGTCGGCGTTCGTGTGCGCGGTGAACAGCGCGCAGCCCGAACGGATCAGCCGGTGCAGCAGCGCGCCTTTCGGCGTGCTCGCGGCGACGGTGTCGACGCCGCGCAGCAGCAACGGGTGGTGTACCACCAGCGCCTGCGCACGCCAGTCGATCGCCTCGTCGACGACCGCGGCGGTCGCGTCCACCGCGAACAGCACCCGGGTCAGCTCCTCGGCCGGGTCACCGCAGACCAGGCCGACCGAGTCCCACGGCTCGGCCAGCGCGGGCGGGTAGGCCGCGTCGAGTGCCCCGATGAGATCCGCGAGCGTGGTCATCGTCCACCTTCCTTCGCTTCGGTTCTGCACTGTGCGGCAGTCGATTCACCGCCGGACGTGCCTGCGTGGCTGCGTGCGCTCGCCCGCCTCGTGCCGGTGATTCGCGTGGTCGGACGGTACGAAGGGCACAGTCCAGCGCCACGGACACCGCGTCCGTCGTGGTGAGCGGGGCCGGACCCTTTGTTCGCCCGGATGCCCGGTGCGGCGACCACCATGCGGCGGAATTCCGGCCGACTCGACAGCAGGTCCTCGCCGAGTCGTGGAGATCGGCCACCGGCCGCGAGACGTCCGACACGCGAATTCTCCGTCCGGCCAGTGCGCCTGCGCGCGGGATCGGATCGATGATCGGCGTGGCACGGCCGGAGCCTCGTGCTCACCGGACATCCGCCGATCGGATCGCCGCGACCAGCCGATCGACCTCCGCGGGGCCGCGGACCGCCACGCGCAGGTGATCCGGGCCCAGGCCTGGGAAGGTGTCCGCGCGCCGGACCGCGATCTCCTCCGCGGCCAGGTGTTTGCGCAGCAATTCACCGTCCGGCACGCGCAGCAGCAGGAACGGGCCTTCCGCCGGAGTGTGGACCGCCACGCCGAGGCCGCTCAGGCGCTCGATCATCGCGGCACGGTGCACGGCGAGCGTTTCGGCGCGGCGCTGCGACTCGGCCACGGCGGCCGGGCTCGCGGTCGCGGTGATCGCCTCCAGTTGCAGGGTGCCCAGCGGCCAGTGCGGTCGCCCGTGGCCGAGGCGCGCCAGCACCTCGGGCGCGCCGAGGAAGTAACCGCAGCGCAGCCCCGCCAGCGCCCACGTCTTGGTGAGGCTGCGCAGGACGAGCAGGTCGGGCGCGGGGTCGGCGGCGAGGGATTCCGGCTCACCGGCCACCGCGTCGGCGAAGGCCTCGTCGACCACGATGACGCGCCCGGGCCTGCGCAGGGCGCGGATTGCGGCGGCCGGGTGCAGTACCGAGGTCGGGTTGGTGGGGTTCCCGAGCACCACCAGATCGGCTCCGGCGGGCACCACGGCGGAATCGAGCCGGTAGGGCGGTTCCAGAATCACCCTGGTGACGGGAACGCCCGCTTCCCGGAGCGCGAGTTCGGGCTCGGTGAACGACGGATGCAACACCGCGGCCGACCGCGGCGCGAGGCGGGGCAGCATGGCGAAGCCTTCCGCCGCGCCGGCCAGCAGCAGCACCTCCCCGGGATCGCGGCCGTGCCGGGCCCCGATCGCGCTGCGGGCGGCTTCGGCGTCCTCGGCGCTCGGATAACGCCCCAGATCGGACAGGCGCGCGGCCAAGCGCCGCCGCAGCCATTCCGGCGGTGCGGCTCCCTGCACGTTCACCGCGAAATCGAGCATGCCCGGACGTGCGTCCACGTCGCCGTGGTGGCGCAGTTTCGCTCGATCGACGGTGTCCTCGGCCACGAGACCACACCCTACGTGGCGGCCCCGGAGCGGGACCGGCCAGAATGGCAGGCGTGGGCCAGCTGCACGTCTCGTTCGTCTGTACCGGCAATATCTGCCGCTCTCCGATGGCGGAAAAGATATTCGCCTCGCACCTGTACCGGGCCGGCCTGGCCAATCGGGTGCGGGTGAGCAGCGCGGGCACCGGTTCGTGGCACGTGGGCGACGACGCCGACCCGCGCACCAGCGCGACCCTGCGCAAATACGGGTACCCGACCGGTCACGTCGCCGCGGCGTTCGGCGCCGAGCACAGTGACGCGGACCTGGTGATCGCGCTGGACAGCTCGCACCAGCGCGACCTCGCCCGCCTGGGCATCCCGGCCGAGCGGCTGCGGTTGCTGCGCGCCTTCGACCCGGACGCCGACGGTCAGGACGTGGCCGATCCCTACTACGGCGACACGGCGGACTTCGAACTCGTGCGCACGCAGATCGAGGCCGCCGTCCCCGGCCTGCTCGACTGGGTGCGCGCCGAACTGGCCGCCGCCGAACCGCCCGACCCGCGCCTCGTCTCCGACGAGCGATCCTGATGCGCAGACTGACCTTCCTGCTTCGCCCCAGCTGGCTGATCCTGGCGGTGATGGTCGCCGCGTTCGCCTACCTGTGCTTCACCGTGCTCGCGCCGTGGCAACTCGGCAAGAACACCGCCACCTCGCACCGCAACCAGTTGATCGCCGACTCGGTGAAGGCCGAGCCCGTCGACGTCATCGCCGTGCTCTCCGGTGCGGGGAGCGAGCACACCGAGTGGCGGCGTGTCACCGCCTCCGGCAGCTATGTGCCGGACTCGACGGCGCTGGTGCGGCTGCGCCATCTCGACGGCGCTCCGGGGTACGCGGTGCTCACGACGTTCCGGTTGGACGACGGGCGCGTACTGCTCGTAGACCGCGGGCTGGTGTCGGCGGTCGACGGCACGCGCCCGCCGCAGATCCCCGATCCTCCCGCCGGGCCGCAGCGCATCGAGGCCAGGGTCCGGATGTCCGAAGGGGTCACGCCCGGCAAGGACCCGAGCGTCCAGGACGGCTATCGCCAGGTGTACTCCATCGACACCACCCAGGAGACGGCGGTCCTGCAACAGTCCCTGACCGCCGTACCGACCGGCGGCGAGCGCGGCGGCTACCTGCAACTGAGTGCAAACCAACCGGGCGCGTTCACTCCGACGCCGCTCCCCCAGCTCGATGCGGGCCCCTATTTGTCCTATGGCCTGCAATGGCTGGCCTTCGGCATCATGGCTCCCCTCGGCCTCGGCTATTTCATTTACGCCGAGATCCGGGAACGAAGGAAAGAAAAGAGCTCCGCCGCGGAATCGCCCGAGGCCACGTCGGGCACCGAACCGGCCGGGTCCGAGCAGGCTCCGTCGACGGCTCCCAGCGTGCCCGCCGCACCGACCACGGAAGCGCGCCTCGCCGACCGCTACGGCCGCGGCCGCGGTTGATCCCGGCATGGTCGCGGCCGGACATGCTCGACGCGACGCCGGACGATGCGCACTACGGCTGAGCCGGGCCGAGCAGATCCCACCGGTTCCCAGCGATGTCCAGGAAGACCGCCACCTGCCCGTATGGCTCGCTCCGTGGCGCGCCGACGAACTCGACACCGCGCGAGACCATTCGGTCGTACGCCGACCGAAAGTCCTCGACCTGCAAGAAGAACCCGACGCGGTCCGCGACCTGCTGTCCGATCACCGCGGCTTGCCGCGCACCGTCGGCGCGGGCCAGCAATATGCCGGTTTCGGCGCCGGGCGGTCGCACGACCACCCACCGTTTCGGGCGGCCGTCATTCGTGCGAGCCGCCGAGTCCTCGATCAGTTCGAATCCCAGCGAGTCGACGAAGAAGTCGATCGCGGCGTCGTACTCCGCCACCACGATGGTCATGAGCCCGATTCGCACCCGCCGACCCTATCCGAGCCGGAACGCGGGCGCGGGCAGTCGGCGGCACTGTCGCCCGCCGACCAGGTGCGCACGGTGCATGCAGGTGACCGCCACCGGGCGATCGCGAGCGGCTATGGCCGCCGGTGCGCAGGCCGCCCGCAGCGGCGGCCCGGGTCAGCGGACCACTCAGCGCCTCGTCACGACGACGGCGGCGGCGATCAGTGTGGCGGTGAGTTGCACGGCCTCGGAAAGGCGTACGGCGCGGCGCAAGTCGTGCACGGTCGGAGCCGGGCCGTCACCGAGGACCGGGCGCATCTCCACACCGTGCGGGTACTCGGTGCGGCCACCCAACCGGACGCCGAGCGCCCCGGCCATCGACGCTTCGACCACGCCCGCGTTGGGGCTGGGATGCCCGGCGGCGTCCCGGCGCCACGCGGCCAGGGCGGCAGCGGGCCTTCCACCGATCGAGGGTGCGAGCACGGCGGTGAGCAAACCGGTGAGGCGCGCCGGAATCAGGTTGGCCGCGTCGTCGACGCGCGCGGCGGCCCAGCCGAAATGCCGGTAGCGCTCGTTGCGGTAGCCGATCATCGCGTCCAGCGTGTTGACCGCGCGATATCCGAGCAAACCCGGAACGCCCGCCACCGCTCCCCACACCACCGGGGCGACGGCCGCGTCGGAGGTGTTCTCGGCGATGGACTCCAAGGCCGCGCGGGCGAGACCGTCCGCGTCGAGCGCCTGCGGGTCGCGGCCGCACAGCGAGGGCAACAGCGCGCGTGCGCCGTCGAGATCGCCCCCCGCCAGGCGATCGGCCATCCGGCGACCGGTTCGGGCCAGACTCCGGCCCCCCAGCACGGTCCAGGTCGCGGCGGCGGTCGCGACCACGCCGCCGCGGCGCACGGCCACGCCGAGTCCGACCACCGCGCCGACGGCCAGCGCCTCGTGCACCAGCCCCGCTGCGCGCCGGTCGGCATAGGTCACCGACTCCAAAGCCGCCACCGCCGAACCGAATCCGGCCACCGGGTGCCACCGCCGCGGATCACCGAACGCTCGATCGAGCGCGAATCCGAGCAGCAACCCGAGCGCGGTGGCGGTCCCCTTCTGCACTCGGCGACACTATCGGGCGGGCGGCGACCGTCCCGCACGACCCGGCCGTGTCACACTCCGCGCCCCTGCGTCGTCGACCTGGTGACGTATCCATAGACTCGCCCCGGCGGGGCCCGAACGACGAACGGCGAACAGACGTGACTTCCGAACAGTCTTCCCCCGAGCACCTCGACCAGGCCGAGCTGGCTCGGCGGTTCGAGGAGCACCGCCCGTATCTGCGCAGGCTCGCCTACAGCACACTGGGCAGTCTCAGTGACGCCGACGACGTCGTGCAGGAGGCCTGGCTGCGGTTGCAGCGCCAGTACGAGACGGGCACCGCCGGAGAGATCGACAACTTGCGGGCCTGGCTGTCCACCGTCACCGGCAGGCTCGCTCTCGACCACCTCGGCTCCGCCCGCGTGCGCCGCGAACAGTACGTGGGCGAATGGCTGCCGGAGCCGGAGGTGACCAGCTGGGACGACCCCGCCGACCGGATCACCCAGGACGAGCGGGTCACCACCGCGCTGCTGGTCGTGCTCGAGTCGCTGTCGCCCGCCGAGCGCACCGCGTTCGTACTCCAGGACGTCTTCGGCATGAGCGGCCCCGAAGTCGCCGAAGTGGTCGGCCGCACCCCGGCCGCCGTCCGCCAGCTGGCTTCCCGCGCACGCAAACACGTCGAGCAGGGCACTCCGCGCTTTCCCGCCTCCCCCGACGAGCAGAAGAAGGTGGTGTCGGCCTTCGCGCTGGCGTGGCGTTCCGGCGACCTCGGGGCCCTGCTCGGCGTTCTGGACACGAACGTCAGCCTGACCGCCGACGGCGGCGGCAAGGTGCCCGCGATCCGGCAGCCCGTGCACGGCGCCGAACTCGTGGCCAAGTTGCTGCTCGGCTGGTACCAAGTGGCGGGCGGCTGGGGCCGCGCGGTGCTGGTCAACGGCCAGCCCGGCCTGGTGGTCTTCGACGGCACCCACACCGGCGTCTTCTCCTTCACCGTCGACGACGGTCGCATCGTCGCGATCGACGTGGTCCGCAACCCCGACAAGTTGCGCGACCTGCCCACCACCGGTGAGCCCGACTGGCACCTGGGCGGAAGCCGCACCGAGCGGGAGTAGTCAGCCCGCGACGCCGAGCGGCCGCGAGTACCCGTGCGCGGCCGCGACTTCGGCCGACAGCAGCCGCCCGGCGTCCGCGGTGAGCCCGTGCGCGAGATCGGGGTGCCGGGCGCATGCCTCCTGCCAGCCGAGTTCGGCGATCGCCCGCACGTAGGGCAGGGTCGCGTTGGTGAGCGCGATGGTCGAGGTGTGCGGCACCGCGCCCGGCATGTTGGCGACGCAGTAGAACAGCGAATCCGCCACCCGGAAGGTCGGATTCGCGTGCGTCGTCGGGTGGGCCGAGGCGAAGCAGCCGCCCTGGTCGATGGAGATGTCCACCAGCACAGCGCCGGGGCGCATGTCGCCGACGAGCTCATCGGAGACCAGCTCCGGCGCACGCGCACCGGGAACCAGCACCGCGCCGATCACCAGATCCGCCGACAACACCGCGCGCCGGACCTCCGTGGCGTTCGACGCGACGGTGGCGATCCGCCCGTCGAAGCGAGCGTCGAGTTCGCGCAACCGATGCAGGTTGGTGTCCAGCACGCTGACGCGCGCCCCCATGCCGACGGCGACCGCGGCCGCGTTCGACCCCGCCACGCCGCCGCCGAGCACCACCACTTCCGCCGGGCGCACGCCGGGGACGCCGCCGGGCAGCAGTCCGGCGCCTCCGAGCGGCGCCATCAGGTGATACGCGCCGACCTGGGCGCCGAGTTTGCCCGCGATCTCGCTCATCGGAGCCAGCAGGGGCAGCGACCCGTCGGCGGTGCGCACCATCTCGTAGGCGATGGCGGTGATGCCCGAGCGCAACACGGCGTCGGTGCATTCGCGCGACGCCGCCAAGTGCAGGAAGGTGAACAACACCTGCCCACGGCGCATCCGCGGATACTCCTGCGCGATCGGCTCCTTCACCTTCAACACCAGGTCGGCTTCCCGCCACACCTGGTCGGCGTCGGGGACCAGGCGGGCCCCCACCGCGGCGTAGTCGGCATCGGGAAATCCCGATCCGACGCCCGCGCCCGCCTGCACCAGCACGTCGTGTCCGTGCCCGGTCAGTTCCCCGGCGCCCGCCGGAGTCAGGGCTACCCGGAACTCTTGATCCTTGACCTCCTGCGGAACTCCGATCCTCATACCGCCATCGTGGCCCCGGCGCGGGGCCGACGCCACGACCGACGCGCCGAACGCGCACGGCGACCACCCGAGCCGCGCGCGCCGGGTGAGTTTCTCGGCACGTTGCCCAGCTGAGTTCGGACGACCCGTCTCATACGGTGGTGGTGCGTCCCAGCGTCGGTATCCGCAACTGCTCGATGCGGCCGCCGTAGCGGAAGACGTGGCCCAGGTAGTCGAGCGTCTCGCTGAAGTGCGCCCAGCCTTCGGCGTGGACGGGCACGATCACCGCGTCACCGAGCGCTTCGACCGCCTCCAGCGCGGTGCGCGCGTTCATGGTGACGTCGGTGTCGCCGAAACGGCCGACGTTCGCGGCGCCCACGTTGAGCACGGCGATGTCGACGCGGCCGATCCGCTCGACGATCTGCCGTACCAGCTCGACGGAGGCGTTGTCACCCGAGACGTACACCGTCGGTTCGCCTTCGGCGCGCAGCACGAACCCGGTGACGATGCCGCTGAACGGCTCGCAGCCCTCGGGACCGTGCAGGGCCGGCACGCCGGTCACCTGCACGCCGTGCACCGTCACCGTCTCCCAGTTCGCCAGCCCGCGCACTCCTTCGATCCGGGTCGCCGCACCGGGCGTGGACAGCACGGTCGGCACCGTGGTCAGCAACTTCCGGCCGGAGTCGTCGAGGTTGTCGGCGTGTTCGTCGTGCGAGAGCAGTACGACGTCCACGGGGCCGACTTCCGCCTGCGGCACGGCGGGCCCGACGAGTTTGTGCAATGTGACGGGCCCCGGGTAATCCCCCGGCTCGTCGAAGGTGGGGTCGGTCAGCCAGGTGCGGCCCGCGTAGCGGAACCGCACCGTGGGACCGCCGATGTGCAGGAGTTCCAGGCCGGTGCGTTCGATCGTCTCGCTCATGCCGTTGATCTTGTCCCGCCTGCCCGCCACAAGACAGTGGCCCGCGAGCCGCTTACCGTTAAGATCGGGCCATGCGCACGGTAGCCGTCCTGGCGTTCGACGGAGTCAGTCCCTTCCATCTGTCGGTGCCCAGCCTCGTTTTCGGCCGGGTCGGCGTCGAAGGGCCCGCGCCGTATCAGGTGGACGTGTGCGCCGAGCGGCCCGGAACAGTGCGCACCCCCGCCGGATTCGACATCCACGTCCAGCACGGACTCGAGACGCTGACGCGGGCCGGCACCGTCGTGATCCCGAGCTGGCGACTCGGCGCACCGCTGTCCGCCGACGTGCGCGACGCCCTGCGCACCGCGCACGCCGGCGGCGCAAGGATCGTCGGGCTGTGCCTGGGTTCCTGGGCGGTGGCCGCCAGCGGACTGGCCGACGGCCGCGAGATCACCACGCATTGGGCCTCCGCCGCCGAGCTCGCCCGCGCGTTCCCCGCGGTCCGGGTCCGCGCCGACACGCTGTGGTCGGATCTGGGCGACGTCGTGACCTCCGCCGGGGTGGCCGCGGCGCTGGACTGCTGCCTGCATCTGGTCCGCGGTGATCTCGGCAGCAAAGCCGCCACCGAGCTGGCCAGGTCGCTGGTCACCGCCCCGCATCGCAGCGGCTCCCAGGCGCAGTACATCCCCGTCGCGGTGCCCGACGCCGCCGACGACGATCCGATCGAGCGCGCCATGGTCTGGGCGCGCACCCATCTCGGCGACCCGGTCGACCTGGACGGCTGGGCCCGCGTCGCGCTCATGTCGCGGCGCACCTTCACCCGCCGCTTCCGCGACCGCACCGGCACCAGCCCCCAGCAGTGGCTGCTGCTCCAGCGCACCGATCGCGCGCGGCTACTGCTCGAATCCACCACCGACACCGTGGAACGCATCGCGGTCGACACCGGATTCGGGACGGCGGTGAGCCTGCGCCACCACTTCCACCGCATCCTCGGGACCAGTCCCGCCGCCCACCGCACCAGCTTCCAAGGGCAGAACTGACCGGGACGGGCCGTGGGTGGCAGCACAACCGGGCCCGCTAAGTTCGTGGCCATGCGGATTCAGCTGGGCGAGCATGCGCCGGAGATCGAAGAGAGCGCGTGGATCGCGCCCAACGCCACCGTGATCGGCCGCGTGCGGCTCGGCGCCGAGGTCAGCGTCTGGTACAGCGCGGTGCTGCGCGGTGACCTGGAGACCATCGACGTCGGCGCGCGCAGCAATATCCAGGACGGCTGCGTGCTGCACGCCGACCCGGGCTTCCCGCTGACCGTCGGCACGGGGGTCTCGGTAGGGCACAACGCGATCCTGCACGGGTGCACGATCGGCGACGACGTGCTCGTCGGCATGGGCGCCACCATCCTCAACGGCGCGGTGGTCGGACCGGGCAGCCTGATCGCGGCCAACGCGCTGATCCCGGAGGGCGCGCGGATTCCGCCCGGTTCGCTCGTGGCGGGCGTGCCCGGCAAGGTGCGCCGGGAACTCGGCGCCGAGGAGCAAGATCGCATTCGCCTGAATGCGACTGTCTACCTAGCAAATACAGCCCAACATCGCACGGCGAATGAGGTGTGAAACAGGACACACTGATCAAGTGTCCATGAGAGATCGCTGATAGCATTCAGCCAGCGTGCCCGGCGACCCGGGCTCTCCTGTCGACACGGTTGTCGTGCGACTTGTAGCGCAGTGGTGAACCCACCCGGGTCGATGGGTGGGCGAGCGTGCAGGCAGGAGGTATCACGGTGTCGTACGTGCAGTCGGGTGTGCACGGGCCCAAGGGCCGGATCAGCGTCGCCGACATCGCGGCCCAACCGGGGGGAGTCGAGGCACTCCAGCGCCGGGTTCATGAATTACGTTCTCGCGGTGTGGATTTCGCCGCGAACGCGATCGAGAAGGAAATGGCCGAGCTGGATCTGCCGCGCCAATGACTTCGACGCCACGCTCACCGCGGATCACGATGCCGCGGTGAGCGTGGCGAGTCCGGCCGTGGTGTGCTGATCCAGCGCCATCAACGCGGCCCGAATTCGTACCGTTTGCCAGCCGCCGTCGACCCGGCGCAGGCGCACCGTCCCCTCGGTGCGATGCCGCGCCAGATCTCGCGACATGGTTCGCGCGGTCGCCAGATCATCCGGATGAATCTGCGGCCTCGGTTGCCCGGGGAGATCCGCCCAGGCGACGTCCGGCATGGGCGGGCCGATCCACCGGATCAGCCGCAACGAGCGGAGATTGACGATCGC
Organism: Nocardia sp. NPDC004718; assembly: GCF_053601535.1. NCBI lineage: Bacteria > Bacillati > Actinomycetota > Actinomycetes > Mycobacteriales > Nocardiaceae > Nocardia > Nocardia sp. NPDC004718. Next base: position 116,665 of record NZ_JBSGCA010000009.1, read on the forward strand.
GCGGTACTCGCCGGGTTCGGTGGCGGCCTCCAGCACCGCGTACTCCAGGATCGTCGGCGGTGGAGCGGCGGAGACGGCGGTGGCCGCGCCGATGTCCTGGGTCACCCCGCGCAGCAGCACATGAGGCTCGCCCGCGTCGTCCGGCTCGGCGACGATCCGGCAGGCGAAATGCCCGGCGCGCAGGGCGTCGTCGTCGCGCCGGATGGTCCAGACCGCCTGATGCTCGGTGCCCGGCGCCGAGTTGACGATCTTGGCCAGCGCCTCGCTCTCGTCGCGGTTGGCGACCAACCGGGTGAACGCGCCCGCGATGGCCAGCTCGCCGGCCCGGTTCTCCGGCGCGACGCCGTACAGGTCCAGCAGGTCGACACTGCGCACCGAGCGGTTGGTCGTGAGATCGAAGTACCACGCCCCCATCGGGTCGGCCGCCGCGACCGGCTCTTGCCGCGGGCCCACCCACAGTCGTACGGCATGCGCCCGTCCCGGCGCGATGAGCAGCGGCTCGGCCCGCACCGTGCGCCGCCCGTCGCCGGAGACGCACGCGACCGGCACACCGGTGGCGCACGCCCGCCGCAGCGCCGACTCCGCGTCGGCCCGCGCCAGCGGATTACGCACGATGTTGCTCAGCGGTACGAACGACTTCGGCGCGGAACCCACGGCGATCACTCGCCCCGGCTGGCCCGAAAAGCACTCCAGCAGCAACCATTTCGTCACCATCCGCGCCCCCGCACGCCCGCATCGGCGGCCCGCCGTAACTCGTAATATGCTCGGCCGGTTGTCATTTCGCCCTCCCCGTCCCTGACCGCGCATCCCGCGTGCGGTCAGGACCGGAATACCATGTCCAGCACCTTCTCGTGGTACGACCCCGCCATTCGTGTGACCAGGTCCACAGCGATGGCATCGATTCCGACCAGGACCTTCGCCTCGCCGCGCGCAGCGCCGCGCAGAATGGTCCGCGCAGCGGCTGCCGGGCTGGTCCGCGCCACATGTTCCTCGAATCGGCGCACCACCGCTTCCGCGTCGACGCCCGGCGCGACGCTCGCCGACCGGGCGATCCCGGTGAGCACGCCGCCGGGATACACCCCGGTGACCCGCACCGAGCCGCCCGCCGCACGCATGTCCTGGCGCAGCGAGTCGGTGAAACCGCGTACGGCGAACTTCGCCGCGTTGTACGGCGCGTGCCGCGCGACGGCCACCAGCCCGAAGGCCGAGGACATATTGACGACATGCGCGCGATCGGCGGCCAGCAGGTGGGGCAGGAACGCCTTGGTCCCGTTGACCACACCCCAGAAGTCGACGGCCATCACTCGTTCGAAGTCGCTGAATGGCGACTCCAGCACGCCGCCGACGTGCAGGATGCCCGCGTTGTTGAACAGCGCTTCGACCCGCCCGAACCGCGCCACGGTCCGCTCCGCGTACGCGAACACCGCCGCCCGATCGGTGACGTCCACCGTGCTCATCGACGGCTCCGGGCCCACGGCCGCGCACAACACCCCCGTCTCGGCCACGGCATCCGCCGACTTGTCCGACAGCGCCAGCGATGCCCCCGCGCCCGCCAGTGCCACCGCCAGCGCCCGGCCGATGCCCGAACCCGCGCCGGTGACCGCCACCACACGATTCGCGAAATACCCCATGGCTCAACCCCTTTCCGGACCGGCCGGAGTCACGGCCGGACACGACCACAGGCTAGTGAGCCGAATCTGGACGCGCGACCCACTCCATCCGGCCGCTCCTCGGGCAATGCCGGGTCACGCGGCGTCCACCCAATGAAATAATGGACATTCCCGTCCGCACCCGTCGCGACGCCGCGCCCACCGGCCACGGCCCGGCGACCGCGCCGAACCTACTGGAGATCCGATGCCAACCCTCTCACCCATGTTGCAGCGCATCCTCGAGAAGCCGGTCGCCGACGGCGAAAAGCTCCTGGAAAGCGCACTCTCGGCATTCCTGGACTTCGGTATCAAGCGGACCAGCATGGGCGAGATCGCCCGCCGCGCCGGGATCAGCCCGGCCACGCTGTACCGGCGCTATGAATCCAAGAACGACCTCGTCGAAGCGGTCAGCGTCCGGGAGGCACAGCGCTTCGTCGCCGCGATCGAGAAGCAGGTGCGCACCGTCTCGGGCAACGACGATCAGCTCGTCGAGATCTTCGTCGCGTTCATCAGCGCCATCGCGGGCAACGAACTGCTGCGCCGACTGCTGCGCACCGAGCCCGACCTGATCCTGCCCCGGCTGACCACCGAGGCGGGGCCGATCCTCGCCGTCGGCCGCGACTACCTGGCCGAGAAGCTGCGCGAGCTGCGGAATGCCGGTGGCACGCACGACTTCGACGCCGATCTGGTCGCCGAGATCATGGCCCGGCTGGCGCTGTCGCTCGCCCTCACTCCCGACGGCCTGATCCCGGTCAGCGATCAGAACGCGGCGCGCGAATTCGCCCGCCGCACGCTGCTGCCGATGGTCGGCGTCCGGGTCAGCGCCTGATGGGCGCTGTCGGACGCAGTCCGTCTTCAGCCCGCGCATGGCCGGAGCGAAGGCGGAGGTACGCGTAATCCGACGCCGAACGCGGCGGCCACCCGCTCGTCCAGCTCGGCCCGCGCCGCCGCATCAGGCACCCGGCCCTCCACGAACTCGCGCACCAGATCGATGACTCCCGCCGACCGGGCCGCCGCCGGGTCGGGCACCGGCAGCCGTGACACATATTGGGTGATCCACCGCCGCCTGCCCGAGTACAGCCGATTGCCGCAGACCGCGTCGTAGAACCGCAATCCGAGCGCCGAATTGGCCACCCCCATCAGCAGGTATGCCAAGCGCGTCGCCTCCGTGGGCGCGGCCGCCAGATCGGGCAGCGAGATCCAGTAGCAGTCGCCGTTGACCACCGCGCCCGAGCTGTCCAGCGCGAAACGCGGACGGTCGCTGATGTCCGGGAATACCAGCTTCGGCTGCCGCCACAGGTGCGGGCGCTGCGGCACCCAGATCTCGTACCAGGCGCGGCCGCTCTCGACGACATAGCGTCGCCCGGCAAGTGTGCGACGATGCGACCGCAGATACGCGGCGGCCGCAGGGTATTCGCCGAGATCGATCGGCGTGCGGCGGGCACAGGCCAGGTCGTAGGGATACAGCACGCGAACGTCGCGTGCGCGTGTGGCCCGCCACGGCGCCAGATCGTGATGGGTGATCAGCTCCAGCAACAGTTCGGGCTCGGGACACAGGTCGGCCTGTGCCCAGCGGTCGGAGATGAACACATGGTCGGCGGTCGTCTTGATGCCGACCCGGATGCGCGCCACCTCGCCGAAACTGCGCCAAGTCGCCGCCGCTATCCGCGCCAGCCAGGAATCGATCGCGTCGTGCGACATCCGCCACGCGGCCTCCGGCTCCCGCGCCGCGCCGCGGAGAGTCCTTCGTTCCGCCGTGACCTCCGGCGCGGCGTCACGGGTCGAACTCTCATCGCCACCCCGACGGGCTCCGGGCGGCCCGCACCCCGTTGCCAACGTGCCGACCTCGACGGCGAAGGTCCGGCCGTTGTACTCGACGATCGAGCCGCCCGGGTCGAGCAGCGCCTCGAACAGCGTCTTCGCACCTGGTGTTTCGCCGATGGCCTCGTAGGCGGAGACGTAGCGGCAACCGTCGCCGTGGTTCGCGCGGCGCGCGATGGTGATCGCGGGCAGCACAGCGGCGGTGAACAGTTTGGTGTCTCCCAGGTCGTACAGCTCGACCGGAGCCAGATCGGTCAGCAACAGCCGCCGGATGTTCGCGCCGGCCTTGGTGGTCAGGAATCGGTTGGCGCACAAGAGGCCGAGCACACCTCCCGCGGCCAGCAGCCGGGGCAGCGTCGCCACGAACGGATGGGTCAGGTCGATCCGCCCGCGCAGACCGAACCGCTTGCTCAGCAACTGCGCGGTCGATCCACCCAACTGCTGGGTGCGCACATACGGCGGGTTGGTGATCACCGCGTCGAACGAGCCGTCCGCGAGCCGCGCCTCGACCGCGAGGAAGTCCGCCTTGCGCCAGTGCGCGTCGATCCCCGCCGAGCGGGCGCGCTCACGGGCGACCGCGAGCGCGCGGGCGTCCAGGTCGTAACCGGTCAACACCAGACGGACACCGGGAAACCGGGCCGCGACCTCCTCGTGCACGGCGAACAGCAATTCGCCGTCGCCACAGGCTGGATCGAGCACACGCAGGACGCCCGCGTCCGAGGGCTCGGCATGGCGCAGCAGCCGTTGCGCCAGGAACCGCGCCAGCACGGGCGGCGTGTAATGCCTGCCGTGCCGTTTGCGGTCCCGCGCGGCGGGAGCTTCGGACGCCATATCGGGATTCTGCCTGGCGCGACCGCGCCCGTTGCCGCAACGCGGGCAGCACTTTTGCGCCCCGCGCGCGTCGCGGCCGACTCGCCCGGCGACGGCGTGGCGCCCGGCTTTCGCGCCGGAGCGGATGCTACGGCTTCCGCACCACCCAGGCCTACGCCGACGAAGTCGCCACCTGGTTCGCCGACTGACACCAGAGGGCGTCAGCGCGCGCTACCCGCGGTCGCCTCGGCGCCGGTGACGCCCAGCAAGCCCGGTCCCGGCTTCGGGGTGACATCGCGCGCGGTGAGTTCGGCTCCGCACGAATCGCATTCGAGCCGGACGTGGGCCTCGCCCGCGCACTCGTGATGGGCGTAACGCACCGGAGGCCCTTGCGGCGCCATATAGGCATCGCCCCAATCACGGATGGCCAGCAGAATCGGGTAGATGTCGTGCCCCTTGGCAGTGAGGCGGTACTCCTCGTGCGCGCCCACGGCGGCCTTCTGCTTGACGAGGATGCCGTGCTCGATCAGCCGGTCCAGCCGATCCTGCAACCTGCTGCGCGATATGCCCAGTGCGCTCTGGAAGGCGTTGAATCGCCGGATCCCGGAGAAGCAGGACTTGAGGATCAGCAGCGTCCAGCGATCACCGAAGATCACGAGCGGGCGCGTGATCGAGCACGGCACGTCGGCCAGTTCTTCGTAGCGCACCTCCCGATGCTACCGACCACCGTGCCGCTCCCGCCCCGTGAGACTTCACGACCTCACCCCCTCCAACTGCGTGCGACACACCAAACCACCGAGTCCACAGCGCCCCACGAGCCCGTCGGTGCGAAGCCCGGAAAACGCGAAGCGGGCCCCGGGAATACCGGAGCCCGCTTCGGTGCGTAGATCAGAGCGGAATGTTCTTGTGGTGGCTGGCGCGGGCCGGGGCCGCGGCGAGCGCCGCCGCGATAATGCTGCGGGTCTTCGCCGGGTCGATGACCTGGTCGACGACACCGATGGCGATAGCGCGCTCCACACCGCCCGCGATGCGCTCGTGTTCGGCGGTGAGCCGCTCGTGCAGCGCCTCGCGCTCCTCCTCCGGCGCGGCCGCGAGGGCCTTCTTGTGCAGGATGCCGACCGCGGCCTTGGCGCCCATGACGGCCACCTCCGAGCCCGGCCACGCGTAGACCGCCGTCGCGCCGAGCGAGCGGGCGTTCATCGCGATGTAGGCGCCGCCGTAGATTTTCCGGGTGACCAGCGTGACCCGCGGAACGCGCGCTTCGGCGAACGCGTGCAGCAGCTTCGCGCCGCGCCGCACGACGCCTTCCCACTCCTGGCCGACGCCGGGCAGGTAACCCGGCACGTCGGTGACCACGATCAGCGGAATGCCGAACGCGTCGCACAGCCGCACGAAACGCGCCGCTTTCTCCGCGCTCTCGGAGTTCAGGCAGCCGCCGAGACGGATCGGGTTGTTCGCCAGCACACCGACGGTGCGCCCACCGAGACGGCCCAGACCGGTGACGATGCTGCGGGCGTACCCGCCCTGCAATTCCTCGAACGACGACTCGCCGTCGACGTTGTCGAGCAGCTCGTTGATGATCGGCTTCACGTCGTAGGCGCGCTTGGCCGACTCCGGCAGCATCGCCTTCAGGTCGACGTCGCCGTGCTCGGCCGCGACCAAGTCGAATTCACCCTGCTCGGCGAACATCGACACCAAGCGGCGAGCGCGGTGCAGCGCGTCGGACTCGTCGGCGGCCACGATGTGGGTGACGCCGGACTTCTTACCGTGCGTCTCCGGCCCGCCGAGGGTGGCCATGTCGACCTGCTCGCCGGTCACGCTGCGCACCACGTCCGGGCCGGTCACGAAGACGCGGCCTTCCGGAGCCATGATCACGATGTCGGTCAGCGCCGGGCCGTAGGCGGCGCCACCGGCCGCGAAGCCGAGCACCACGGAGATCTGCGGGACCAGGCCGGACGCGCGGACCATGGCCTCGAAGACCTGACCGACCGCGTGCAGCGCCTCGACGCCCTCGGCCAGGCGAGCGCCGCCGGAGTGCCACAGGCCGACCACGGGAACACCGGAGTCGATGGCGGTGTCGATGGCGTCGACGATGTGCTTGCAGCCCTCCACGCCCATCGCGCCGCCCATGACGGTGGCGTCGGAGCAGTAGGCCACGGTGCGGACGCCGTCCACCTCGCCGATGGCGGCGAGCACGCCGGACTTGTCACGCGGGTGTAGCGGAAGAATGGTGCCGGGATCGAAGAAACGCTGGAGCCGGCCGAGCGGATCGCGCGGGTCGGTCGTCGTCTCCTGATGCAACGCGGGAGCGATGATTGTCATCGCGTTGTCTCCTGACCTCGATAAGTGCGCCGCTGCCGCGGCTGCGTATGGCGAAACGCGGCGGGGCCGACCACGTCAGATGGCCGGCCCCGCCGGAATCGTTGTGCAGTCGATCGCGCGGCTATGCCCGACCGAAGGCGAGCGCCACGTTGTGCCCACCGAATCCGAAGGAATTGTTGATCGCGTACTCGATCTCCTGGCGGCGGGCTTCGCCCTTCACCACGTCGAGGTCGATCTCCGGGTCCTGGTTCTCCAGGTTCAGCGTGGGCGGAACGATGCCGTCGCGGATGGAGAGCACGGTCAGCACGGACTCCAGGGCGCCGACGGCGCCGATCGAGTGGCCGAGTGCCGACTTGGGCGCGTACACCGAGGCGTGGCTGCCCACGGCCTTGTTGATCGCGTTCGCCTCGGCGGTGTCACCGATCGGCGTCGCGGTCGCGTGCGCGTTGATGTGCGTGATGTCCGTCTTGGTCAGACCAGCGGACTGCATCGCCCTGGTCATCGCCCGCGCGGCGCCGTCACCCGTCGGGTCGGGGGCGACGAGGTGGAAGCCGTCGGAGGTGATGCCCGCGCCGAGCAGGCGGGCGTGGATGGTCGCGCCCCGAGCCTTCGCGTGCTCCTCGGTCTCGATGACCATCAGCGCGCCCGCCTCGCCGAAGACGAAGCCGTCGCGATCCTTGTCGAAGGGACGCGAGGCGCCCTTCGGGTCCTCGTTGCGGGTGCTCATGGCGCGCATCATGGTGAACGCCGCGATGGGCACCGCGTCGATGAAGCCCTCGACGCCACCGGTGACGACCATGTCCGCGTCACCCATGACGATCATCCGCCAGGCGTTGGCGATGGCCTCGGAGCCGGACGAGCACGCCGAGACCGGAGTGACCACTCCTGCCCTGGCCTTCAATTCGAGGCCGACAACGGCCGAGGGGCCGTTCGGCATGACCATCTGCACAGCCAACGGCGAAATCTTGCGATAGCCGCCGTTCTTCAGCTTGTCCACGGAATCGATGAGGGCGTCGCCGCCTCCCAATCCGGTGCCGATGGCCACACCCAGCCGCTCCGGGTCGACTTCCGGGCTGCCCGCGTTCCGCCAGACCTCGCGACCGAGCACGGTCGCGAGCTGCTCGACGTAGGCCATGCGCCGACATTCGACCCGGGACAGCAGGGTATCCGGCCGGACCTTCAGGTGACCGCCGATGCGGACCGGAAGGTCGTATTCCTCGACGAAGGAATCCTCGAGAACGTCGATGCCGCTCTCGCCGTTGAGGAGTCCCTTCCACGTCGCATCGACGTCACCCGCGATCGACGTGGTCGCCGCAAGGCTGGTTACGACGACGTTGGGGAAGTTCCCGTTCAAGGTGGAAGGAGTGGTCACAGTTTCGGCCCTACTCGGCGTTGTCGAACTTGGCCTTGAGCTCGGCCGCCGCCTCAGCGTTCTCGGCCTCGAGCTTCTGGATGTAGTTGACGGCGTCGCCAACGGTCTTCAGGCTGGCCAGATCCTCGTCGGGGATCTTCACGCCGTACTTGTCCTCGGTCTGAACCGCGATCTCGACCATGGACAGCGAGTCGATGTCCAGGTCATCGACGAAGGACTTCTCGATCGTCACTTCGGAGGGCTCGATGCCGGTCACCTCTTCGATGATCTTGCCGAGTTCCTCGACGATTTGTTCCTGGGTCAGAGCGGCCACGTCGTGGCTCCCTTCTTGATACTTTGTAGGGCTCTACTGGTTTTTTTCGGATCGAGCGCGGTAATAGTTACCGCCTCTCGATCACGACCTCGCATCATGTGATGCATGGTCGCGGAGGAAAGCTAGCCGGACACGGTCAGCTCAGCCAACGCGGGGAGGTCTTGCGGGGTCTTCAGGGCCAGCGTGGGCGTGCCCTTCAGCTCCCTCTTGGCAATGCCGACGAGGGTGCCCGCCGGCGGCAGTTCCGCCACCGCCGAAACGGCGGCCTGCCGGACGGTCTCGGTGCACAGATCCCAGCGAACGGGCCGGGTGACCTGCGCGGCGAGCTTCTCGATCGCGTCCTGTCCGGACGCGACCGGCTTGCCGTCGAAGTTCGAGAGCAAGGTTCGGGTCGGCTCGTTCGGCGTGATCTTCGTTATGGCGTCGGTCACAGCATCCTGCGCGGGCGCCATGAACGCCGTGTGGAACGCGCCCGCGACGGGCAGCGCCCGAACCCTGGCCTTCTCCGGAGGGTTCGCGGCGAGCTCGGCGAGAGCGTCCAACCGACCCGCGGCCACGATCTGGCCCACCGCATTGCGGTTGGCCGGGACGAGGTCGAGTTCGGTGAGCCGTTCGAGCACGGCGGCCTCGTCGCCGCCGAGCACCGCGGACATGCCGGTCGGTTCCAGTGCGCACGCCTTGGCCATCTCCGCTCCGCGGATCGCGGCCAACCGGACCGCGTCGTCGGCGGAGATGACTCCGGCGACCGCGGCGGCGGCGAGTTCACCGACCGAATGCCCGGCGACGATGGTAGCGGCGGGCAGCTCGTCCTGGGAGATCTCCGCGAACGCGAGTAGCGCGGCGGCGACCACCAACGGCTGGGTGACGGCGGTGTCGGTGATCTCCTCGGCCGTCGCGGTGGTGCCGAGACGGACCAGGTCCAGGCCGGAAGCCTTGGACCACAGCGTGAGGCGCTCGTTCGCGCCGGGAAGGTCGAGCCAAGGCGCGAGCATGCCGGGTGTCTGAGAGCCCTGTCCAGGGGCGAACAACGCGATCACGCCTCTAAGAAAACACTGTGAGGCGGGCCGCACGAGATGTCGACGCGGATGAAGCTTCGGAAGCGGTTTTGTGGGAGTTCCACAAAAGACCACGTGGGCTGTCCGAATCGACCGATTCCGCCGATGCGTTACAAGCCCTCGGGGCCCAACGCGATCGAAGTGACTTCTGGGACAGGAGTTGACGATTCGTTACGGGTTCGTGTCAAACGACCCACTGTTGCGGCGATCCGGAGGACGTACGCGTCCCGCGGGTTCATCGGATCCCGGCCGGTGATCTCGGCGATTCGCTTGAGGCGATACCGAACCGTATTTGGATGGACGTACAGCTGACGCGCACACGTCTCGACCGCTCCACCGCAATCCAGGTAGGCATCGAGAGTGTCCGCCAGCGACGACCCCGCCGCAGCCAACGGTAGGACAAGGTACTCGTTCAGCGCGTCGATCGCAGCTCGATCACCCAACAAAGCGCGTTCCGGCAGCAATTCCGCCGCGTGCACCGGTCGCGGCGCCCCCCGCCAACCCACCACGGCCTCCATCCCGGCCAGCGCTTCCACCGCGCTGGCGTGGGCCGCGCCCAGCGTGCGGGTGGTCGGGCCGATCACCACCGGACCATCGGAGAACACGTCCGCGAGCAGGTCGGCCAGGAACGGTGAGATCTGAGCGGTCTCCCCCAGATGCCCGGAGACCACCATCACCAGCCTGGTGCCCTGCACCACCGCGAGCGCGGCCCGCCCGTGCCGCGCCGCGATGGAATGCACCGCCCCCACCGAGGAGACACCCTGCTCCCCGGGTGGCGTGCCAACCAGCACCGTCGCCGGTGCGGTGGCGTCCCAGTTCAGCGTCGCGGCCCGGGAGAGCATGTCCGGGCCGGTGTCGCCGCGCACCACGGCGTCGACGACGAGCGCCTCCAACCGGGTGTCCCACGCGCCGCGCGACTCGGCGGCGCTGGCGTACACCGAGGCGGCGGCGAAGCCGAGCTCACGCCCGTAACGCAGCACCGCCTCGGTCAGTGCCACCAGCTGCCGGTCGTTGCGCGCGAGCGCGGGCAGCCACTGCTCGAAGAACTCCATGGCGACGCGCACCATGTCCACGGTCTGGCGCAGCGTCAACCGCCGCGCGAGATCCTGCGGGATCACCTGGAAGGCGTCCAGGCTGAACCGGATGTCGCTGTCCGGGTCCTGCAGCCACTCCAGGAAGTTCACCACCGCGGTCTGCACCAGCATCTGCACGCCCGCCCGTTGCGCGGCGTCCAGATCGGCGAAGAACGGCAACCGATCCTGCATCGACCCCACCGCCTCGGTGGAGAGGCGGCCGGAGAACTGCTTCACGCGTTTGAGCAGCGTGTCCGGAAGGGGGTCGCGGGTCTGCCGGTTCGGGGAGAGCGCGCCCGTCGGCAGATACACCTCGTGCTCGGAAGAGCCCTCGGAGATCCGTCGCGGCCGCGGCGGTTTACGGTCCACCATCCAATATTCCGCTATGCGAGGTCTTCGTCCGAACTCACCGCCGCCTTCGGCGCGGCGTCCACGTCGGCGATGCCGTATTTCGCCGCCGCCTCCGCGGCCTTCGCCGGGTCGATCTTGCCGGTGCGGCCGAGGCCGGCCAGCGCGGCGACCACGATGGACTGCGCGTCGACGTTGAACACCCGCCGCGCGGCCGGGCGGGTGTCGGAGAAGCCGAAACCGTCCGTGCCGAGCGTGGTGAAGTCGCCGGGCACCCACTTGCGGACCTGGTCGGGCACCGCGCGCATCCAGTCGGTCGCGGCCACGTACGGGCCGTCGACCCGCGACAGCGCCTCGGTGACGTACGGAACCCCGGGCTCGGCGCCCGGGTCGCGCAGCGCGGCGATCTCCTTGTCGAGCGCCTCCTTGCGGAGTTCGCCCCACGAGGGCACCGACCACACGTCCGCCTGCACGCCCCACTCCTGCGCGAGCAGCGCCTGCGCGCGCAGGCCGTCCGGCACGGTGACGCCGGAGACCAGGATCTGGGCGCGGACCGCGCCCTCACCCCCGCGCTTGTACAGGTAGATGCCCTTGAGCAGCCCCGCGACGTCGAGGTCCTCCGGCTCGGCCGGCTGCGGGTACGGCTCGTTGTAGAGGGTGATGTAGTAGAAGACGTCCTCACCGCCGAACTCGGTGGGGCCGCCGTGCGGATGGGTGCCGGGCAGCGGCGCGTAGCCCTGCGGCGGGGTGCCGCCGCCGTACATGCGGCGCAGGCCGTCGCGCACGATGTGGGCGATCTCGAACGCGAACGCCGGGTCGTAGGTCACCACGGCCGGGTTGGTCGAGGCCAGCAGCAGCGAGTGCCCGTCGTTGTGCTGGAGGCCCTCACCGGTCAGCGTGGTGCGTCCGGCGGTCGCGCCGAGCACGAACCCGCGGGCGAGCTGGTCGGCCGCCGCCCACAGTCCGTCGCCGGTGCGCTGGAAGCCGAACATCGAGTAGAAGATGTACAGCGGGATCATCGGCTCGCCGTGCGTGGCGTACGAGGTGCCCGCCGCGGTGAACGACGCCGTCGACCCCGCCTCGTTGATGCCCTCGTGCAGGATCTGCCCGACGGCGCTCTCTTTGTAGGCAAGCATCAATTCCGCGTCGACGGATGTGTACAACTGCCCATTGCGGTTGTAGATCTTCAACGAAGGGAACCACGAGTCCATACCGAAGGTGCGGGCCTCGTCGGGGATGATCGGGACGATCCGCTTGCCGATCTCCTTGTCCCGCAGCAGCTCCTTCATCAGCCGCACCAGGGCCATCGTGGTGGCGACGTTCTGCTTACCCGAACCCTTGCGGACCGAGCGGTAGGCCTCGTCGCCGGGCAGCTTCAGCGGCTTGGCCGCGGCGCGCCGCTCGGGCAGGAACCCGCCCAGCGCCTTGCGCCGGTCGAGCATGTACTGGACCTCGCGGGCCTCCATACCGGGGTGGTAGTACGGCGGCAGGTAGGGATCCTTCTCCAGCTCGGCGTCGCTGATCGGGATCCGCTGCAGGTCGCGGAAGTCCTTGAGATCCTGCAGGGTCAGCTTCTTCATCTGGTGCGTGGCGTTGCGGCCCTCGAAGTGCTTGCCCAGGGTGTAGCCCTTGATGGTCTTGGCCAGGATCACCGTCGGCTGGCCCTTGTGCGCCATCGCCGCCGCGTAGGCGGCGTACACCTTGCGGTAGTCGTGGCCGCCGCGCTTGAGGTTCCAGATCTCCTGGTCGGACAAGTCCTGCACCAGCGCCTTGGTGCGCGGGTCACGCCCGAAGAAGTGGTCGCGGACGTACGCGCCGTCGTTGGCCTTGTAGGTCTGGTAGTCACCGTCGGGTGTGCTGTTCATCAGGTTCACCAGCGCACCGTCGCGGTCGGCGCCGAGCAGCGCGTCCCACTCCCGGCCCCAGATCACCTTGATGACGTTCCAGCCCGCGCCGCGGAAGAACGACTCCAGCTCCTGGATGATCTTGCCGTTGCCGCGCACCGGGCCGTCCAGGCGCTGCAGGTTGCAGTTGACGACGAAGGTCAGGTTGTCCAGACCCTCCATGGCAGCGACGTGCGCGAGACCGCGCGACTCCGGCTCGTCCATCTCGCCGTCGCCGAGGAACGCCCACACGTGCTGGTCGGAGGTGTCCTTGATACCGCGATCGTGCAGGTAGTGATTGAAGCGCGCCTGGTAGATGGCGTTCATCGGGCCCAGGCCCATGGACACCGTGGGGAACTCCCAGAAGTTGTTCAGCAGGCGGGGGTGCGGGTAGGACGGCAGCCCGTGGCCGGGGCCTCCGTTGCTGTACTCCTGACGGAACCCGTCGAGCTGATCGGTCGACAGCCTTCCCTCCAGGAACGCGCGGGCGTAGATGCCCGGCGAGGCGTGGCCCTGGATGAAGATCGAGTCGCCGCCGCCCTGATGGTCCTTGCCGCGGAAGAAGTGGTTGAAGCCGACTTCGTAGAGCGCCGCCGAGGACGCGTAGGTCGAGATATGGCCGCCGACGCCGATGCCGGGGCGCTGGGCGCGATGCACCATGATCGCGGCGTTCCAGCGGATCCAGGCGCGGAAGCGGCGCTCCACCTCCTCGTCGCCGGGGAACCACGGCTCGTTCTCGGTGGGAATGGTGTTGACGTAGTCGGTGGAGGTCAAGGACGGGATGGCGACCCGACGTTCACCGGCCCGCTCCAACAGACGGAGCATGAGGTAACGCGCACGGCCGGGGCCCTCCCGGTCGAGCATCTCATCGAACGACTCGAGCCATTCGCTGGTTTCCTCCGGGTCGATGTCCGGTAGGTAGGACGCCACCCCTTCGCGGATCACCCGCACCCGTCCGGCCGGCTGCGGCGCGTGCGACCCGTTCGGATCGCGGCTCGCGGCGGGCGCGGGAGCGGAGCTGGTACCAGCGGATTTCGCCGGTGCGGAAGAGTGGATCAGGTCGGTCAAATCTGCTCCTCGTACAGGGGTGGACATGCTGATGGCGTCGGTATCCCCGGGCGGGTTCGCTGGTTGGCGGACCCCCCGTTCACGAAAGGTTCGGGCGCACCATCCATCCTTGCCGATGACGCGTCCCAAATCATCATGTCAGCCGGAAATCCAGTACCGTTCGACAGGCAAGGTGAGCATGTCGAGCGTGGCAGCCCTGAGGAGCGGGAGGACGATGAAGCTGCTGAACCCACGCGGGTTCGGAATGGTGTGCGCCACCGGCGCGGTCGCCGTCGGATTGGTCGTCGCGGGGTGCGCCAACCGGGTGGAAGGCGTGGCGGGTCCGAACGCGAGCGATCTGGCGGCATACAAGACCGAGGCAGCGTCCTCGTCGGCGGCGGCGACCTCATCCCGGCGCGCCGCGGCCCAGGCCAAGGCCATTTCCGACAACTGCGGCCAGTTCCCCACCATCACCGGAGCAGGCGTCAGCAAATACAACGATTTCGTCGACGCGCACGATGCGAACGCACCGGACTACGTCGCCAAGCGCGACTCGGCGGCGCAGACTCTCGAGGACGCCGCGAACAAGGTGGAAAGCGGCGTGAACTCCGCCAAGGAGGCGCTGCCCACGGACCTGGTGCCGCTGTTCACCGAATACGTGAACGCGGCCCGCGCACTGGCCGCCGAGACGCGCAAGATGACCTACACCGCCCCGGTCGCGGCGCTCAACGACGCCAGCAAGCGCGTCAACGACGCGCGCAACGCCGTCCGCGACTCGTGTCCGAAGCGCTGAGAAAGCCCTTGACACACCATCGCAACGCGACATTCGGTAGCTATTTCGCCGGATCGGCTTGCGCTGAAGCCCATAACCATGTTCGCTTGCAACTACCTACTGTCGGGAGTTGAGGAGGACACCACCGTGGTCGCCGCGGCGGACGCGCAGAACTACGCTCAGAAGCTTGGCATTTCACACGGCTTGGTTGTCCAGGAATTGGGTTGGGACGAGGACGTCGACGACGACCTGAGGGCCGATGTCGAGGACGCGATCGGCGGTGAACTCGTCGACGAGGACTCCGACGAGGTGATCGATGTCGTGCTGCTGTGGTGGCGCGATGGGGACGGCGATCTGGTCGACGCCCTGATGGACGCCATCGCCCCTCTCGCCGACGACGGTTTCGTCTGGGTACTTACCCCCAAGACTGGACAACCCGGCCATGTCGAGCCGAGTGAAATCGCCGAATCCGCACCGACCGCAGGTCTGACCCAGACCTCGGCGATCAGCCTCGGCTCGTGGACCGGAAGCAGACTCGTGCAGCCCAAGGCGCCCTCGAAGCAGCGTTGAGCCACCGCGCTATGGTTTCCACCAGGGTGGTGTTGCACGCCCACCCGGTGGAGACCCGACACGATGGAGGATTCGCTATGCCGCTAGAGGTTGGCACTGTCGCGCCGGATTTCACGCTGAAGGACCAGAACAACCAGGAAGTCACCCTGTCGGCTTACCGGGGCAAGAAGAACGTCCTGATCGTGTTCTACCCGCTCGCCTTCACCGGCATCTGCCAGGGCGAGCTGTGCAAGGTGCGCGACGAGCTGCCCAAGTTCCAGAACGACAACGCGGAGATCCTCGCGATCTCCGTCGGCCCGCCGCCCACGCACAAGATCTGGGCCGCCGAGCAGGGCTACATCTTCCCCCTGCTGTCGGACTTCTGGCCGCACGGCGCGGTGGCCCAGGCCTACGGCGTCTTCAACGAGAAATCGGGCTACCCGAACCGAGGCACCTTCGTCGTCGACCGCGAGGGCTACATCCGCTTCGCCGAGATGAACGGCCCCGGAGAACCCCGTGACCAGGCGGCTTGGGAGAAAGCGCTCGCCGCGCTAGATTCATAAGCCGCCGGTAACGGCACGGGCGTATAGCTCAGCGGTAGAGCTCTGGTTTTACACACCAGCGGTCGGGGGTTCGATCCCCTCTGCGCCCACCACAGCAGTCGTGGTCCAACCGCTACACCCCACCGCGGACGAGCGCGGGAGCGATTTCGCGGGCGGCGCGGTGGCCGGATTCGGCGGCTCCGTCCATGTAGCCGACCCACCGGGTAGCGGTTTCGGTGCCTGCCCAGTGCAGCGGGCCGATGGGTGTGCGCAGGGCCGGACCGAAGCGGGTGAGGGCGCCGGGCGTGGTGAACGCGCCGTAGCAGCCGCGGCTGAATTCCTCTTCGGCCCAATCGCGTTCGATGTAGGCGATGGGGTTGCGGGCCCGTGGCCCGAAGTAACCTGCGAGATCGTCGATCACCTGTGCACGACGATCGGTGAGGTCGAGGCGCGCGCCTCTGTCGGCGTGCCGTCCTTCGAGGAAGCCGACG
This sequence comes from Nocardia sp. NPDC004718, assembly GCF_053601535.1. NCBI lineage: Bacteria > Bacillati > Actinomycetota > Actinomycetes > Mycobacteriales > Nocardiaceae > Nocardia > Nocardia sp. NPDC004718. The sequence continues at coordinate 132,712 of NZ_JBSGCA010000009.1, forward strand.
AGCACACCAGGTGAACCGTCGAGCGGGGTGTTGTCGAAGACGGTGCCCAGGGGCCGATGGTCACTGTTGGCTTGGCCGCTCAGCCCCGCTTCGCGCCAGAAGGGCTCGTCGTAGACGACATTGACTTTGATGACCCGGCCCATCGGCATGCGCTGCACGAGTTGGTCACGATCGCCGGGCAGGCCGGGGGTGAAGCGGATACGCGCCGCCAGTGGCGGCGGAACCGCGATCACGGCTCGACGAGCGCGAACGGTCGTGCCGCCCGCGACGACCCGGACACCCGAGACGTCCCACTCGACATCGGTCACCGCGGTTCCCAGGACGACACGGTCACCGAGTTCCTCGGCCAGCGCCAACGCGATGATCTGCGAACCGCCGACAACGCGGTCCTGCTGCGCACCGCCCGCGGTATTGATCAACGCGTCCAGCCCACCGGCGGCGCCGACGTAGTAGGCGGCCCACAGTGCCGACATATCCTCCGGCTCCGCGGAGAACACCGCCTCGGTGATCAGCTGCAAGAACGACCGACCCGCGGAGGTGTGGGCGGTCCGCCGCAGCCAGGTGGCGAAGGTTTGCGCGTCCAGCACTCCAGCCCGGTCCGCGAGCCACGGCTCCGCCGCCGCGACCCGGCGCGCCACCCGGTCGAGCCTCCACTGGATCTGCGCGACGTCGGCCAGTGCCAGCGGGTTCAGCTTGGGAATCCGGCCGGTGTATACCGAGCGGGCCGTGCCGAGTTCGGCGATATGACGGCCCGCGGTGTACGTGGGGAAGGTCTTCAGGCCGAGTTCATCGATCAGCGCGAGCACGTGCTGCTGGCCGGGACCGACCCATTGACCACCCACCTCGATGGGCGCACCACCGGGCAGTTCACCGTTCAGCAGCCGCCCGCCGACCCGGTCGCGCGCCTCCAGCACGAGCACCTCCGCACCACTTCGCGCCAGGTCGCGGGCGGCTACCAGACCCGCTATCCCGGCTCCGACAACGACGACGTCCACTGATTCGCCCATTACGACCCACTCTCGTACAGTCTGTATCTGACATACATACTGTATGTGATATCCATATCGCATGGAGTCGTTTCGCGAGAAGTACGCGGAGAACACGCGCCAGGCGCTGCTGGAGACCGCGGGGCGGCTGTTCGCCGAACGCGAGTACGCGGATCTGTCGGCGGAAGAGCTGGTTCGCGCCACCGGCCTCACCCGCGGCGCGCTGTATCACCACTTCGACGGCAAGAAGGGGCTGTTCGAGGCGATCGTCGACGATCTGGAGACCCGGGCGGCGCAACGCATCCGCACCGCGATCGACTCGGCCTCGGACCCGTTCGACCGGGTCGACCGCGGTGTGCGGGAGTTCCTCGACGTCTGCGCCGAACCCGACTACCGGCACATCGTGCTCCGCCAGGGACCGATCGGTCTCGGCTGGCAGCGCTGGCGTGAACTCGACCAACGCCATCTCGGCGGCCTGGTCGTCGAGGCGGTGCGGAATCTGCTCGATGCCGCGCTCATCCGTCCCTACCCCGCCGCACTACTGGCAAGTGCCTTCTATGGGGCCCTGACCGAACTGTCGCTGACCATCGCCGAGACCGATGATCGGCAACGCGCTCACGAGCAGGCGGCAAGCCTTGTGCACGATCTCCTCGCAGGGTTGGCGATCGGCGCGACTTCCTGACGAACCCGCCGGGGAGGGGGAGCGATGTGGCACGAACGCCCGGTTCCATTCCCCGTCGCTCAGGAGCGGCGCGCGGTGACCAGGAGGTACTCCCACTCCATGCGCCCATTGCCCAGGTCATGTCGGGCAGCTAGTTCCGCGAGGTCCCGGTCCAACTGTGCGACGCGGTCGGGCTCGGCGGCGATGGCCTTGTACACCGCGACCGCCGGGCCGTAATAGGACTTGAAGAAGTCGCGGAACTCGGCGCCGTCGGCGAAGCGGTCGATGACCGCGTTTTCGCGCCGCAACTCCAGATCGGTGACGCGATCGCCCAACAGCGACCGCACGTGCGTCTCGTCGCCCCACAGCGGGGGCGGCTGGGCGCCGGGCGGGGGTGGCGGAGCGAACGGTTTCATCGTGGCGAACATCTGCCCGATGAATCCGGTGGGCGTCCAGTTGATCAGCCCGATCGTGCCGCCCGGCTTGGTCACACGCACCATTTCGTCCGCGGCCGCCTGGTGGAAAGGCGCGAACATGACGCCGACGCAGGAGATCACGGTATCGAAGTCGGCATCCGCGTAGGGCAATGCCTCGGCATCGGCTTGCTGCCACCGCAGCTCGACACCCCTTTCCGCGGCGAGACGCCGACCCGCCTCGAACAGCTCCGGCGTGAGGTCGCTCGCCACGACCTCCGCACCGGTCTCCGCCGCCGGGATCGCGGCGTTGCCGGACCCGGCCGCGATGTCCAACACGTGCTGACCAGCGCTGATACGGCAGGCATCGACCAGACGCCTGCCCAGTCCAGGGATGACCTCGGTGGCGACGGACGGATAGTCGCCCAGTGCCCACATCGCGCGATGCCGCTGTTCGAGATCCGCGGAGCCGGACTCGGTCATCGGACGCTCCCTAGGTGTTCTTGGTGGCCGCACCCAGGATCAGGGGTCGAATAATCGGGGGCTCCCCCCGCCACGACGCTTCCTGTACGTCTTCGAGCTTCAGCCCGGATCCCCGAATGAGTTCGAGGGTGGCACGGTTGCAGTGGCAACCCTCCGCGAAGCGGCGCCACGGGGCGGCGAGGCGGTCTTGCCACTGGGCGAGTCGCGGCGACTCCGAACGTACATGCTCGATGAACAGCAGCTGGCCGCCGGGGCGCAACACACGCTCGATCTCGCGCAACACCGGTTCGGGGTCGTCGACCGTACACAGCACGAGCGTTGAGACGACCGTATCCACGGTTTCGTCCTCGAACGGCAGTTGTTCCGCCGATGCGTCGAGCACACGTGCCCGGCGTCCACTGCGCCGCAGCTTGCGCGCCAACCGCGTCCGCATCGCGGCTTCCGGTTCGGTCAAGATCAGTTCTTCGAGGTCGTCAGGGTAGTACCCCATGTTGAGACCGGTACCGCTGCCCAGCTCGACGGTTCGCCCCCTCGCACGGCTGAGCAGATCTCGTCGGCGAGCGCCCATACCCGCCCTCTCGCCCATCCACAACAGAGGGTCGTACAGCGCAGCGAAAGCCCGGGCCCACGGATCCGAGCCCTTCACCGCTGCCCCCGACACGGCGCCACTGCTCACAAACTAGACGGTACGCCGGGCGGGCAGCATCGCCAATGTCCAACGGTGAACTCCGGAGGATCCACACCGAGCCGATCGTCGAACCGCGCCCGGGAGGTCCGCGACCAACGGTGATCAGCCAAGAGCAAGGTCGGCGAGGCGACGGACGAAGACCGGAACGCTACAGCAGTCCCGCCCCACCGCGGCGTGCAGGCCGAATCACTTACCAGCGCAACCGGACCGTCTCTCCCAGGGATGAACTCCTGTTCGGAAAAAGGCGACGTGGACACCGCATGCGACGGGTCGACCGCACTGCCGTCGACGGCGGCGCAGGGTTAGTGTCGGACCATGTCGAGCGATCCCTCGCCGCCTATCCCGTCGTTCCACGTGAACGCGATTCCGGACGCTTCCCGCAGCACCACCGACGACGACCCGATGGCCGCGCTGGTCGGCATGCTCGACCTGCAAGCCGCGCTGCCGGGTATCCGGCGCATGCGTGCGTGGGGGCACGAGGCCTTGGCCGTGCAATCGGGCGAGCGGGTACTGGACATAGGGGCCGGTACCGGCACCGAGGTGATCGAGCTGTCCGACCGGGTCGGCCCCGACGGCGACGCGGTGGGAGTCGACCCGAATCCCGCGATGCTCGCCATCGCCCGTGGGCGCGCGGAGACCGCCGACTCCCGTGCCCGCTTCGTCGAAGGCACCGCGTACAACCTGCCGTTTCCGGACGGTTACTTCGACGCGGTGCGTTGCGAGCGGGTCTACCAGCACCTGGACGACCCGGCGGCCGCCACCGGCGAGGTCGCCCGCGTCCTGCGACCGGGCGGCCGTGTGCTGCTCATCGACACCGACTGGCACACCGTGATCGCCCATCCCGGCGACCCCGATGTGCTCGCCCGCCTGTCCAAGGCGATGCTCGCGACCACCCCCAACCCCGCGTCGGGCCGCCGCCTGCGCGGCCTGCTCACCGCTGCCGGTTTCACCATCGACGACATGGGCTCGGAGGCGGTGATCTGGAATCCCGACACCGCCCTCCCGCTGTACATCCAGATGATCGCGTCAGCGAGTCAGGTCGGAGCGATCTCCGAGCAGGAGGGCCGCGACCTGCTCGCCGCCATGGAGGCGGGCGTCGCCAGGGGCGACTACCACCTTTCGGTCACCATGTTCGCCGTGCTCGCCCACCGAGCGGAGTGAACCGCCCGGCCCCTCACCTCTGCCGCCCGGCATCCGGCCGGATGCGATCGGCCTCCACCGGCACGCCGCCGTCTTACTCGGACATTCACCCACGCGGCAAGCACGGTGCCGCTGCATGGTCATCCGCGCCTCCCCCACACCCAGCGCGTGATCGGGCGCGTCATGCGGAAGACCCATCGGCCAAAGAGTCGTGTCCATGTCGGTCCGCTCCCGCTGCACCCGTCGGGTGATCTCTTCTACGCTGCGCCCCTCCGGCAGCCGAACAGGCCGAAGCCATAACGCGACGCCGATCGATGCGGCGAGCACAACCGCACCGACAGCGACCGCCGGCAGATACCACCCGGTCACGGCTACCTCCGAAACGGGTGGTCCATGGGAAGTAGCGACGGCCACCGGTACCCACGCGGATACGTATGCGCGGGAGTGATCAAGTCGCATACACAGGGAATCGAGTGAAAACGTGAGCGCCTTCTGATGGGCGCTGCGGTGAGTTCAAGGCGCGACCGCAGGCGGGAGGCGGCCGCTACTGTCGGGGCATGACGACCGAACACGCGACGCCCCGTCCCGCACCGTCGTTCCACACGAGCGCTATCCCCGCCGATCGTTCCGCACCGTCCCATGACGCCGCCGACGATCCGATGGCCGTGTTGGTAGGCATCCTGGATCTGCAAGCGGCGTTGCCGGGTATCAGCCGGATGCGGCGATGGGGGCACGACGTATTGGCGGTCGCATCAGGTGAGCGGGCACTCGACATCGGTGCGGGGACAGGGTCCGAGGTGCTCGAGTTCGCCCGGCGGGTCGGGCCGGACGGCGAGGCGGTCGGTGTCGATCCGAATCCCGCGATGCTCGCTGTCGCCGACGCGCGAGCCGAGGCCGCCGGTGTATCAGCGCGATTCGTCGAAGGCACCGCCTACCACCTGCCTTTCCCGGATGCTTCGTTCGACGCGGTGCGTTGCGAGCGCGTCTACCAGCATCTCGACGACCCGGCCGCCGCCACCGCCGAAATCGCGCGGGTCCTGCGGCCGGGCGGTCGCGTGCTGCTCATCGACAGCGACTGGCACACCGCCATCGCCCATCCCGGCGACGACGATGTGATCGCCCGTCTGCGCGAGTCGATGCTCACGACCACCCCGAACCCGAAGTCGGGCAGAAGCCTTCGCGGCCTGCTCACCGCGGCCGGATTCGCGATCGACGACGTGGGATCGCAGGCGGTGATCTGGGACCCGGAAACCATCCGCCCGCTCTTCGCCCAGATGACCGAACGCGCCCGCGCCGCAGGCGCGATCACCGAGCAGGAACGCACCGACCTGGCCGCCGCCATGGAGGCCGGAATCGCCCGGGGCGACTACCACCTGTCGGTCACCATGTTCGCCGTACTCGGCCACCGAGCGAAGTGAACGACCCGGCTCCGCCGGCAGGCCGGTGCTGAGAAGCCGCCGAAGCGGCAGACCGTCGGTCCCCGGGCCATACTGGCGATCGTGCGGTTCGGGATCCTGGGTCCGGTGGAGGTGCGACAGCCCGATGGGGGTCCGGTCGCGGTGGGTGGGCCGCAGGTGCGGGCGCTGCTGGCGGTGTTGGCGTCGGAGGCCGGTCGGGTCGTCTCCCGCGAGCGGTTGATCGACGATCTCTACGGGGAGGATCCGCCGGGTGACGCCGGGCACGCGCTGCAGTCCCAGGTGTCGCGGCTGCGGCGGGCGCTGCGTTCGGCGGGCGCCGACGAACTGGTGGAGTCCTCGACCGCGGGCTACCGGCTCGCGGTCGACCCGGGCACGGTGGACGCGCACCGGTTCGATCGGCTCGCCGAGGAGGGCCGGATCGCGTTGCGTGACGGGGATCCCGCTTCCGCGGCCGCGCTGCTGGACGAAGCCGCCGGGCTGTGGCGGGGTGCGGCGCTGGCCGACGTCCGCGACGCGCCGTTCGCCGCGACGGCGGTGACCCGCCTCACCGAAGCGTGGCTGGCGGCGCGGGAGGATCGGGCGCAGGCCGGTCTGGCGCTGCGCGACCATCGAGCGGTGGTCTCGATGCTGACCGAACTCGTCGCCGCACATCCGCTGCGGGAGCGGGCTCGAGCGCTGCTGATGCGCGGGTTGTCCGGGACCGACCGGCAAGCGGAGGCGCTGGAGCTGTTCGAGCAGGGCCGTCGACTGCTCGCCGACGAGCTGGGGGCGGATCCTTCGGCCGAGCTGACCCGGGCCCACCTCGCGATCCTGCGCGGGGACACCGTCGCCGCGGCCTCGTTGCGCCGCCTACCGGCCCAGCTCACCAGTTTCGTCGGCCGCGACGACGAGTTGGCGCGGATCGCGTTGCTGCTGGCGCGGGCCCGCCTGGTCACGTTGACCGGTCCGGGGGGCACCGGCAAGACCCGGCTGGCGTTGGAGGCAGGCTCCCGGGCTCAGGGCGAGGTCTGTTTCGTGGATCTGTCGCCGTTGGTGGACGGCGCGCAGATGGCGCAGGAGATCGCGGCGACGCTCGGCGGCCGCGCGACCGCCGGTGAGCACGAAGACGCGGAAAACCGGCTGCACGCGATGCTCGCAGGCCGGTCTCTGCTGATCATTCTCGACAACTGTGAGCATCTGGTGCTCGACGCCGCGCGGCTCGTCCACCGGTTGTTGCGCGAATGCCAGGGCCTTCGAGTGCTGGCGACCAGCAGGGAAGCCCTGCGCATCACCGGCGAGACCGTCCTGTCGATCGGGCAACTGCCGGTCGCGGCCGCCGAAGCGCCGCTGTCCGAGCAGCTCGGCTGCGCGGCGGTCCGCCTGTTCGCCGACCGCGCGGCCGCGGCGCGGCCCGGATTCACCGTCGACGCGGGCACGATCGCGGCCGTGCGGCGCATCTGCGCGCGATTGGACGGCTTGCCGCTGGCTTTGGAACTCGCCGCCGCCCGTCTGCGCAACCTCGAAGTGGACGACATCGACGGACGCCTTTCCGACCGGTTCCGGCTGCTGTCACGAGGAGACCGGACCGCGGAGCCCCGACATCAGACCTTGCAGGCGGTGGTCGAATGGAGCTGGGATCTGCTGGAACCGGCCGAGCGCCTCATGGCGCGGCGCTTCGCGGTCTTCGCGGGCGGAGCGACGGCCGCGACCGCCGCTTCGGTCTGCGAACTCGACGATGCCGACGAACTGCTCGACGGCCTGGCCGACAAATCGCTGGTGGAGGTGCACGGCGGCCGCTACCGGATGCTGGAGACCATCCGAGCCTACGGTCTGGCACGTTCGACCGACTCCGGTGAGCGTGAGCGGATGCAGCGTGCCCACGCGGGATTCTTCACCGCCCTGGCCGAGCGGGCCGATCCGCGACTGCGCGGCCCGGACCAGCTGGACTGGCTGGCACGACTGAGCGCCGAACACGACAACGTGCAGGTGGCGCTGCGCTGGGCGGTGGCCGCCGATCCGCCTCTGGCACAACGGCTCATCGCCGCGCACGCGTGGTGCTGGTGGCTGCGCGGTCATCCGGGCGGCGCCGTCGAGCTCGCGGGCAAGCTGCTGCCCGCACTCGATCCGGCGGCCGACGTCGAGGAATACGGCCTGTGCGCGGCGATCGCCGCGCGAGCGGGAAACGGACTGCCGGTCGCGGTCACCCGCGCGGTGACGGAGTTGTCCAGGGTCGGAAGACCCCTTCAGCGCCCGCATCTGGTGTTCCTGCTGGCGACCGTCGGCGGGTTGCTGGACCTGCCGCCGCAGCGGCAGCGCCTGCTCTTCGGTGCCGACCCATGGTCGCAGGCGTTCCTGCGGCTGGGCGGGGGACTCCGCCTGCTCATGTCCGGTGAGCCGGTGGCGGCCGAACCCGAATTCCACTGTGCCCTCGCTGGTTTCCGCGCCACCCGCGACCGCTGGGCGATCGCCACCACCCTGGACAAACTCGCCGCCGTCGCCGACTGGCGCGGTGAGCGGGCGGTCGCGCTGGACCTGATCGACGAGGCCGTTGCCCTGCAAACCGAGTTGGGCGCTGGTGACGAGGCCGCCGACCTGCTCAACCGGCGTGGCGACCTCCTCGCCCGCCGGGACGCTTGTCACGACGCGGACGAAGCCCGCGCCGCCTACGAGCGTGCCGCCGAATCGGCCCGGGCGGCGGGCGCGACGGACATGTACGCCAACGCGATACGCGGGCTCGGCGACCTGCGCCGGGCGGCGGGCGACCTCATCGGCGCCAGGGAGTACTACGGCACGGCCGTCGCCCTGCCCGACAACGGTTCATTCGGCATGGCGGAGGCTCGGGCGCGCAGCCTCATCGGACTGGGCTGGGTCTCGCTCGCCGAAGCCGACATCGAAGCCGGGCATGCGGCGCACCGCGAGGCCTTCGAACTGGCCCGTGACCGGTCCCCGTCGGTGGCCGCGGCCGCGGTGGCCGGTCTGGCGGAGACCGCCGCTGTGATCGGCGATCCGGCGCGGGCCGCGCTGCTGCTCGGCGCTGCCGATTCGCTGCGCGGGATGTCCGCCGCGGGTGACGGTGAGGCGGCCGAGACCGCCGCGCGGTGCCGTGCCGAACTCGGCCAACACGAGTTCCGCGCCGCCTATGACCGCGGCGTCGGGCGCTCGATCGAGGAGGTGGCGGCCCTGCTCGGTGCGGGGCGGTGAGCCGATGGTGAGTGCGTGGTGAGCGCCGCGGCCGACGCTGTTCCCATGACAACGACGCGACAGTTCACCAACAAAACCGTTCTCATCTCCGGCGCGAGCGTCGCCGGTCCGGCACTGGCCTACTGGCTGACCCGCCACGGGTTCACCGTCACCGTCGTCGAACAGGCGCCCACCCTGCGGGAGGGCGGCTACAAGGTCGACATTCGAGGCGTGGCCATGGAGGTCATCGAGCGGATGGGGCTGATGCCGGAAATCCGCGAGGCCTCTACGGCGATGCGTGGCGGCGCGTGGGTCGACGACTCGGGTAAGGCGCTGGCCACCCTGGGTCCCGAGCTGATCGGACTGCGGTCGCCCGGCGACGACGAGGTGTTGCGCGGCGATCTCGCGCACATCCTGTTCGACGCCACCAAGGGCCGGGTCGAGTACCTGTTCGGCGACTCGATCACGGGGCTGGCCCAGCAGCCCGACGGCGTGACCGTGCGCTTCCGCAACGCAGAGCCACGAGTCTTCGACCTGGTGATCGGCGCCGACGGCATACATTCGACGGTGCGCCGCCTCACGTTCGGGCCAGAGGAGCGATTCGCCCGGCACACCGGCATGGCGGCCTGCGTGATCTCGGTGCCGAACCACTTGGATCTCGACCATTGGGAACTGGTTCATCCGACTCCGGGGCGCGTGGTGCAGGTGTACAGCACCCGCCGTTCGTCGGCCAAAGCGCAGTTCATCTTCCAAGCCCCGGAACAACTGCCGGACCGGCGCGACCGCGCCGCGCAGCAACAGCTGGTGGCCGACGCCTTCGCCGGCGCGGGCTGGGAGACGCCGAATCTGGTACGCGCCATGCCCGAATCCCCTGACTTCTACTTCGACTCGGTCAGCCAGATCCATCTCGACCAGTGGTCCGTGGGCCGCGTCGCACTCGTCGGCGACGCCGCCTATTGCCCGTCGCCGCTGTCCGGGCAGGGCACGAGCATGGCGCTGGTCGGCGCGTATGTCCTCGCTGGCGAGCTGAAAGCGGCCGCAGGCGACCACAACGCCGCCTTCGACCGCTACCAGCGCGCCATGCAGGACTATGTCACCCGGAACCTGACGCTCGGCTGGAACAACGCCACTCAGATGGTGGCGTCCGACCAGCGCGCGATCCGGACCCAGACCACCATGCTGCGCATGCTGCGGCACATGCCGTGGAAGGGCCTGGCGCTGCGCCCGATCATCAAGCCGCTCGAGCGCGCGGCCAACGCCATCCACCTCGCCGACTACTGAACCGCACCGTCACCTCGCGCCGTCCCGGCGAAAGCACCCCATCCCTGAAGCACCTGAGGAGCACCAGAATGAGCATCGCATCCGGACCGATTTTCCAGTTGGCGTGGGTTGTCCACGACATCGAGGCGGCGGAACGAGAATTCACCGAACGCTACGGAGTCGACAAATGGGTCCGCATGCCCCGCATGCGTTTCGGCCCGGACTCGTGCAGCTATCGCGGTGCGCCGGCCGACTACACGATCGACAGCTCGCTCGGCTACGCGGGCGGGCAGCAATTGGAATTGATCGCACCGGTCTCCGGGGCGAACCTGTACACCGAAGCGCTCGAGCGGTCCGGTCCCGGCCTGCACCATATCGCCTGGGTGCCGGACGATTTCGATGCCGCACTGGCGGAGGCGCTCGCAGGCGGAGCCGAGATCGTCCAGCGCTGCGCTGTCGCGGAGATCGGCATGGAGTTCGTCTACCTCGCCGGGGGACCACTCGGCTCGTACGTCGAATTGCTGCGGTTGCCCGCGGACGCGCGCGCTCTCTTCGACAGCATGATTCCGGACGGCTACCGGAATCCGTGGTCACACGGCGAGGGTGCTTCCCGCGAATGACACGGCGGTGGCGACAGCTGGAGTCCTCACCCGACGTCCCGGCGCAGCCAGGTGACCTCCGCACCGGATTCCGTTCCGTAGCGGTAGATTTCGAGGTCCTCGTCCCACGCGGTGCCGAGGGCGCGGTCGATTTCGCCGGCCAGGTCGTAGGCGGAGTACTTGCCGAGTTCCCGGGTGGCCTGGAGCATGGCGCGCAGGCGCATCTCGCCGAGCATGACGTCGCCGTTGGCGCTCGTCGAGCCGTGCCACAGGCCCAGGCCGGGAACGAAGCTGTAGCGCTCGCCGTCCACGCCGTCACTGGGGTCCTCGGTCACCTCGAAGCGCAGAACGGGCCAGGAGCGCAACGATTGGGCGATCTTCGACGCCGTGCCGACGGGGCCGATCCACTCACTGGTGGCGCGCAGTTGGCCGTCGGCCGGTTGGGCGGTCCAGCGCAGTTTCGCGGGGGCGCCGAGGGCCGAGGTGAGCGCCCACTCGACATGCGGGCACAGCGCGGCAGGCGACGAGTGGATGTAGACCACACCCGCCGTCGCGTCCGCGAACTGACTCGATGCGCGCACCACCAACACCTCCAGCTTCGACGAGGAACGTCTTCCCCAACGATTCGTCGAACTGGCGTTGCCTGAGTGTACTGGAGTGCCCGAAGTTACACGTGTTACTTCGTGACCGTGTTGCGCGTGGCCGTCACCTCCGCGATGACAGCATCGCTCAGCGGTGGCCAGGCCGCGCGCGCCCAGTCGCCGAAATTCTCGTCGCTCAAGGCGAGACACGCCAACCCCGTTCTCGGGTCAACCCATAAAAATGTCCCGGATTGGCCGAAATGTCCATAGGTTTGTGGCGAATTCGTGCCACCGGTCCAGTGCGGAGTCTTGCCGTCCCGGATCTCGAAGCCCAATCCCCAGTCGTTGGGGCGCTGCGAACCGTAGCCGGGCAAGACGCCGTTCATGCCGGGGAACTGGACCGACGTGGCCTCGGCGTGTGTCTGCGCCGAGATCAACTGAGGGTCCAGCAATTCGGCGGCGAAGCGGGCCAGATCCGCCGCGGTGGACCGCGCCGCGTGCCCGGCCGGACCGGCGAGCACCGAAGCGGTCATGCCCAGCGGCTCGAACACGGCGTCGCGCAGGTACTCGTCGAACGCGATCCCGGTCTGGGCGGCGACGAATTCGGCGAGCACCTCGAAACCCGCGCTGGAGTAGATCCGCCGGGTCCCCGGCGCGGCTTGGACGTCGGTGGTGTCGAACGCGAGGCCGGACGTGTGCGCCAGCAGATGACGCACCGTGGCGCCGGGCGGGCCCGCGGGCTGGTCGAGTTCGACCGCGCCCTCCTCCACCGCGACCAGCACCGCGTACGCCACCAAGGGCTTGGTCACCGACGCGAGCGGGAACACCCGCTGCACGTCGCCTTCGCTCGCGGCACCGCCGTCGGCGGTGACCACCGCGGCCGCCGCGTGGCGGACCGGCCATTCCCGGATCTGCTCGAGTGAACGCACCCTGCGAGCCTACGAGAACCGCGTAGCTACCATCGATTCACCATGAGTGAAACGCCCACTGTTCACGGCGACGTCGCCCCCGGTTTCGGACCGGTCGCCGACGCCTTCCGCCGCAATTTCGAGCGTCACGGCGAAATCGGCGCCGCCGTCGCGGTCTACGCTGGTGCGCGCCCCATGGTGGACCTTTGGGCCGGGTACCGCGATCGCAGGCGCACGCTGCCGTGGGAGCGGGACACGATCGTGCCGGTGTTCTCCTCGACCAAGGGCATGGCGGCGTTCACCGTCGCCGCCGCTGTGGCCGGGGGCCTGCTCGACTACGAGCAGCCGGTGGCGAAGTACTGGCCGGAGTTCGCCGCCCACGGCAAGGACGCGGTCACCGTGCGTCAGCTGATCGACCACCAGGCGGGGTTGTCCGGCCTGAGCGAGGTCGTGCGACTGCCTCAGATCGCCGACCTGGACGGGCTCGCGACCGTTCTGGCGGCACAGAAACCGGCTTGGCGGCCCGGCACCAGGCACGGCTATCACGCCATCACCCTCGGCCTGTACCAGGGCGAGCTGTTGCGCCGGGTGGACCCGCGCCGTCGCACGCTCGGGCGAATCTTCGCCGAGGACATCGCCGCACCGCTCGGCGTCGATTTCTTCATCGGCCTGCCCGCAGAGCAGAGCATGGACCGCATCGCCGCGATGTCGGCCACCCAAGGGCTGGACGTGTTGCGCTACGAACGCGATCTTCCGCTGCGCATCGGCGCGGAGATCTATGCCAAACGCGGCCTGTCCTACGCGGCGCTGACCAATCCGCGCTGCGGAGCGCCCGCGCGGGCGACCCGGCGCGAGTTCCTCGAAGTGGAACTGCCGGGATCCAACGGAGTGGGCAACGCACGCGCGCTGGCGAAGGTCTACGGCGCGGCCGCCGCTCGCACCGGCGCGTTGCCGATCGACGACGCCGTGCTGGACCGGCTCGCCGCTGCCGAGACCGCCGACGACGTCCCCGCCGAGGATCTGGTGCTGCACACCAAGAGCCGCTATCACCTGGGCTTCCGCAAGTCGCGCGGTACTTTCCGCTTCGGCTCCGACAAACGCGCCTACGGCACCACGGGGCTGGGCGGCTCGTTCGGATTCGCCGATCCCGCAACGGGCCTCGGTTTCGGGTACACGATGAACCGGCTGGGTCTGGCGGTCCTCGACGACGTCCGCAGCCGCAACCTGCGCGAAGCCCTGCTGCGCTGCCGGATCTGAGCGCCTCGATCGCCGGCTCGGCGAAGCGGTGCCGTACGAGCTGATCGCACGGATCGCCACCGCGCTCGCCGAGCGGCGGTACGCCGCTCTACCAGTCGGCTTCGGTGTACTTGATGATCCCGCGGATGTTCTTGCCGTCCAGCATGTCCTGGTAGCCCTGGTTGATCTCCTCCAGGGAGTAGCTGCGAGTGACCATGTCGTCCAGGTTGAGCTGGCCGGACTTGTACAGCGACAGCAGGCGCGGCGCGTCCTGGCGGGCGTTGCCGCCGCCGAAGATGCAGCCCTTCACCGTCTTCTGCAGCATCGACAGCAGGAAGCTGTTCAGCTTGACGTCGCTCTCGTCCATCCGGCCCATCGAGGTGACCACCAGGGTGCCCGCCTTCGAGGTGAGGATCAGGCCCTCTTCGATGTACTCGCCGTGCATCTCGCCCATGGTCAGGATGACCTTCTCGGCCATCCGGCCCTCGGTGGCCTCCAACAGCGGCATGATCGCGGCGGCCATGCTCTCGTAGGTGTGCGTGGCGCCGAACTTCTGCGCCTGCTCGCGCTTCCACGGATTCGGGTCGATCGCCACCACGTTCGACGCGCCCGACAGCACCGCGCCCTGCAAGGCGCTCATGCCGACGCCGCCGATGCCGGCGATCACCACGGTCTCGCCCGGAGCGACCTGGGCGACGTGGGTGGACGAGCCGAAACCGGTGGGGACGCCGCAACCGACCAGGCAGGCCACCTCGAACGGGATGCTCGGATCGATCTTCACCACGGAGGTGTGGTGCACCGTCATGTACGGCGCGAAGGTGCCCAGCAGGCACATCGGGATGACGTTCTCGCCGCGAGCCTGGATGCGGTAGGTGCCATCGCTGATCGCCTGCCCCAGCAGCAGACCCGCGCCCAGGTCGCACAGCGCCATGTGTCCTGCCACGCAAGCCGGACAGCGGCCGCAGGCGGGGATGAACGACAGGATCACGTGGTCGCCGACCTGCAGATCGGCCGGGCAGTTCGGGCCGAGCTTGGTGATCACGCCCGCGCCCTCGTGCCCGCCCATGACGGGGAAGGACGGCATCGGGGTCGCGCCGGTCACGATGTGGTGGTCGGAGTGGCACATGCCCGCGGTTTCCATCCGGATCTGCACCTCGCCTGCGACCGGGTCACCGACCTCGATCTCCTCCACCGACCACGGCTGGTCGATCCCCCACAGGATCGCGCCCTTCGTCTTCATTCCTGTCGACCCTCTCGCATGCACGTGCTTATATGTGACTGCACCCACAGTACGAGAAAAATGTAACGCGTTCTAGTACCGCTCGGAAAAATCGTCGATAGAGCGTGACCCAATAGCCGAACGCGTTACAGTTCTGCGACGCGTCAGCCCTGGACGTCGTGCACGTGGTGCACCAGATCGTGCACGAAGTACCGCGCGAACGACTCCACCGTGAACTCCGCCCCGTCGCCGCGCGCACCGCGCAGACCACGGCGCTCGGGCGGCACCGATGCGAAGGAGCGCGCCACCCGCTCGGCGGCCTCGGCCAGCTCCGCGGCCACCCGAGCCGGGTCCTGCTCGTTGTAGCGATCGGCCACCGCGGTCGCGTCCTGGTCCCAGTTCGGGAAGCGCGGCGGCTCGCCCTCGGGGTCACCGGCCAGCATCAGGCCGAGGCGAGTATCGAACAGGCGGCAGACGTCACGCACATGTGCGCCGTATTCCAAGGCGGACCAGGTCGATTCGTCCGGCCGCAGGCGGACGCCGGGACGGTCGAGCACCGCGGCGAAGCGGACCGCGGTGTCCCTGGTCAGCGTCGGTACGGCTTCGTAGCTGGTCGCGGCGGCATCGAAATCGCATTGCGAACAAGGGCGCTCGAGCACCCAGGTCCAGTCCTTGACATCGGGAACGATCGGCATGCGCTCAACCTAGGCGCGGCCGGATCGCGCCTTCCACCGATATCCGGTCAACTATCGAGCACATCCCGACAGTTCACTCCATCAGCCGGTGCGCCCGCTCGAAGAGTTCCAGCGTGATCGCGTGCAGGAAGTCGCCGACCTGCTTGGGAGCCTTACCGGCGAACGCGCGGGCATGCGTACCCTCCAGGACGATGCCGAGCTTGAAGCAGGCCAGCACGGTGTACCAGGACATGGCGCTCAGGTCGCGGTCGGAGAACCGCCCGTAGTGCGCGATCATCTCCTCGGCCGTCGGCAGCCCGCCGACCGCGCCGAGCTTGCCCACCAGCGCCGCTCCCGTGGTACCCGGCTCCGGGCGGGTGGCGATCTGCCAGCCGAGGTCCAGCAGCGGGTCGCCGATGGTGGACATCTCCCAGTCGACCATCGCCGCGACCTGCGGGCCGTCGAAGGAGAACATCATGTTCGCCAGATGGCAGTCGCCGTGCAGGATGCCAGGGGTCCACTGGGCGGGGCGATTTCGATCGAGCCACTCGCCCACCGCCGCCACACCGGGGATCTCCGGGCCGGGGTAGCCCTCGTTGGCCGAATAGGACTCGAGCTCACCCAGCCAGCGCGGCACCTGACGTTCCAGGAAACCCTCCGGCTTGCCGTAGTCGGACAAGCCGAGCGCCTGGTAGTCCAACGCGCCGAGGCGCGCGATGGCCTCGACCGCGGACAGGCCCATCCGCCTGCGGATCTCCGGATCGCCCGCATGCAGTTCGGGCAGTTCGTTCTGCGGGTTGAAACCGCGGATCGGCTCCATCAGGTAGAAGACCGCGCCGAGCACCGACTCGTCGGCGCAGGCCGCGATCACCCTGGGCGCGCGGACCTCGGTGCCGCCCAGCGCGCCGAGCAGCCTGGCCTCACGCCGGATCACGTCGTTGCTCTTCGGGCGCAGATGTTTCGGGCCGCGACGCAGCACGTAGGTCCGGCCGCCGCGGGTGAAGCGGAGCATGATGTTCTGTGTTCCGCCGCCCAGCGCGGTCACGTCCTCGAACTCACCCCCGGACAGACCCTGCTCATCCATCCACTTTCCGACGACGGCGAAGTCGACGACCGCGGGATCCACATCGACCGGTTGCGCAACAGACATGCCCCACATTGTGCACCACCTGCCGACCCGAACTGAAGGCAGATGACAACAGTTGACCCCCACCGGCGCGGCGTAGGGTTTCGAGCACCATGCGCACGCTGTTGATCGACAACTACGACTCGTTCACCTACAACCTGTACCAGCTGATCAGCGAGGTGAACGGCGTCGAGCCGACAGTCGTGCGCAACGACGAGGCGCGCACGGTCGCCGAACTCGATCTGGGACGCTACGACAACGTCGTCGTCTCGCCCGGGCCGGGGCGACCGGACGTGGCCCGCGATGTAGGGATCTCCACGGCGGTCATTCGCGAAAGCGACCTGCCGCTGCTCGGTGTGTGCCTGGGCCATCAGGGAATCGTGGTCGCGGCGGGCGGCGTGGTCGCCGAGGCGCCCGCGGCCCGGCACGGATATCTCGATCGCATCGAGCACGACGGCCAGGACCTGTTCGCGGGCGTTCCGCAGAGCTTCACCGCCGTGCGCTACCACTCGCTGTGCGCGCTACGGCCGCTGCCGGACGATCTGGAGGTCACCGCGCTGTCCGGCGACGGCGTCGTGATGGGTGTGCGGCACCGCACGCGACCGCAATGGGGCGTGCAGTTCCATCCGGAATCGATCGCCAGTGAGTTCGGCGCGGCTCTGCTGCGCAACTTCGCGAGACTCACCACGGCGCACCGGAGCAGGCGCACCGTCCCGGCGGCGAGCGCATCGATCGACCCCGGGGGTGAGTTCGTCGCCGGGCCGGTCGCCGCCGGCTTTCCGCTCTCCGTCACGCGCACCGCGGCCTCGCCGATGCCGCTCGCACCGGAGCAGTTCCCCGCCGCGGCAGCCGAACTCGCGCGTCCCGCCGGGCGCACGGGTTCCGATGGCACGGTGCCGCGGACCTTCCGGCTCCAGCGGGCCGTCCTGGAACGGCCGATCGATACCGAGAGCGCGTTCGTGCAGTTGTACGCCAACTCCCCCACCGCGTTCTGGCTGGACAGCGAGCACGTCGAACCGGGGGCCGACCGGTTCTCCTTCCTGGGCGACGCGAGCGGTCCGCTGGCCGAGGTACTGCGCTACCGCGTGGGCGACGGCGAGGTGACCGTGGAGTCGTCCGACGGGCACCGGCGCACCGCATCCGGCGGCATTCTCGAGTTCCTGGCCGCCGAGCTGCGCGCACGCAGGCTCGAACTGCCCGATCTCCCCTTCGATTTCGCCGGCGGCTACGTCGGCTATCTCGGCTACGAGGTCAAAGCCGACTGCGGCGGCAACGCGGCGCATCGCGCGGCGACCCCGGACGCGCAGTGGATCTTCGCCGACCGGATGGTGGTGGTCGACCACGTCGGCGAGCGGACCCATCTGCTCGCGCTGAGCGACGACGTGGAGACCGCCCGGTCCGCCGCCGACTGGCTGCGCGACACCCGCGAAACCCTCGACACCCTTCCGACCTGGACCAATCCACCGCCACTCGAATTGCCGCCGGACCGTGACGCCGTCGCGCCACTGCTCACCCGCGGCCGGGAGCGCTATCTCGCCGACATCGCGGTCTGCCGGCAGCGGCTGTATGCCGGGGAGTCCTACGAGATCAATCTGACCGACAGCGCCACGATTCCCGCCACCGCGGCCGACGGCCTCGACTTCTACCGCACCCTGCGCCGGTGCAACCCCGCCCCGTATGCCGCCTACCTGCGCTTCGACGATCTCGACATCGCCTGCTCGTCCCCGGAGCGCTTCCTCAAGGTCGACCGCCGCCGCATCGTGGAGAGCAAGCCGATCAAGGGGACCGCACCGCGCGGCGCGACGCCGGAGCAGGACGAGCGCCTGCGCCGCGAGCTGGCCGACAGCCCGAAGACCAGGGCGGAAAACCTCATGATCGTCGATCTGCTGCGCAACGACCTGGGCCGGGTCTGCGAGATCGGCAGTGTGTACGTCCCGAAACTGATGGCCACCGAGCAGTACGCGACCGTGCACCAACTGGTGTCGACGGTGCGTGGCAGGCTGCGGCCGGAGGTCGGCGTGGTCGATTGCCTGCGAGCCTGTTTTCCCGGGGGCTCGATGACCGGTGCGCCGAAGCTGCGCACCATGGAGATCATCGATGCGCTGGAAACCGAAGCGCGCGGGATCTATTCGGGCACCATCGGTTTCCTCGGTCTCGGCGGCACCGCGGACCTGAACATCGTGATCCGCACCGCCGTCCGCTACGGCGGGCGCTGGCGGATCGGCGCGGGCGGGGCCATCGTGCTCGACTCCGATCCCGCCGAAGAGTATGACGAGGTTCTGCTCAAGGCGGCCGCCACGTTGCGCGCGGCCGCCGACCACGCGCACCGCTGAGCGTCCGACCTCGACTATTTGCGCCGCTTGCCGGACTTTCGCCGGGGGGGCTCCTCTGCGGGCGTTTCCGACGCGCTCAAGCCGGTCAGCTTGGCGAGCAAGGCGAAGCCGGGCAGCTTCGCCAGCCGCCCGAGCACGTCCTCCCCGAGCGAGATCATCGCCTCCAGCCGGGGCAGCAGGCGGTCGTAGGCGGCGAAGGCCGGATCGGCCAGCGCCAACGTGCGGTCGAGCCGATCGATGGTGGAGTTGAGCCGCTCGATGGCGGTCGACAGGCTCTCGATCAAGCCGGGCAGTTGCGCGGCCAGCTGAGCGGACGCGGGCGGCAGCCGCACCGCCGTGTCGAACGCCGATGTCGCGGTCAGCTGAGCGGCTTCCAGCGCCTGGCCCGCGGCCGTCTGCGCCGCCTCGACCGCCGCCTGGGCGGCGGCCAGCACGTCGGCGGGACCGGGCACACGCCCACCGGGCAGTTTCGGGGTCGGCGGCCTACGACCCGGGCGTTTCGGGTTCGTCATGGGGAACACTGTGCCGCACGCCCCGCCGAAGGACCGGCCCTCGCGCGTTCGGCGTGTCGGAGGGTCATGGCATAGTTCGAGCACCATGAAACTCAGCAAGGGCGCGAACGCAGCGGTACCGACATCCCTTCTAGCCGTGGTCGTTTCATGGCGATCGGAGCACACGGTGGACGCGCACGCCCTGCTGCTGGACGCGTCGGGCGCGGTGCGCTCGGATCGCGACCTGGTGTTCTACAACGCGCCACGGCACGTTTCGCAGGCGGTCACGCTCGATCAGGAGCCCGCGCCGGGCACCGCGCGGCTGAGCGTCTCACTGCCGCGCACGGAAGCCGACATCGACCGCATCGTCGTCTCCGGCTCGCTGGAGGACGGCACCTTCGGCGACATCCACGGGCTCACCGTCGCCGTGCACTCGGTAGACGGGGCGGTCGTGACGTTCGAGATCGACGACGCGGAGGCGGTGCCGGCGCTGATGTTCGGCGAGTTCTACCGCCGCGACGGGCAGTGGCGGTTCCGCGCGATCGGCCAGGGCTGGTCCAGCGGACTGGCCGGGTTGGTCACCGAGTTCGGCGTCCAGGTCAACGATCCCTCGGCGACCGCCCGCACCACGCATCCCACCAACCCGTTCCGGGTGCGACGCCCGGCGGCGAATTCGTCCGCCCAAGAACGACTTTCTCCGGCCGGAGCGGAACCCGCCACCGAACGGTCCGCTCGGCACGACCCGACCTCGGCACGACGCTTCCCCCACGGATCGTTGCCCTCCGGCCACTCCGCGCGAAACGGGGAAACTCCCGCCGAAATCGGAACGGACCTCGCCGAAAACGCGCCGGTCCAACGCGAACCCATCCGCACCGACGACTCGCCCGGGCGGCTCGAAGGCACCGAAGTACGCCCGGGCGTAGACACCCCCGCCCGGCCACGCACCGAAGTGCTCGACCGTGGCGATACGTCTCCCCTGCCGCGCCCACACACCCACCGCACGGTCGACCTCCACCGGCACAGCCGCGACACCGCACCGCCCGCTCCGCCGCCCCCGCACCCCGAACTCGCGGACTGGCACCCGGATCCGGACAACCCGCAGACCATGCGCTGGTGGGACGGCACCATATGGACCGAGGACCGGTATCTCCGACCCCCGCCCGGCGACCGCCACTGCGCACGCTGCGGAAACGCGCTGCGCCGCAAGTTCTTCGGTGGGTTCGCGCCGTGCCAGAGATGCGCCCAGGAGATCGAGGAGTACCTCGTCCACTGGCACACGCGGGCGTGGCGGGTGCTCACCGGCCACGGGCCACGCGGCCCCGAGTGGGCGGACCTGTGGGCATCATTGCGTTACCAGCGCATCGACGCCGAAGCGGGCCGCGCGGTCCTGCGCGACGCGGGGCTCAGCTACGTGGAGCGGCTGGTGACCTTCGCCTTCGCCGACGGTGAAGTCCGGCACGCGGAACTGGAGCTGTTCGAGCAGGCGGTCACCGAACTCGCGCTCGGCGGACCGCTGATCGAGGATCTGCGCAGGCGAATGCATCGCGGGCACACCCTCTACCGGCTGCGTACGGGCGATCTGCCGATCGTCCGCACACCCGGCCTGCACCTGGACCCAGAGGAGACGGTGCACCTCGATCTGCCCGCGACGCACGTGCGTCAGCTCGCACGCGGCCCGAAGTTCACCGAGGGCAGGCTGATCGGCAGCAACAAGAAGCTGCGTTTCGTCGGCGCCGATACCGGCATCGAAATGCCGTGGTCACGAGTGGTTTCCGTGCACACGGAACAGGGAACGGTGGTACTCGCGGCCACGTCCGCGCGCGGCGGCGCGACCTTCGCGGTCGACGATCCGGATTACGTCTCGGCCGCGCTGGAAGGCGCGCTGCGCGTGGCCAAACGTCTCGTTCTCACGCCAGGCCAGCGCGACACCCGCAGCATCCCGCAAGAGGTGAAAGCGGAGGTGTGGCAGCGCGACGGCGGCCGCTGCGTCGAATGCGGCGACGGGCACTACCTGGAGTTCGACCACATCATCCCGCTCAGCCGCGGCGGCGCGACCAGCGCCGCCAACCTCCAGATCCTGTGCCGCGCGTGCAACCGAGCCAAAGGCGCCCGCATCTGAACCCGGCTCACTCGCCGAGCAGGCCCGCGGTGCGGCCCAGATCGGCGAGCATCGCGTCGAACAGGATCTCCGGGTTGTCCAGCGGTATCGGGTAGTTCCCGAACACCTCGAGCGTGACGTGGCCGTAGAGCCGCGCCCAGATCTGGATCATCAGGTACGTCACACCCAGATCCAGTTTCTCGGCGGGGAACTTCTGGCCCGACTCCGACAGCGCCGCCAGCAGTTCGGTCTGGAAGTGCACCAGATCCTCACGCAACTCCGGCGGGATGACGTCCGTCGATGGCGTGACGATGTCGTAGTTCGCCAGCAGCCTGCCCGCCGCGGCCAGGAAAACCCGGCCGAAGGGCTCGTCGAAGCGGCGCAGCGCGCGGGCCTGGCCCGCGCCGGGCGAGGCGAACACCAGGGTGAACTCCCTGGTGTGCGTCAGCGCCCAGCGCCGGAAGCCACGGCAGATGGCGAAGAACTGCGCGGCGCCGTCGTCGGGCAGCGTGGCGATCTCCGCGGTCAGTTCCCCGGCCAGGTCGGCGCAGAAGTCCAGCCGCAGCCGCTCGAGCAGGTCTTCCAGCGAGTCGTAGTACCGGTACAGCGCGGGCGCGGTGACTCCGAGTTCGCGCGCGATGGCGCGCAGGGTGACCGCATCGGGCCCGCGTTCGACCAGCAGCGCGCTGGCCACCCGCCGGATGTCGGTGTCGGTCACCACCGGCGCGCGGCCCCGTGGTCTGGACTGTTGCACTGATCGATTCAAGCGTATGCGACGTCCCAGCGCTTGATCCCGTTCAGCCAGCCCGACCGCAGCCGCACCGGCTCGGACACCTGGCGCAGGTTGGGCATCACGTCGGCGATGGCGTTGAACATCAGATCGATCTGCAACCGGGCCAGGTTCGCGCCGACGCAGTAGTGCGTGCCGGTGCCGCCGAAGCCCACGTGCGGGTTCGGATCGCGCAGCACGTCGAAGGTGAACGGATCCGCGAACGCTTCCTCGTCGAAATTGGCCGAGCTGTAGAACAGTCCGAGCCGTTGGCCCTTCTTGATCTCTTGGCCCCCGAGCACGGTGTCCTGGGTGGCGGTGCGCTGGAATGCCGTGACCGGGGTGGCCCACCGGACGATCTCGTCGGGCGCGGTGCGCGGACGCTGCTGCCGGTAGATCTCCCACTGCTCGGGATGGTCCACGAACGCTTTCATGCCGTGGGTGATCGAGTTGCGCGTGGTCTCGTTGCCCGCCACCGACAGCAGGATGACGAAGAACGCGAACTCGTCCGAGCCGAGGTGCTCGCCGTCGATATCGGCGTTCACCAGCTGGGTGACGATGTCCTCGGCCGGGCAGGCGCGCCGCTGTTCGGCCATGTTCCAGGCGTAACCCATCACCTCGGCGGTGGCGGCGTGGTGATCGCCCTCGAACTCGGGATCGTCGTAGGAGATCATCTGGTTGGACCAGTCGAAGATCTTCTTGCGGTCCTCCTGCGGGATGCCGATCAGCTCGGCGATGGCCTGCAACGGCAGTTCACAGGCGACCTGTTCGACGAAGTCGCCGCTGCCGGACTTTCGGGCCTCGTGCACGATCCGCGCGGCGCGTTCGGTCAATGCGGCGCGCAGGCTCTCCACCGCCCGCGGGGTGAAGCCCTTGGAGATGATGCGGCGGGTCTTGGTGTGCTTGGGCGGGTCTTGGTTGAGCAGCAGCATGTCGCCGAGCATGTCGATCTGCTCGCGCGTGGTCTCCTCGTTGAACCGGATGATCGCGGTGTTCTCGTGCGAGGAGAACACCTCGGGATTCTTCGAGATCTCCTTGATGTGCGCGAGCTTGGAGACGACCCAGTAGCCGCCGTCGTCGAAACCGCTGGCCCGATCGGACTGGGCGCACCACCACACCGGGGCGGTGCGGCGCAGTTCGGCGAACTCCTCGATGGGCAGGCGGGTGGCGAGCAGATCGGGGTCGGTGAAGTCGAACCCCGTCGGGATCGAGGGCGTGGTCACGGTCACGGCTAACTCCTACGGCGGTCTGGGCGCAGACCTTGACGAACACGGTCAAGGTAGATGCAACCACAGAACCAGGCTTCGTGAACACCGTTTAGTAAAACCCGTTTACTTTTGTCTCCGCGCGGTATCTGTCACCCGATCGCCCGGAGCGGCGGCGGGACTTCACGCGAATCGAGTCAGAGCACCGGTGACAGCGGCGGGGGACGCCAGCGCCCCTGGACGGCCTCCGCCTTCGGCGCGTACAGGCGCAGGGTCAGCGAGAATTGTCCGGATTCGGGAATGGGCAGCCAGTTCCCGGCCGCGACGCCCGCCCTCGGGTCGGCGTACTGCAACGCGATGTCGGCGGACCCATCGGGATTCACCGTCACCGGATCCGGATGGCCGACCGCGTAGATGCCGGCCGGATTGGGCACCAGGTAGTTGTCGGCGGCATAGGCGGTCAGCGACCAGAACTCGTTCACGGGCGGCAACTGGCCGGGCGCGAAATGCAGCCGGAATCGGCCCGTACCACCTCCGGCGTCCGTCGACGCGAACAGCGTCGGATAGTAGGCGTTCTCGGTCATCAGGCTGGCGCCGAGCGCCACGTGGGCGATGGCGGCGCGCAGCAGATAGTTGGTGCCGAACCTGCCGACGTCGGGATCGACCAGCCAGCCGTTCTCGTTGACCGTCCGCGTACCCAGGGACACCGGGATCTGCTGCCGTGCGGTCTCCACCGCCGCCGTGAGCTCGGTATCCGAGATGCCCTCGACTGTGCCACCCGGCCGGATCCCGATCTTCTCGAACCGCCGCATGGCGGGCGCGTCCTCGGGCGCGGTCGGGTTGGTCGACAGCAACGCGCACATCCGGTCGAAGAACACCCGCGGGTCCATCCCGGCGACCCACTCGGGTGGCGGCTGTACGTTCGCTTGCCCGGTCCCGTTGGGCGCAGGCGGCTCGATGCCCGCCGTCCAGGCGCTCAACGGCACCAATCGCAATCCCTCTTGCGCGGCGCGCACCGCCGGGAGATCGTTCTCGCCGTCGACCTGGATCCGGATGACCAGCCACACCGTCGGCGTCGGCATCGGCAACGGCGTGAGACCTTTCGGCAGCGCACCCGACCAGCTGGGACCGGTCACCGCATAGGTATACGGCGGCCCGGCCGACTCGGTCGCCGGCCGACGGCTGCTGGGGTTGTGCACATTGTTCGTCCAGGCGTCCGTCACCTTGGCCAGCCAGAACCGGCCCTCGCCCATCGCGGGGACGCTCAGCACCATCGGCTCGCTCGCCACATCGAGCCACGCGGTAGAACGCAGCGTATCCCGGTCGAGCCGGACCACGTCTCGCTGCGCCGGAGTGGGCAACGAGGCGGCGTGGTGAAAACGGTTGATGGGTGTGACCATCTCCGCGGCCACCCGGGTCACGTCCAGCAGCACCAGCGGGTAGCCGAATATGTAGGCGTCTTTGGCGATCGTGGCGGCGTCACCCGGGACGGGATGCGGCCCGGAATCCTGGCCGAATCCGCCACATGCCGCCGATCCGAACGCGACCACCGACGACACCGCGATGCCGAGCGCCGTGCGCCGCGACATCGTGAGCTTGCCTTCGGTCCTCTCGTCCATGATCCGCTCCGCCTCCGATCCTATCGGCACCGCGATTCCCGCACCGGAGCGCGACCGCACTCCGCGACGGAAATCGCAGTTCTAGGGCGTTTGCGGAGGTTCGCCGCGAGACCACGCGGGTAGGAACGCCGCGCGCCGCCCGCGCTCAGAACTCCAGGACGGTGTTCATGATGGTGCCCGCACTGGTGGCCACCACCCCGCCGATCATCGCGCCCGCGATCATCTTCGGCGACTGCAATCCGCCGCCGCTCCACTTCTCCCAGGCGAATCTGCCGCCCGCGTAGATGATGCTGACGATGCCCGACGCGAGCGCGAACCAGGTCAGGTACCGGACGAACTGTAAGAGCTTGTCCGCCAGAGGCGGCGCCTCCGGGGTCGGATTGCCGATCTGCGCCAACGTCGTGAACGAATCGCCGACCGACGCCAGAATGATGCTCACCGTCTACTCCCTCTACGCTCGAATACAACCCTGCCGCCGACCAGCCGTTTTGCGAAAGCCGTTCGACCACCGATGAATTCGGCCACGAACCAGGATACGGGCCCACACGCCGCCGCGGTGTGCGCACTGCGCGGAACCTTCGCGCCCAGCGGCGGAACGGGCAGCAGGCTCAGGAGTTCGGCTACCCGGGCGCTGGCGAGAGAAACACGAACTTCCCTGCGCTACATGGACCTGACTGCATCGCGGCGAGCGAACGGATACGATCTTCTCAGCGAATCACTTGCCCCTGTCCCGAATCCAGAATGAGCGAACGACAATGATCCTGGCCGCCGCTTACGACACCCTGGCGCAGATCGGCAATCCCAGCCCCGAGGCACCGCCGATCTCCGACAAGTTCCTCCAACTGGTCCGCTACCTGACGTGGTTCGTGCTCCTGTCGGGCATCTGCGGCATCATCTACGCCGGTGGCCGCTTCGCCTGGGAGAAGTGGACCGGCGGCGGGCTCGAGTCACCGAAGATGGTGGCCGGAGCCATGATCGGCGGGGTGGTGGCCACCAGCGCGGGCACCATCATGAACGCCGTCATCGGCTGATCCGCCGCGGACCGAATCGCGAACCGCCATAGCTTTTCACTATGACAAGCGGGCGATGCGCGGTGCGCAGGGCAGGTTCGCGCTGTCAGCGCAGAATGCCCGCGTTTCGCGCTGCGCGCAGCCAGTCCGGGAACTTCCCGAGCAAACGGGCGTAGAGCTGCGCGTCGTCGACCTGATCGATGTCGTCGAGTGCGAAGAAGCCCGCGTTGTCGACCGCCCGGTCGGACAATTCGTCCAGAGCGCGCAGCAGACCGTAGTTGGCGCGACCGAGCCCGACGAACTGCCAGAAGGCAGGCAACCGCGCGGCTTCGCGCATGAGCGCCGTGATCTCGCGCTTCTTGGCGAAGCCGCCGTCGGTGAAGAACAACACGAGCGTGGGGCGGCCACGCGGGCGCAACGAGTCGATGATGTCGCGCATGACCGGTAGTTCGTCGTTGCGGCCGCCGAGCCGGTCGTAATCGATGTCGCCGTGGGTTCCGCCGAGATGCAGATAGGTCCGGGCCCACTCGTCACCGTGCTCGACGGTGATGTCGGGCAGCTTGGCGAACGAGAGGGCGTACAGGTACGCCTCCAGGGTGCCGTCGTCGTCGAGCTGGGTGGCCACCGGAATCATCCGCTGCACGACGCGGTGCACCACCTGATCGCGGTACTGCCGTTGCATGCTGCCGGTCTTGTCGATGACCAGCACGACGCGGGCACGGATGCCGAAAGCGTCCTTGTCGATGAGGACCTTCGCGACCTCACGCTTGCGCAGGTCCAGTTTCGCGCGCTTTTCGAAGGACAGCTTCGCCTCGCCGGGAACGGTGAACACGTCCGCCGCCGGGACGAGATCCGGCACGGCCCGATCCGGAGAAGGAACGTTCGCACCGGCGGGTTCCTCGTCCACACTCACCCCGTGATCGGTGACCAGCGCGGCGAACCCGCCCGCATAGCCTTGCCCGACCGCACGCACCTTCCACGCCCCCTGGCGGCGGTACAGCTCGAGCGCGATCACCACGGATTCGCTGCTCAACCCTTCGATGCGGTACTCGTACAGAACGTTTCCCGCGGGGTCGGCGACCGTGGCGACCGGCGGCGCGAACCGGCCGAAGGTCTGCGCCGGATCGTCGAGGGTGAGCACCGCACGCAACTGGGCGACGTCCGCGGGCAGATCACCCAGCGAAACCGACAGCACTCCGGGCGTTCCCGCCGCCAGCGAGACACCGGGCGCGCTGGGCTGGTTGAAGAACACGAAATCCGCGTCGGATCGCACGCGCCCCGCTTCGGTCACCAGGAGCGCCGACACATCGACCGCCGCCTCGGTGCGCACCGACACCAGTACGTGAGCCAGGTCCAGCACACCGTTCTGACCTTTGACCAATGCCGCGCCCATCGAGACTCCCAGCCGTCGTCACTCCGCAATCGCCACCGGGATCAGGGTAAGGCCGGCCCGGGCCGGATGCGGTGTGTTCGCCGCGGCGATACCGGTTCACCCGCCGCCGAATTCGATATCGCCGTCAGCGGTTACCGGTGCCGGTCAGCGTGGCCATCGGCGGCCGATCGGCCAGGGGCGCCCCGCCCGGCACCGCATGCCGGCTCGAGCACGCCGGTTGCCGTCACCGTGGCTCCCCGTTCCGCGACGGCAGCGCGAGACTGAGCACGACGAGCACCAGCGCGGTCGCCGCGACCACCCACAGCACAGTGACGCAGGCGGCGAGGAAGGTGTGCGCGGCGGCGATCTGTCCGGCCAGGTCGGACCCCGCGCCGGGACAGGTATGCGCGTCGAGGTGCGGGGTGGGTGAACGCAGCGCCGATTCGGCGCAGTCGGCGAACAACGTGACGACACCGTCGCGCTGGGCGGTCGTCGCCGGGGAGTTCGTCAGCGATGCCGCCAGAACGGCTTTCGCGTGACCGACGCCGAGGTCGGTGTCGGCGTCGACCCGGCGGAAGAACAGCGCGCCGAGTACCGCCACGCCCAGCGAACTGCCGATCTGCTGCACGGTCGGCACCGTTCCGGACGCCGAACCGGTCGCCCGTTCCGCGACGCCCGCCATCATGGCCGCGGGCAGCGGCGCGGCGAACAGCCCCATCCCGGCTCCGGCGGCGAACACCGGGACGGCGAGCCGCCCCAGATCGATCGCCGCGTCCTCGGGATCGACGGTCGACGCGATGACCACGATGGCGACCGCGAACACCAGCACGCCGAGGGTGAGCCCGCGACCGCCGAGCCTCGCCACCAGGATCGGCGAGGTCAGCGCGCCACATGCGCCGCCGATCGCGAAGGGCAGAACCAGGATTCCGGTTCGCAAGGCGGTGAATCCCAGCCCGGATTGCGCCATCACCGACACGGTGAACAAGAACGCGGCGAAGATCCCGAAGAACAGCAGCGTGAGCACGGAGCCGACCGCGAAGCCCCGGTCCGCGAAGAGATCGATCCGCAGCAGCGGGCTTTCCCCGGCCCGCAGCCGCCTGCGCTGATGCCAGACGAATACGACGAGCAGCCCGAGCCCGGCGCCGAGCAGCCCGAACAGCCGCGGCGGCCAGTGTTGTTCCCGTCCGGCCGCGAGCGGATACAGCAGGGCGACCAGTCCGCTGCTCGCCAGCAGCGCGCCGGCGACATCCAGCCGTTCCCTGGTCGGGGGCCCGCCGACGTGCAGATGCCGGTGCGCGAGCAGCAAGCCGAGCACGCACAGCGGCACGTTCAGCAGGAAGATCGCGCGCCAGCCCAGGCCGAACGGATCGGAAGCGATGACCGCGCCGCCGAGCAACGGCCCCACGATGGCCGCCAGACCGGCGGCCGCGCCGTAGAACCCGAAGGCCAACGGCTGCTTGCCCTTCGGGAACACCGCGCTGATGATGGCGATGACCTGCGCGGACATCGCGGCGGCGGACAGGCCCTGGACAGCGCGCGCCGCGATCAGCTCGCCGGGCAGGTGGGCCAGGCCGCACCACACCGAGGCCATGGTGAACGCCGCCATGGCGCCGAGGAAGACGCGCCGCCGCCCGATCGACTCCCCGACCCGCGCGGCGGTCATCAGCGTGCCCGCGAAGGCCAGGCTGTAGCCCGCCACGACGAACACTTGCGCCGAACCGGGCGCCGCCAGGTCCCTCGCGATGCTCGGCAGAGCGGTGTTGACGATCGTCATGTCCAACATCTGCATGAACACCGCGAGCAGGCACGCGCCCAGCGCGGCCCACTCCGCCGGGCCGACGACCACCGAAGGCGTGCCGGTGGCGATGCTCGCTCGCGTACTCATGGAAGGGCGCCGACCCGCACCGCGCGGTCGCCTTTCGCGGCGACGTCGGCCACGACCGCCTGCATGGCGGTGACGTAGCGTCCGATCGCCTCGTGCGCCTGCGGGGTGTCGGGGAACAGCAGGCTGAGGGTGGTGACGTCGGTGAACCTGTTGATCCAGATGTAGACCTCGCGCGAACTGCCGCGGTTGGCGAACATGCCGCCGTCGATCTTGTCGAACATCTCGACGCCCGCCATCTTGCGAATGTCCAGGTAGGACAGCATGCGTGCGTTCCAACCCGGCCGAGTTCGGATACCGAGCTCGGGCGGCGCCAGTTGCAGTGCCCGGTGCAGGGACACGTCGGTCAGATCTTTGCCCTGGTCATATGCCTGCTGCGCCGCCGCTACCACTTCCGCGAACGACTGCCCGGCGCCCACCGAGAAGGCCACCGGGATCAAATTCGTGTACCACCCGACCGAGGCGGCCTCGCCGTCGGTGCGGCGCGTGTTCACCGGCGTGAGACCGAAATACCAGTCGCCACCCGCCAGTTCGATCTCCGCGAGCGCGGCCGCG
This sequence comes from Nocardia sp. NPDC004718, assembly GCF_053601535.1. Lineage (NCBI taxonomy): Bacteria > Bacillati > Actinomycetota > Actinomycetes > Mycobacteriales > Nocardiaceae > Nocardia > Nocardia sp. NPDC004718. Next base: position 162,597 of record NZ_JBSGCA010000009.1, read on the forward strand.
GCGAACAGTCCGCCGGTGAACCGGCCGTCGTGCGCCCGGCAGGCCTCCTCGAAGCGCAGCGCACCCGGTTCGTCGATGAGGACGGTGGTCACCTGCGCGCCCCGGACGTGCTGGCCTCCGTCGACCCGCAGGTCCACCGGGAAACCGGGCACGTCACCGCCGTTGCGCCGCAGCAGATCCAGCCAGACGGAGATCTGCGGTGAGTCGGCGGTCAGCTCGGCGCTGTGGCGGCGCTCGCGCGCGCAGTACGCGATGTGGCCGGTCACCGGCGCGGGAGTCAGGCTGCCGCCGGACAATTCGCTGCCGTAGAGCGTCAGCAGGTCCACGCACGACAGTGCTTGTGCCACACCGTCGGTGTGCAGGTGATCAACCGCCGCGTACATCGTGAACGACTCCGCGTGCTCGATCACGCCGAAACTGAAGCAGTCCCAGTCCAGCGGGCCGGGCGTCTCGGCGAAGACGTGCGCTCGGATGGTGTCGCTTTCGGTGTGTACGCCGTGTTCGATAGGCACCATCCGGATGTCCGCCGGGTCGAGTACCCGGCGCTCCACCCGGTCCTCCGGGGTGCGGACGAACCAGCTCCAGAACGTGTCGTGCCTGCGCAGGAAAGCGTCGATCGTGCGCGTGAGCGCGGCATGGTCCGGGGCGCCGGGAATCGTGAACGCGAGCATGCACACCCGCGAAACGCGGAAGCCCGCATCGGCATTGCGGTACGTGGCGCGCAGGTATTCCTCCTGCTGATGCGACGGCGGCGCCGGATGCGACGGGGCGCGGCGCGCCGCGGCGAGCGATTCCGGCGCCGCGCGCCAGCTGGTGAGCTTTCCCGCGGCGGGATGCCATTCGTCGATGAAACCGAAATTGACCACAGGTGTTCTCGATTCGTACCGGCGAGGAGAAATCCTCGGCTGAACCCCCATGAAAGTTAACGACTTCGATCATCCGACGACCATGGTTGGCACGGAATCTTGTGACCACCACCAGCAGGCGACGCGGGCGGCTCGTCGAGTTTCCCAAGAATGCTCGCGAGCGCTTGCCGGGCAACGTGGCCGCGCCCTACTTTCGCCACGACTACGGTGCACGAAGCGGGTTCGGAGGTCTTGCGTGCGGGCACGAACGACAGGCAGGCCAGGCGCGATCATCACCTCGATCGCCGTCGCGCTCGCCGCGACACTGCTGTCACCGGCCTGGCCTGCGGCGACAGCGGAACCTACGGCCCAGACGCCGGACACGGTGACCGCGGATGACGCCCGAGTGGTCGGCATCGAACCTGGCACCGGTCGGCTGACCGACGTGCGGATCCATTCCGCCGCGATGGGCACCACGATCCCGGTGAAAGTCATCCGCGCACCGGATATTTCGGCACCCGCGCCGACGCTGTATCTGCTCAACGGAGCCAGCGGCGGCTCGGAAGGAAGCAACTGGACCGATCGGACCGATATCGAGGATTTCTTCCGGGACAAACAAGTGAATGTCGTCGTGCCCATGGGCGGCGAGGGAAGTTATTTCGCGGATTGGCGGGCGGACGACCCGGTACTGGGCAGGCAACGCTGGACGACATTTCTCACCAGAGAACTGCCGCCGCTGATCGATGCCACTTTCGCCGGCAACGGCGCCAACGCCGTCGCCGGAATCTCCATGGCGGCCACCTCGGTATTCCAGCTCGCCCTCAACGCCCCCGGGCTCTATCGAGCCGTCGGCTCCTACAGCGGGTGCGTCCGCACCAGCGATCCGCAAGGCCAAGCCATGGTCGCCGCCGTCGTCACCCGCTGGCGCGGCAACGCCCTCAACATGTGGGGCCCGCCCACCGATGCCCGATGGGCCGCCAACGACCCGTACCTGCACGCGGATCAACTGCGCGGCACTGCCATCTACGTCTCCACCGGCACCGGCGCACCCGGACCGTTCGACCGGCCCGACGGGCCCGGCATCGACGGCAATCGCGACAAACTGGTCAGCCAGCTCGTCACCGGCGGCTTCCTGGAGGCGATCATCAACCAGTGCGCTCACGACCTGAGCGACCGATTGCGTGCATTGAACATCCCCGCGACGTTCGACTTCCGCACCTCCGGCACGCACTCCTGGGGCTACTGGCAAGAGGACCTGCACAACTCGTGGCCGCTGATCGCCGCGGCGGTGGCGTCCCCCGCCACCGGATAGCCGGGGATCGGACGGACCGCGTCACCGGGCGCGGGAAGATTCCGCAGCGCCGGTGATATTGCGCGCCATCCCGCCGAAGATAACCGCGTGGAACGGCGCGATGGATTTCCAGTACAGATGCCCGGCCAGCCCGTGCGGTTCGAACACCGCGCACTGGCGGTAGGTGGCGCCCGGACCGTCCGGCTCGACCGCGAGCTCGAGCCACGCCCGTCCCGGTACCCGCATCTCGGCGCGCAGGCGCAGCGTCCGAGGTCGTTCGATCCGCTCCACCCGCCACCAATCCAACGCCTCCCCTTCGTGCAGCCGGTGTGGATCGCGGCGGCCACGGCCGAGACCGACGCCGCCGGCGAGCCGGTCGATCCAACCGCGCAGCGACCAGGCCAGCGGGAAGGAATACCAGCCGTGCTCGCCCCCGATAGCCTCGATCACCCGCCACAGCGTGGCGGGGTCGGCATCGGTGTGGCGTTCGCGCACGTCCCGGTACAGCGACCCGCCCGACCACGCCGGGTCGGTGGGCAGCGGGTCCGACGGCGCGCCCGGCGGATGGGCGTCCGACCACCTGGTCGGTACGTCCAGATCGCGAATCTTCTGCAGCGCCAACGCCACTGCTCTGCGGTAACCGGTCGGTCCGTCCGGTGGGTCCGGGATGAGGCCCGCGATCGCGTGGTCGCGGCAGACCACGTCGTTGATCAGCGACTCCATGAGCGGAACGGCGATCGCGCGCGGCACCGGGGTCACCAGATTCACCCACTGCGCCGACAACCACGGCGTCAGCACCGGCACCGGCACGATCAGCCGTCGCGGCAGCTGGGCCACTTCGGCGTAGGCGCGCATCATCTGCACGTAGGTCAGCACGTCCGGGCCGCCGATGTCGAACGCGCCGCCCGCGCCTTCGGGCAGCGTCGCCGCCTGCGTCAGGTAATACAGCACGTCACGCACCGCGATCGGCTGGATCCGGTTGCGCACCCAGCGCGGGGTGACCATCAGCGGCAGACGCTCGGTCAGATAGCGCAGCATTTCGAAACTGGCCGAGCCGGAACCGATGATCACCGCGGCCCGCAGCACCAGGGCGGGTACCGCGCCCGCCTGCAGGATCTCGCCGACTTCGGTGCGGGAGGCCAGGTGCCGCGACAGCCGCTGCGCACCCGGGACGATGCCGCCCAAGTAGACGATCCTGGTCAGCCCCGCGTGCGCCGCCTCGGCCGCGACCAGCGTGGCGGCCTCCCGGTCCACCGTGTCGAAGTCGGCGCGGGTCAGCGAATGGACCAGGTAGTACAGCACCTCCTGCCCCGCCAGCGCGTCGCGCACGTCGGCGGCCGAGGTCACGTCGCCCGCCACCACCTCGACGCGGTCGCGCCAGGGCGCCTCGGCGAGCTTGCCGGGTGTGCGTGCCAGCACGCGAACCGAGTGACCCGCGCGCAGCAACTCCGGCACCAGTCGTCCGCCGATGTAGCCGGTCGCTCCGAACACCACACACCGCACGGCAACCACCCTTCCGATGACTTGCTCAGGTGATGACCGGGGATGCCGGGGCCAAACCGCGACTCCAGTGCGCACAGGACCCGGAATCGACCGCGTCGCCTGATCACGAGTCCCGCTCGATCTCGTGGCGCGTGCCAGACTGGGCCGGTGAGCGAACGCAGCAAAAGCGACAAACCGGACGAACTCACACCGCGTGATCGCGGTGATGTCATCGGTGTGGGCCTGCTGTGGCTGGCCAAGTGGGCGCTGTGCATCGTCGCGATCGCGGCGGGCGCGTGGGTGCTCGGCTTCGTGGTCGCCCGGCTGTGGGTGGTGATCCTGCCGGTGGCGCTGGCGATCGTGATCGCCACCGTGCTGTGGCCGCCGGTGCGCTGGCTCACCGCCCGCGGCTTGCCGCCCGCCGCGGCGGCCTCGCTCGCGGTGCTCGGTTTCCTCGGTGTGCTGGCCGGTGTGATCGCGCTGATCGTGCCCTCGGTGGTCGACCAGGTCCCGGAACTGGCCGACAAGGCGAGCGCGGGCGTCAACCAGGTGCGCGACTGGTTGCAGGGGCCGCCGTTGCGAATCCGCGAAGAGCAGCTGAATTCCGCGGTCGACGCCATCGTGTCACGGTTGCAGTCGAGTTCCGCGCAGATCGCCACCGGCGTATTCAGCGGCGTGACCACCGCGACGTCGGCGCTGATCACCCTGTTCCTCGTGCTGGTACTGAGCTTCTTCTTCGTCAAGGACGGGCCGCGTTTCCTGCCCTGGCTGCACAGCGTCTCCGGCAGCCGCGGCGGCAGGCACCTGGAAGAGGTGCTCAGCCGGATCTGGGTCGTGCTCGGCGGGTTCATCCGGACCCAGGCGCTGGTCAGCCTGGTCGACGCGGTGCTCATCGGCGCCGGTCTGGTCATCCTCGGGGTGCCGCTGGCGTTGGTGCTCGCGGTGATCACCTTCCTCGGCGGATTCGTGCCGATGGTCGGCGCGTTCGTCGCGGGCGCCCTCGCGGTGCTGGTCGCGCTGGTGGGCAACGGCTTCGTCACCGCGCTGATCGTGCTCGGCATCGTCGTGGCCGTGCAGCAACTGGAGGGCAACGTGCTGCAACCGGTGTTGCAGAGCCGCAGCATGCAGTTGCACGCGGTCATCGTGCTGCTGGCGGTCACGGCGGGCGGCTCGCTCTACGGGATCGTCGGCGCGTTCCTGGCCGTGCCGGTCGTCGCGATCGCCGCGGTGGTCCTGCGTTACCTCGGCGAGCAGATCGACGCGGCCACCGCGCCACCGCGGGAACCGGAGAGCGAACCCGCGGACTGACGCAGGACCGCGCACCATCCTTGCACTCAGTCCGAATGTAACTATCGCCGTCGCCCCCTGCGGTTTCTAGCGTCAGTGGACATGACAACTGATGTGGGCACCCCGCTCAACGACATCGCCGACGCGACGGCGAAGGCGGTCGCCGACGACCCGGCGAACGCGCTGGTGGTGTTCCGTGCCTCCGGGATTCCGGAGGGGACGGTGGGCAGCGCGATCAGCCTCGGCCGACACACCGTGCGCGTGGACGAACCGCCCGCGCTCGGCGGCGCGGACACCGCGCCCAATCCGGTCGAGGTGTACCTCGCGTCGCTCATCGCCTGTCAGGTGGTGACCTATCGGTTCTGGGCCCAGCGCCTCGGCATCACGATCGACGAACTGGCGGTGAGCGCCGAAGGCGATCTCGACGTGCGCGGGTTCTTCGGCTTGGATGAAAACGTTCGCCCCGGCTTCCAGGCGGTGCGGGTGACCGTCCGCCTCAGCGGGCCCGAGACCGAGCAGCGCTATGCCGAACTCCAGCGGGCCGTCGACGCGCACTGCCCGGTACTGGACCTCACGACCGGGCGCACTCCGGTCGACACCAGGCTGATCACCGATTAGCCGCCGTCCCAACCAGCTCGATCACTCACCAGAAGGAGGACCTTCCCGATGACCGAACCCGACCTGTCCCAGAACTGGAGCTTCGAGACGAAGCAGATCCACGTCGGACAGATTCCGGACGGCACGACCAACGCGCGTGCCCTGCCGATCTACCAGACCACCTCCTACACCTTCCGCGACACCGCGCACGCGGCGGCGCTGTTCGGCTTGGCCGAGCCCGGCAACATCTACACCCGGATCATGAACCCGACCCAGGACGCGGTGGAGCAGCGCATCGCCGCCCTGGAAGGCGGCGTGGCCGCTCTGCTGCTGGCCTCCGGGCAGGCCGCGGAGACCTTCGCGATCCTCAACATCGCCGGAGCGGGCGACCACATCGTGTCCAGCCCCCGGCTCTACGGCGGCACCTACAACCTCTTCCACTACTCGCTGCCCAAGCTCGGCATCGAGGTCTCCTTCGTCGACGACCCCGACGACCTCGAGCAGTGGAAAGCCGCCATCCGCCCGAACACCAAGGCGCTGTACGGCGAGACGATCTCCAACCCGCAGAACCACATCCTCGACATCCCGGGGATCGCGGGCGTCGCCCACGACAACGGTGTGCCCTTGATCGTGGACAACACCGTCGCCACGCCGTACCTGATCCAGCCGCTGGCCCACGGCGCCGACATCGTCGTGCACTCGGCCACCAAATACCTCGGCGGACACGGCGCGGCCATCGCGGGCGTGATCGTGGACGGCGGCAAGTTTGACTGGACCGGCGGCCGCTTCCCCGGCTTCACCGAACCCGACCCGAGCTACCACGGTGTCGTGTACGCCGAACTCGGCGCGCCCGCCTACGCGCTGAAGGCGCGCGTGCAACTGCTGCGCGACCTCGGCTCGGCGGTCTCGCCGTTCAACGCGTTCCTGATCAGCCAGGGCCTGGAGACGCTGAGCCTGCGGATCGAGCGGCACGTGCAGAACGCGCAGGCCGTGGCCGAATTCCTCACCACCCGTTCGGAAGTCACCTCGGTGTCCTACGCGGGCCTGCCGTCGTCGCCGTGGTACGAGCGGGGCCGCGCCCTCGCGCCCAAGGGCGCCGGCGCGGTGATCGGCTTCGAGCTGGCGGGCGGCGTCGACGCGGGCAAGCGGTTCGTCGAGGTGCTGCGCCTGCACAGCCACGTGGCCAACATCGGCGACGTCCGCTCGCTGGTGATCCACCCGGCCTCCACCACCCACTCGCAGCTGACCCCCGAAGAACAGCTGGCCGCGGGCGTCACCCCCGGCCTGGTCCGGCTCGCCGTCGGCATCGAGGGAATCGACGACATCCTCGCCGACCTGCGCGCCGGATTCGACGCGGCATCCTGACGCGTTGTCGCTGGCGGGTGGCTCCTGGTCAGGCCGCGAGCGGCCCGGCCGTGACCACCCGCCCGTCGCGGGTGGTCACGGTAACGTGGGGTGTTTCGCTGCCGAGCGCGCGGACGACAGCGAACGCGAGACCGTCCGCGCCGATCGGCACGACGCACTCGTCCAGCGTGGAGGTAACCGACAGGATGACCGCGTCACGGGCGGCGCGGCCGATCACCGCGAACCAGCCGGAGCCAGACGGGTCGGCGGTCTCGGGCCGGAACCGGGTGCCGCGTCGTTGCAACGCCTCCCAGGCGGGGGTGTGCTCGTGCCGAGGCCCGACCGGTCGCGGTGCACCGATCACTGTTCCCCTGGTGGTCCACTGGTCGCCGTCGGGATGGACGAACGCGATGTAGCGGCCCTTGTGGCCATCGATGACGACAGCGACCAAGTCGTCACGCACGACGGCGCTGACCGGTGCAAGGTCCCGGTCAGCTGCCGCGAGGGCATCGAGCGCCACGACGACCGCTGGATGGTCCAGTGTGTCCATCGGCTGTGCCCTTCCCTGCCGAGTCAGCAGATCGCGGAGGTGGTGGCGCTGTCGTCGCCGCCGTCGTCCCAGGTCCCGTGCACCGCGGTCAGTTTCACTTCCGTGTGGAATCCGTAAAGGATTCCCGCCGACGAGCAAGACGCCGAATACAGCACTTCCACGTCGGGGGTTGTGGAGGTGTCAATCCGTTCGGCGTGCTTGTACCACTTCCCGTCGGCAGCATCGTAACGCCACAGCTTGGTGGTGACGCTGCGCATCTCCGGTCGACCGGTGCAGTGCACTTTGAACCCGAAGTTGATCGGGGCCATCGAGCCGTGGTCGGTCTTCCACGGCTCGATGGCGTGTGGGAAGCACACGATCTCGTCCTTCGCGGCGGGGGTGGGTTCGGCGTTGGCGATGTCGACCGTGCCGGCCACCAGCACACTGGTGAGCACGGCGGCGCGGATGGCGGTAACGATGGTCATGATTTCCTCCGTAACGGGGTTTCCGGATATAGCGCAGTCCGGACGCAGTCCCGGATAGCGCCTAGTACCGCTAGCGCCGACGGCCGGTACGAGTCGCTCGGAGCCTGCGCCCACACCCGGAACCGGTCGCCCACACCATCGGCAGGCGACGGCAACGCGATCTGCGCACCGATCCGAGCGAAAGTCGCGTTCAGCCGGAACAACTCCGAGAACAGCGGCATATCGGCCGGGATGTCCGGCCGCACCAGGAACGTCCACCGCTTCGAACGCGGATGGGAGATGATCGGCCCGGCAGGGTCGCCGAGCTTCGCCATGCGAATCTTCACCGTCGCGCCGAGCTGCGCAGGCACCGTGATCGCACCAAAGCTCCCCGATGGCAGGAAGATACGGCCCAATTCCGGATCGATGCGTGCGGGCAGCCCGCACACGTTCCGGTAGAACCGGCACCGGACCACAGGAGTCTCCAGAATTGTCGTGGGGGCGTCGGCGAGAACTGGTGCCGACCTATTCATCGCGGCCCCCGCCACGCCACCGCCGCCGGTCTATCCCGGTGACTGGAGCGAGGTTGATCAAGTATTCGCGGGGGACGTCGTGGCGGTCATCCACGATCACGGTCCCCACCCACCCGCACGGGCCGGGAATGTTGCGGACATGCTGCCCGAGCCGCCCGTTCTCGAGCGGCGCTAGCTGTAGGCAGTGCTGGGTTCCTGGGCATCGCACCCGCGCCAACGGCCCGTACGGTGTGCCATCGGTGGTTTCCCACTGTCCGATCCTCGACAGCCGGACCTCGTCACCCTCTCCCATCCCGCAGCGATCCCCTTCTCGTCGAATGGAAAGCACCCGGCGCCAGGGGCTTTCGTCACCCCCCAACGACGTCATGGACGCCGATGGTGTGCCCTGATCAGGTAAGGGCTTCACCCACCGCCGGGGCTTGGCTACGACTCTGGACCCAACACAGCCCGCGAAGTATCAAGCTTTTTAGTACTCCGGTACGAACGGATGTCGTTGAATGGAAAGGTGAGCGAAATGGATGACCGCGCCGCAATCGCAGCACGCGTGGCCCAAGCCCAGAAGCTCGCCGGCCTGACACAGAAGGCACTGGCGGAGAAAACGAACCTCTCCGTCGGAATTGTTCGTGCGGTCGAGCAACGGACGGCCCCCGCATCGCCGGCGTTTCTCGGAGCCGTGTCCAAGGCCCTCCGGGTCAGTGTTGCCGACCTGACTGGACAGCCGTATCCACCTGCACCTGGCCCCGACACCGAGGTACACGCAGCAGTCGGGTGCTGCGAAATGAGCTGGCCGCTTACGATCTGGATAACGACAACGTTTCTCACGTGCGCCCTTTCGGACAGATCAAGGCCGACGTCGAGCAGGTGTGCCGATATCGCCGTGCCGCGTCATTCCACAAACTCGGCCACTCTCTGCCACCGCTGCTCGGTGAGGTACGCGCTGCGGTGCACCGCACCAGCCGCCGGGAGCGGGATCAAGCGCTCGTTCTGCTGTGCGAGCTGTACTACTCCGCGCACAGCCTCGCCCACAAACTCGGGTATTGCGACCTCGCCGCCGTGGCCGTCGATCGGCTCGCATGGGCAGCCGCCGAGTCCGGTAACGAACTGTGGATCGCCACCGGTCAATTCCACCGTGCGGCGCTTCTCACCTCCGGCGGCGACTGGACCGCCGCCCTCAGATTCTTGGAGCGCTGCCGGGCCGGCATCGAACCCCGCCTCGGTGCCGGACACCGCCACGACCTCATCGCCTGGGGCGGCCTGCACCTGCAATCCGGGCTAGCCGCGTCGCGCTCCGGCAAACGCGACCTTGCCAACGAGCACTTGGCGGAGGCCCGGGAGACCGCGCTGCGCCTCGGTGACGATCGCGACGTCATCCTGTCGTTCGGACCGACGAACGTCGAAATCTGGTCGGTGGCACTTGCCGTGGAGAGCATGGACGGCACCGAAGCCCTCAACCGGGCACGGTCGCTGGTCATCCCGGATGGCACACCGAAGGAGCGCGCGGGTCATCACTACATCGACCTGTCACGCGCATACCTCCTGCATGGAGACCGCACACGCGCTTTGGATGCGCTACTGACCGCGAAAGCGATCGCCCCGGCGCAGACTCGCTGGAATCCAATGGTGCACGAGACAGTGCGGGCGCTGGCTCGTGCGGAAGCACGCAGCGTCGACACCGTCCACGGCTTCGCCGTATGGTGCGG